>NZ_NRIQ01000067.1:0-116124 GCF_020224095.1 Enterobacter sp. CCUG 70166
ATGCGAGCACTGAGCAATCCCCTCGCCCCTCCGGGGAGAGGGTTAGGGTGAGGGGAACATACGGCGGTGGTGGTCATTCCGTTCACTTTATGTTCCTTGCTACTCTGTAACGACATGACCGGTGAACGTGCCAGGGTGGCTCAGTCGCCACCACCCTGGCGACCCGGGCTCCCGGCGGTAAATCGCCGCTTCGCGGTGCCCTCGGCTTATTCCTTCCGGCTTATCGGGTACGGGCGGAGGCAACGTCCCTGTAAAGCCGCCCTCTCGGCGCATCCCTGCGCCTCGCCCCGGCCGGAAGGCAAACGCCTCAGCGATTTACAGCCGGACCAGGGCATCGCTGACAGCCCTCAGTCATTTAGAAAGCAACTTTATTGCTTCTGCATAAAAAAATTACTGGGGATCCCTCAGCCCATGGGGAGAGGGAGAAGGGCACGTACCGTAGGCCGGGTAAGCGCAGCGTCACCCGGCAGGATTTTAAAAGCGCGTGTCCACGGCTGAAGCCAGCTTCTCCAGCAGCCGTTCGCTGTCTTCCCAGCTCAGGCACGGGTCGGTAATCGACTGGCCGTACACCATTTGCTGTTCGGCGACGATCTTCTGGGTGCCTTCTTTGATAAAGCTCTCCGCCATAATTCCTGCAATGGCGGTCGAGCCGCTGCGGATCTGCTGGCAGACTTCATCGCAGACGTCCAGCTGGCGGCGGTGCTGTTTCTGGCAGTTGCCGTGGCTGAAATCCACCACCAGATGCTCCGGCAGGTCAAATTCCGCCAGCGTTTCGCAGGCGGCGGCAATATCTTCTGCATGGTAATTCGGTTTTTTACCGCCACGCATAATGATATGTCCGAACGGGTTGCCGCTGGTCTGGTAGATGGTCATCTGGCCGTTTTTATCCGGGGAGAGGAACATATGGCTGGCGCGTGACGCGCGGATGGCATCAACGGCGATGCGGGTATTGCCGTCCGTTCCGTTTTTGAAGCCCACCGGGCAAGAGAGCGCCGACGCCATTTCACGGTGGATCTGGCTTTCGGTGGTACGCGCGCCAATCGCGCCCCAGCTAATGAGGTCGGCAATAAACTGTCCGGTCACCATATCCAGAAATTCGGTAGCGGTCGGCACGCCCAGCTCGTTAACCTGTAACAGCAGCTTGCGCGCCAGCGCAATGCCGTGATTCACCCGGTAACTACCGTTCAGATCGGGATCGGATATCAATCCTTTCCAGCCCACGACGGTACGCGGTTTTTCAAAGTAGGTACGCATCACGATCTCCAGGCGATCCTGATACGTGCCGCGCAGCGTCTGAAGGCGTTGTGCATAATCCATCGCCGCGTCCAGGTCGTGGATGGAGCAGGGGCCAATTACTACCAGAAGACGTTTGTCTTCACCATTGAGAATTTTTTCGATGCGGCGACGGGAGGCCGTCACATGGTCCGCCACCTCGGCGGAAACGGGGTGCAGCCGGGCCAGCTCAGCCGGGGTGACCAGGCTATCAATGCGCGCGGTGCGCAGTTCGTCGGTTTTGTTCATGGAATGTCTCAGAAATTTTTTGCTTCATCGGCAGACTACCGGGAAGTGATGGGCATCACCTTAAACCAATCCCTGCTGATTTCAAGTTCGGGGCACGTCGCCCCGAGGATGGCATGATAATAACTGAAACTGGATTAATGTACTAGCATATTAGTACATGCGGCGATTCAGTCCCATGATATCGAGGATCTTGGTGGCAATTTCTTCTACTGAATAGTTGGTACTGTTCAGCCAGGGGATCTGATTTTTCCGGTACAGCGCTTCGACTTCGGAGACTTCCATTCGGCACTGGCGCATTGAGGCGTAGCGGCTGTTCTCGCGACGTTCTTCGCGGATCGCCGCCAGTCGTTCCGGGTTGATGGTCAGCCCAAACAGCTTATGCTGAAGCGGCTTGAGCGCGGCAGGCAGCACCAGGTTGTCCATATCATCGGCAATAAAGGGGTAGTTAGCGGCGCGAATGCCAAACTGCATTGCCAGGTAAAGGCTGGTGGGGGTTTTACCGCAGCGCGACACGCCTAGCAAAATGACCTGCGCCTGGTCCAGATTGCGCAGCGAGATCCCGTCGTCGTGCGCCAGAGTGTAGTCAATGGCGGCAATACGCGCATCGTATTTGGTCAGGTTGCCGGGGTTCAGCCCGTGGGTACGGTGAGCGATCGGCGTCGGGTCGAGCTTCAGCTCGCTTTGCAAGGGTGCAACCAGCGCCTGCACGATATCCTGACAGAAGCCCTCGCTTTGCAGAATGATGTTGCGGATCTCAGGGATCACAATGGAATAGAACACCAGCGGACGAACACCGGTCTGCTGGTAAATGGCGTCGATCTGGTCCTTGACCGCTTTGGCCCGGCTCTCGTTTTCCACGAACGGCAGCGTGATGCTGTTTATCGACACGGGAAACTGCGACATCACCGCGTGTCCCAGCACCTCGGCGGTAATCGCCGTCCCATCAGAAATATAAAAAACGTGACGATCGACAGCATTATCCATTTTATCCACCCAGAATAGCGTACGTAATTGCCTGAAAGCATAAATTAAAAAAGTTAATTGCACAGTAAAGAACTTATCTGAATTTAAAATGAAATGGTGTTTTTGATTTTCCTGAAAAGTGGATTTCATTTTCTGATTAGCGGCGTTATTTCTATGGTTTTTGCCGGAATCTATAGGAATCATCGGGTTAGCGAGTGCGGGGAAACTGTCCGAAAAGTTGAAAATTTAAATTGCTTACACGATTCACCGTTTTTTTAGCGGAAATAAATATGCCAGTATAAATACGTAGTCAGGTGTTTCTTACTCCGATCAAATATCACAAAAGGATTGTTTCGATGTCCAACAATGGCTCGTCACCGCTGGTGCTTTGGTATAACCAACTCGGCATGAATGATGTAGACAGAGTTGGGGGCAAAAATGCCTCCCTGGGTGAAATGATTACAAATCTGTCCGGTATGGGTGTCTCCGTACCAAACGGGTTTGCCACAACCGCCGATGCGTTTAACCTGTTTTTAGACCAGAGCGGTGTAAACCAGCGCATTTACGACCTGCTGGATAAAACGGATATTGATGATGTCACCGAGCTTGCCAAAGCCGGGGCGCAAATCCGCCAGTGGATTATCGACACACCTTTCCAGCCGGAACTGGAAAAAGCCATCCATGACGCCTACAACCAGCTCTCCGCTGACGACGCGCAGGCCTCCTTTGCCGTGCGCTCTTCCGCTACCGCGGAAGATATGCCGGATGCCTCTTTCGCCGGACAGCAGGAAACCTTCCTCAACGTTCAGGGTTACGAGGCGGTACTGGTGGCGGTGAAGCATGTGTTTGCTTCCCTGTTCAACGACCGCGCCATCTCCTATCGCGTGCATCAGGGCTATGACCACCGCGGCGTCGCGCTCTCCGCAGGCGTACAGCGCATGGTGCGCTCCGACGTAGGCTCTTCCGGCGTGATGTTCTCTATCGACACGGAATCCGGCTTCGACCAGGTGGTGTTTATCACCTCCGCGTGGGGTCTGGGCGAGATGGTGGTGCAGGGGGCGGTGAACCCTGACGAATTCTACGTGCACAAGCCTACGCTGGCGGCTAACCGTCCGGCAGTGGTACGCCGCACCATGGGCTCGAAAAAAATCCGCATGATCTATGCCCCGACGCAAGAGCATGGCAAGCAGGTCACCATTGAAGATGTGCCGCAGGAGCAGCGGGATCGCTTCTCGCTCACCGACGCCGAAGTGGAAGAGCTGGCGAAGCAGGCGGTGCAGATTGAAAAACACTATGGCCGTCCGATGGACATCGAGTGGGCCAAAGACGGACACACCGGCAAGCTGTTTATCGTGCAGGCGCGTCCGGAAACCGTCCGTTCGCGCGGTCAGGTCATGGAGCGCTACACCCTGCACGCGCAGGGCAAAATTGTCGCGGAAGGCCGCGCAATCGGCCACCGCATCGGTGCCGGTCCGGTGAAAGTGATCCACGACATCAGCGAGATGAATCGCATTCAGCCTGGCGACGTGCTGGTGACCGACATGACCGATCCGGACTGGGAGCCGATCATGAAGAAAGCGGCTGCTATCGTCACCAACCGCGGTGGCCGTACCTGCCACGCGGCTATTATCGCCCGTGAGCTGGGGATCCCGGCGGTGGTCGGCTGCGGTGACGCGACCGAACGCATGAAGGACGACCAGAACGTGACGGTCTCCTGTGCCGAAGGCGATACCGGTTACGTATATGCCGATATCCTCGACTTCAGCGTGAAGAGTTCCAGCGTGGATACCATGCCGGACCTGCCGCTGAAAATCATGATGAACGTCGGTAACCCGGATCGCGCGTTTGACTTCGCCTGCCTGCCGAACGAAGGCGTGGGCCTGGCGCGTCTGGAATTCATCATCAACCGCATGATCGGCGTTCACCCGCGCGCGCTGCTGGAGTTTGACGACCAGGACGCGAAGCTGCAAAACGAAATCCGCGAGATGATGAAGGGTTACGACTCGCCGAGAGAGTTCTATGTCGGTCGTCTGACGGAAGGCATCGCCACGCTCGGCGCGGCCTTCTACCCGAAACGCGTGATCGTGCGTCTGTCGGACTTTAAGTCCAACGAATATGCCAACCTGGTGGGCGGCGAACGCTACGAGCCGGAAGAAGAGAACCCGATGCTGGGCTTCCGCGGCGCCGGACGCTACGTGTCGGAAAGCTTCCGCGACTGCTTCGCGCTGGAGTGCGAAGCGGTAAAACGCGTGCGCAACGACATGGGGTTGACCAACGTGGAAATCATGATCCCGTTCGTCCGTACCGTGGATCAGGCGAAAGCGGTGGTGGATGAGCTGGCGCGTCAGGGGCTGAAGCGCGGCGAGAACGGGCTGAAGATCATCATGATGTGTGAAATTCCGTCCAACGCCCTGCTGGCCGAGCAGTTCCTGGAGCACTTCGACGGCTTCTCCATTGGTTCGAATGATATGACGCAGCTGGCGCTCGGCCTGGACCGCGACTCCGGCGTCGTCTCTGAGCTGTTTGATGAGCGTAACGAGGCGGTGAAGGCGCTGCTCTCCATGGCCATCCGTGCGGCGAAGAAACAGGGTAAATATGTCGGGATCTGCGGGCAGGGTCCTTCTGACCATGAAGACTTTGCGGCCTGGCTGATGGATGAGGGGATTGATAGCCTCTCCCTGAACCCGGACACCGTGGTGCAAACCTGGCTGAGCCTGGCAGAGCTGAACAAGTAAAACCTGCATAACCTGAAAAAGGCGAGGATATCTGTCCTCGCCTTTTTTATTTTCCTGCGAATATGCTCACCATCACAAATAAAGCAAAAAACCAAATATCATAATTTATCTGTTAATTTAGACAATTGTTAGTGGGCAGGGCGTTGCTAATACTTGAGCCTTACCGCGTACATCCGTCGGGATGATGCGCGACTGGTTGAAATACGTTTTAACCTGATAAAAAGGCAAATAACAATGACAATCTCCTCTGTATTACGTACCAAAGATAAAATAGGTTATGGCCTCGGTGATATGGCCAGCGCGCTGGTCTGGCAAACGGCAACGTTATTTCTCGCGTATTTCTATACGGACGTATTCGGTTTGCCGGCGGCCATTATGGGCACCATGTTTTTAGTGGTGCGCGTGATCGATGCGTTTGTCGATCCGTGCATTGGCGCGCTGGTGGACCGCACTCAGACCCGCCACGGTCGTTTTCGTCCCTGGCTACTCTGGTTTGCCATTCCGTTTGGCGTGAGCTGCCTGATTACCTTCTACGTACCGGATGCCGGGCAGACGGCGAAAATTGTCTATGCCTGCGTAACCTATGCCATCCTGAGCCTGATCTACTCCGCGATTAACGTTCCATACTGCGCCATGCCCGGCGCGCTGACGCTCGACCCGCGCGAGCGCCACTCGCTGCAATCCTGGCGCTTTGGCCTGTCGTTTATCGGCGGGTTGATTGTAACGGTCATCGCGCTGCCGCTGGTCTCATTATTAGGTCAGGGGAATGTGCAAAAAGGTTATTTCTATGCCATGAGCCTGATGGGGCTGCTGGGTATTGTTTTATTCTTCTGCTGCTTCTTTATGACCCGGGAGCGTTACTCGCCACGCAATGACACCTCCGGCTCGATGCTGACGGATTTAAAACTGCTGGCCGCCAACAACCAGTGGCGAATTGTTTTTCTGTTTAATATTTTACTGTTAACCGCCGTCGTGACGCGTGGCTCTGCGACCATGTATTACGTTAACTATGTTCTGTTACGTCCTGAACTGGTCTTTGCCTTTATTGTTTCCGGCATGGTGGCATCCTTAAGCGGCGCATTATTATCTGAACGCCTGCTGGGGAAATTTGATCGCGTACGTGCCTATCAGTGGACCATTATTTCTTTCGTTATTTTTGGCGCGTTGATTTTCTTCATTCCTCCTTCGCAGGTGTGGCTGATATTCGGTCTGAATATTGTGTTTAGTTTTATTCAGAACCTGACCACGCCGCTGCAATGGACCATGTTCTCCGATGTGGTGGACTACGAAGAACACCGCAGCGGCCGCCGTCTGGACGGGCTGGTCTTTTCTACCGCCCTGTTTGCCATCAAGTTTGGGTTGGCGCTGGGTGGGGCGGTAGTCGGTTGGGTGCTGGGCATGGTGGATTACGCGCCCGGACAGGCAAACCAGGCGCCTCACGTCCTCGCAACCATCAATGCCCTTTTCACCCTGATCCCCTGCGCGCTGTTCCTCTGCATGGTGGCGCTCCTTGCTATCTACAAACTCAACAGCCGACTGGTGGATTCCATTGCCCGTGAGCTGGCCAGCAAGCGAGACATTCGAAACGATGCGGGGCAGCTCAGCCCGGTAACCCAATCCGCACTACAGGAGTAAACCATGACTGTGATCTACAAGGACGCGGGACGTCCCGTACACGAGCGTGTCGCTGATTTACTGGCGCGTATGACGCCGGAAGAGAAATTTGCCCAGATGCACGCGTACTGGCTGATCCTCGATGAACACGGCAACCACCGCGAGCGTAGCGATTTGAGCGATGAGTTCGCCGGCGTGAGCGAACAGGCGTCCCTCAGCGAAAGGCTGAAGCTGGGCGTCGGGCAGATCACCCGTCCGCTCGGCACGCACATTGTTGATGCAAAAACCGGCGTGCGTGCCGCTAACCGCCTGCAACGTATGATGATGGAGGAGACCCGGCTCGGCATTCCGGCGCTGTTTCATGAGGAGTGTCTGGTGGGGCTGCTGTGCAAAGATGCAACCCTGTTCCCGTCGTCGCTGAACTACGGTTCCACCTGGGACCCGGCGCTGGTGCAGCGCGCGGCGGAGCAGATTGGCAACGAGGCCCGGTCTGTCGGGTGCCAGCAGGGGCTGGCCCCGGTGCTGGATGTCTCGCGCGATGTGCGCTGGGGACGGACGGAAGAGACCTTTGGGGAAGATCCGTGGCTGGTAGGGGTGATGGCGACGGCGTACGTGAAGGGGTTGCAGGGCGATAAGCGCGATCTGCTGGCGACCCTGAAACATTACGTGGGGCACTCCTTCAGCGAAGGGGCGCGCAATCATGCGCCGGTCCATCTGGGTTTCAGCGAGCTAAACGATACCTTCCTGCTGCCGTTTGAGATGGCGGTGAAGCTGGCCAACGCCGGTTCGGTGATGCCAGCCTATCATGACATCGATAATCAGCCAGGGCACAGCGACCATTTCCTGCTCACCACCGTGCTGCGTGAACAGTGGGGCTTCGACGGCATTATTGTCGCGGATTACGGCGGCGTAAGCCTGCTGCACCAGCACCACGGGATTTCTCACGATCCCGCAGAATCGGCGGCGCTGGCGTTTAACGCCGGGCTGGACGTGGAATTGCCGAAGGATGACTGCGCGCGTCATCTGGCGGAAGCGGTAGAGCGTGGGCTTATCTCAATGGCGAAAGTGGATGAGATTGTGGCGCGCGTGCTAAGTGAAAAATTCCGTCTCGGGCTGTTTGAAAAACCGTACGCCGACGAAGAAGGTATCGATTTGCAGAATGAGGCGACCCGGCAGGTGGCGCGCGAGGTGGCAACAAAATCGATCACGCTGCTGGAAAATAACGGCATTTTGCCCCTCGGCGGAAAACCCCGTGTAGCGGTAGTGGGGCCGACGGCGGACGATCCGCTGGCGTTGCTGAGCGGCTACAGCTTCCCGGTTCACCTGATCATCAGCGATATGGTTGAAGAGACCTCGCAGGTGACAACCCCGCGCGCGGCGCTGGAACAGTACCTTGGCGCATCACAGGTACGTTACGCCAAAGGGTGCCACATTATCGAAAAACGGATGGCGGGTGCGCCGGTGTTCCCGGGCGACAGCGGCGGTAAACCGATGCAGCAATCGCCGGTTTCACAACGCACGGATTTGATCCCCGAAGCCGTGAGCGCGGCAAAAGAGAGTGACGTGGTGGTGGCCTGCGTGGGCGACCTCGCCGGGCTATTCCAGAGCGGCACCGTGGGGGAAGGATCGGATACCGATTCGCTAAATCTGCCGGGCGTGCAGCAAGAGCTGCTTGAGGAGCTGGTGGCAACCGGCAAGCCGGTAATTGTCGTCATGACGGGCGGGCGTCCTTATAACCTTCAGGGGCTGGAAGAGAAGGTGGCCGCGCTGATGATGGCCTGGGCGCCGGGGCAGGAAGGGGGCTGGGCGATTGCCGATATCTTAACCGGCCGCGCGGAGCCGCAGGGCAGGCTGGTAGTCAGCGTGCCGAAAAACGCCGGGGCGATGCCGTACTACTATAACCACAAGCTGAAAAGCGGCGGCACGCCGTTTGCGTTCCATTTTGGCGCACTTTACCCGTTCGGTTACGGTCTTGGCTGGACGCAGTTTCGCTGGAGTGCGGCGCGTCTCGCTGAAAGCCACGTCCCGGTCGACGGAGAGGTGGTGTTAAGCGTCGATGTCAGCAACATCGGGGAGCGCAGCGGCAGCAAAGTAATACAGGTGTACGTGCGTGACAAAGTCGCGACGCAGGTTCGTCCGCTTCAGGAGCTGAAAGCGTTTCAACGCGTTACGCTTTCACCGGGAGAAAACGCCACCCTGACCTTTACCCTGCCGGTGGAGATGTTTAATTTCACCCGCCGGGACGGGAAGCGGATTGTCGAGCCAGGGGAATTTGAGCTACAGGTTGGCGCGTCCTCGGCGGATATACGCGAGGTGGTGAACGTGCAGGTGACCGGGGAGACGCGGGTGCTGGAGGGGGAATGGCAGATGTTGAGTAGGAGTGAAATTTGTAAAAATTAATATTCAGGACTCGCCTGGCCACAAAGGCGAGTCCTCTTTCAAGCAATTAAAAGAGGAAAATGAACTTACAAAGCACTAATAACTTAAAAAAATAGTTCGCATAAGAATAGTCTTAGCCGCCTTGCTCTGAGCCTGGAACTGATATAGCTACTCCTCACCGTCTGCTGGTTGCAGGACTGCGCCAGATAGCCTGATAGGTTTGATGAGCTATAAAAGATGAAATTTAAATGAAGATACGGACTCTGTCTGATTTAAGTTCCCTGTGCAACGGCTACATGACAACGCAATGCAGGGAAAACGAAGACCTACAGTGCATAGCGTCAGAACTCAGGATTCAATAAGTAACTGGAGAGGTTAAGTGGTTGTAGATATTTCGGTGTTATTCATTATTCTTTTAATGATTGTGTGCGCCCTGATTTATCGCCTTTCTGTCATGGAAGATAAGTTGTTAGCAATGGAGTTAAGACACGCTACGGAAGTCAACGCAGCGCGTAGAGAAGGGTATATAAACTGCATGAATCTTCATGCTCAGGTTGAAAAAAGTATAAAAGATAAAGCTAAATGATGGCGTTTTTAGGAACGCCAGTTTGGCTATTATATCATTTACTGTGCTTGCCTTGACGTTTATCTTTTTTCTTATGGCGGGAGAATAACCCACATAACTATTATTGACAGAAGAAAAAGGTGCAGGCGCTGCTCCTGCAGTGGTCAGCCGCCTTAAACGTGGTGATGCTCATTACAACGTGAACGTGCTCGCGCTGATGAACGGGCAGAGGCTACTAATAATTCAGAGTAAAAGGAACAGCTGGCGGTACGAGAAAGATATTCAGAAGATAGTGAAATGGCATATGCTTATGACGAATGGAACTAAACAGTAAAACTCTTTCATCGCTATTCATTCGTCTGTAATGAACGGTTTTTTCGTTTAAAACACGCCTAAATCCTGCGCGCTCAGCATAAGTTAAATAAAAAAAAGCCCATCGTGGGAGATGGGCAAAGACTACACACAGCAATTCGTTGTTTCACTCAGGGGATTTCCATGCTTATAAATCAAGGTGTTGATTTATAACCGTGTCTTAATAGTAGGCATGCCAACTTTATGAGTCGATCGGATTCGTCTCAATAGTTAAAGGGAGGTAAAGATTTCTTGAAGAGAATGACGGTTTTAGGCATGAAAAGGCGGGTCTGACCAGTGCGCAGAGAATAAATAGTTTAGCAACGTTTAAGTATTCCTGCGAAGAGTGTAGGCCGGGTAAGCGTTAGCGCCACCCGGCAAAGGTTCTTACTGCGCGTTCTTATCTTCCAGCTCTTCAAGTTCGCTTAAGATGAGGTCCGGATCGGTTCCGGGTGGCGGCACTTCATGCACCCAGGCAGAGAAGAGACGCCAGGTTACCGCAAGCAGCACCGGACCGATAAACAGGCCAATCATGCCGAAGGCAATCAACCCCCCGATCACCCCAGACAGGATCAGAATCAGCGGCAGATCAGCGCCCATGCGGATGAGGAGAGGACGAATCACGTTATCCATGGTGCCCACCACGCAACTCCAGACCAGCAGCACCGTGCCCCAGGTCGTGTCCCCCGTCCAGTAAAGCCAGATAATGCAGGGAACCAGCACCAGCAGCGGACCAAGCTGTGCCAGACAGGTCATCAGCATGACAACGGTGAAAATGGTGGCATAAGGTACGCCGGAAACCGCCAGCCCGATACCGCCAAGCACCGCCTGCACCAGCGCTGTGACCACCACGCCGAGCGCCACCGCGCGAACGGCCTGGGCTGCCAGCAGCACGGCCGCATCGCCGCGTTTACCTGCCAGTCGGGTGGCGAAATGGCGTACCCCCAGCGCAACCTGCTCGCCGCGCCAGTACAGCAGGGCGCTGAAGACCAGCATCAACGTACAGTGCATCATGAAGCGACCAATATGTGCAGCCTGCCCGACAAACCAGGTGGTGGTTGTGCCGATGTACGGGCGCACTTTGGCCATCAGGGCGCTACCGCCCATCTCCAGCAGGCTGTGCCAGCCGCTGTATAGTTTTGCGCCCACAACAGGAATGCTGTTCAGCCACGCGAGATCCGGCAGCGTCATGTCACCGCTGGTGACCGCGCGAATAACCGGGCCGCTGCTGTCAACCAGGCTGTTAACCAGCAGCGCAATGGGAATAATAAACAGCAGGAACAGCAGCAGCGTCATCACCAGCACGGCAAGGCCGCGGCGACCAAACAGCAGTTTCTGCAAACGTAAGAGTAAAGGCCAGGTTGCGACCACGACGGTCGCGGCCCAGGCAAATCCGAGCACGAAAGGACGAACAATCCACAGACACGCAATAATCATAATGGCTAAGAACAGCACCGACAGCAGTATCTGTGCGACATCCCTGGGCTGACGAAGATTGACCATAAACGAAACTTTCCTTAAATGAACACCAGCAAGGCTGATGGGAATATAAACCGCATCTCTCTAATCATTAGTGATTTCAGCGATTTTTGACAGGCGGATTTTGCCCGTAATTCTACGAAGCACATAAGAAAAAAATGTGATAAAACTTTCCAGACACAACGCAAACGATTTCACACTATTCTCATTAGGGTCGACAGCAATGATCCCACAGATTTCTCAGGCACCGGGCGTCGTTCAACTGGTGCTTAATTTTTTGCAGGCACTGGAGCAACAGGGTTTTACAGGTGATACCGCCACCGATTATGCCGACAGGCTGACGATGGCAACCGATAACAGTATTTACCAGCTTCTTCCCGATGCCGTCGTTTTCCCGCGCTCTACCGCCGATGTGGCCCTCATCGCCCGTCTGGCGTCGCAGGAGCGTTTCAGCTCCCTGGTCTTTACCCCGCGCGGCGGCGGGACGGGCACCAATGGGCAGGCGCTGAACCAGGGCATCATCGTTGATATGTCCCGCTATATGAATCGCATCATTGAGATCAACCCGGA
Organism: Enterobacter sp. CCUG 70166; assembly: GCF_020224095.1. Lineage (NCBI taxonomy): Bacteria > Pseudomonadati > Pseudomonadota > Gammaproteobacteria > Enterobacterales > Enterobacteriaceae > Enterobacter > Enterobacter sp. CCUG 70166. The sequence goes on from NZ_NRIQ01000067.1 coordinate 12,178, forward strand.
AGAGGGGTGGGTGCGTGTGGAAGCGGGGGTAATCAAAGATCAGCTGAATCAGTTTTTAAAACCGTATGGCTATTTTTTTGCGCCCGAGCTTTCCACCAGTAACCGCGCAACCCTTGGCGGGATGATCAACACCGATGCCTCAGGGCAGGGCTCGCTGGTCTACGGCAAAACCTCCGATCACGTCATGGGTGTGCGGGCGGTGCTGCTGGGGGGCGATATTCTCGATACCCAGCCGTTGCCGGTCGAACTGGCTGAAACGCTGGCAAAAGAGAGCACCACCAGCGGACGGATTTATCGCACCGTGCTGGAGCGCTGCCGCGAAAATCGCGAACTGATCCTCGACAAATTCCCGAAGCTCAATCGCTTCCTGACGGGCTACGATCTGCGCCATGTCTTTAATGACGATCTGAGCCAGTTCGATCTTACCCGCGTACTGACCGGGTCAGAAGGTACGCTGGCCTTTATCACCGAAGCGCGTCTGGATATCACCCCGCTGCCGAAGGTGCGCCGTCTGGTGAACGTCAAATACAACTCCTTTGACTCCGCGCTGCGTAATGCCCCGTTTATGGTGGAGGCGCGGGCGCTGTCGGTGGAAACCGTTGATTCAAAAGTACTGAACCTGGCCCGGGAAGATATTGTCTGGCATTCGGTGAGCGAACTGATTACCGACGTGCCGGATAAAGAGATGCTCGGTCTGAACATCGTCGAGTTCGCCGGCGATGACGCAGAGCTGATTGAGAGCCAGGTGAGCACGCTCTGTCAGCGTCTGGATGAGCTGATTGCACAGGGGGAAGGCGGCGTCATTGGCTGGCAGCTGTGTAACGACCTCTCCGGCATCGAGCGAATCTACGCGATGCGTAAAAAGGCGGTGGGGCTGCTCGGTAACGCGAAAGGGGCGGCGAAGCCGATTCCGTTTGCGGAAGATACCTGCGTGCCGCCGGAGCATCTGGCGGATTATATTGTGGAGTTTCGTGCGCTGCTCGACAGCCATGGTCTGAGCTATGGCATGTTCGGGCACGTTGACGCGGGTGTGCTACACGTGCGCCCGGCGCTGGACATGTGTGATCCGCAGCAGGAGATCCTGATGAAGGAGATCTCCGACGAAGTCGTGGCCCTTACGGCCAAATATGGCGGTTTGTTATGGGGAGAGCATGGCAAAGGATTCCGCGCCGAGTACAGCCCGGCGTTTTTTGGCGAACAACTCTACGCCGAGCTGCGTAAGGTGAAAGCCGCTTTTGATCCTGATAACCGTCTTAACCCGGGTAAAATCTGCCCGCCAGAGGGCGTTGATGCGCCGATGTTGCAGGTAGACGCCGTCAAGCGCGGCACCTATGACCGACAAATTCCGATTGCGGTTCGCGCTTCCTGGCGCGGCGCGATGGAGTGCAACGGCAACGGGCTGTGCTTCAACTTCGATGTGAAAAGCCCGATGTGTCCGTCGATGAAAATCACCAGCAACCGCATCCACTCCCCAAAAGGACGTGCGACGCTGGTGCGCGAATGGCTGCGCCTGCTGGCTGACCGCGGCATTGACCCGCTGAAGATGGAACAGGAGCTGCCGGAAAAACGCGCCAGCCTGCGCGGGCTCATCGAACGGACCCGCAACAGCTGGCATGCGAATAAAGGCGAATACGATTTCTCGCATGAGGTGAAAGAGGCGATGTCCGGCTGCCTGGCGTGCAAGGCGTGTTCAACCCAGTGCCCGATTAAAATTGACGTGCCGGAATTCCGTTCCCGCTTCCTCCAGCTGTACCACACGCGTTATCTGCGCCCGATGCGCGATCATCTGGTGGCAACGGTGGAGAGTTACGCGCCGCTAATGGCTCGTGCGCCAAAAACCTTTAACTTCTTTATCAATCAGCCGCTGGTGCGCAAACTGTCTGAAAAACATATCGGCATGGTGGATCTGCCGCTGCTGTCGGTGCCATCGCTCCAGCGTCGGCTGGTGGGGCACCGCTCGGCGAACATGACCCTGGAACAACTGGAAGCATTAAGCCCTGAGCAGAAAGCGAAGGTGGTGCTGGTGGTGCAGGATCCGTTTACCAGCTATTACGATGCACAGGTGGTGGCTGATTTTGTCCGTCTGGCAGAGAAAATTGGCTACCAGCCGGTGGTACTGCCGTTCTCGCCGAACGGCAAGGCGCAGCACATTAAAGGTTTCCTGACCCGCTTCGCGAAAACCGCGCAGAAAACTTCAGATTTCCTGAATCGCGTGGCGCAGCTCGATATGCCAATGGTGGGCGTCGATCCGGCGCTGGTGCTCTGTTACCGGGATGAATATAAGCAGACGCTCGGCGATAAGCGCGGTGATTTTCAGGTCTTACTGGTGCATGAGTGGCTGCCTGCGGTGCTGAAGCAAACGGCCCCTCAGGAGGTCAGCGGAGAATCCTGGTACCTGTTTGGGCACTGCACTGAAGTGACCGCGCTGCCGACGGCGCCTGCCCAGTGGGCTTCTATCTTCGCCCGCTTTGGCGCGAAGCTGGAAAGCGTCAGCGTGGGCTGCTGCGGTATGGCCGGAACCTACGGTCATGAAGTCAAAAACCACGCTAACTCGCTCGGCATTTACGAGCTGTCGTGGCACCAGGCAATGCAGCGCCTGCCGCGTAACCGCTGTCTGGCGACGGGCTACTCCTGCCGCAGCCAGGTGAAACGGGTGGAAGGTAACGGCGTTCGCCATCCCTTGCAGGCTTTACTGGAGATTATCGGATGATCTGGAAACGTGCGGTCACTCTGCAGGCCTTAAATGCCATGGGTGCGGAAAACATGGTCGGTTTGCTGGATATCCAGTTTACGCGCATTGGCGATACCGAACTTGAAGCGACGATGCCAGTAGACAGTCGTACTCATCAACCGTTTGGCCTGCTGCACGGCGGCGCGTCCGTCGTGCTGGCCGAAACGCTGGGGTCGGTCGCAGGTTACCTGTGTACGGAAGGGGAGCAGAAGGTGGTCGGGCTGGAGGTCAATGCCAACCACATCCGCTCCGTTCGCAGCGGGCGCGTGCGCGGTGTTTGCCGCGCACTGCACGCCGGAAGTCGTCATCAGGTGTGGCAGATTGATATTCTGGACGAGCAGGATCGCCTGTGTTGTTCATCCAGACTGACGACGGCCGTTGTGTAAAGTTTCCGAATGTCTTGCTTTTGGTCAAAAATTAGCCGTCTGATTGTGATATACTGGTCACGTTTTGAACATAAGCGAGGACATCATGGATACTGAAATAACCCCAACACAGCTGGCAATTGAATATTTACGTCGCGATAAAAGCAATCTGTCTCCGGCGCAGTACCTGAAAAAGCTGAAACAGCTTGAGCTGGAATTTACGGATTTGCTGGCGCTCTCTTCAAACGAGCTGAAAGAAGAGATCTACTTTGCCTGGCGGTTGGGCGTTCACGTCCATTGAGCAGTGAAGAAAAGGCCGCCCGCGCGGCCTTTTTTGTGTCTGAAACTCAGTATTTGGCAGGCAGTTTGTTAATTTTAATGAGCCGGCCTTCTTCCATTTCGATGAACCCGCCCGTTTTCAGGTCAGCCAGTATCCGCATTACGCCGCTGCGGGAAAGCCGGGTTTTATCCCGGATGTACCTTTCCGCCGTCACGCTGCGTCGGTAGTTGTCATCTTCCTGCATCAGCATCATGAGCTGCTGACGAATCATCTCGTAAGCCGTTGGCGCACCTTTCGGCATGACGTTGTGATAAAGGCGGTTATAGACAAACATCAGATGATTAGAAAGCAGCCCCCATAACGCCTTCTCTTTGATAACTTCTGCCACCCGATCGGTTGCTAGCACGCCGATCAGGCATGGCGTCACCGTTTTGAGATAATCGTTAAAATATATGTCCGTCAGATTAGCGAGACCAAACAGGGCGGGACTGCGCGCGGTGGTAAGCATCATGTCGTCGCTTCTTCTGTATACCGCGATTGTGCCCTCGAGAATTAAATAACACATACTCTGCCCGTTAACCTGGAGATCAAGTTGCTCACCGGGATCGGTTTTATACGTGGCGCAGTGCGGCTGTAAGTGGGAAATCAGTTCCTGGGCATAGGGAGAGCCGCGATGCGATGGTTTGTCAGAAGACATAGCGTTAACCTGGAAAGAGACTGTACTTTCTATAGTGTCGCTCTTATTTTCCACCTTCTCCAGAGATAAAAACAGCCTCAGTACTTGCGGGGTAAGTGATGGATCTCGATTAGCACGCCGCGCTCCATAGTGATGTATTTCCCCGTCCGCAACTCCGCCAGGATCCGCATAATGCCGCTGCGTGAAAGATAGGTGCGGCTTTTGATATAGGCTGCGGCGGTAATGCTTTGTCTTATGGCTTCCGGCTCCTGCATCAGTTCTACCAGCTGAAAGCGGATAATGTCGTAAGCCGACATCTGCGATATCTGGGCACAATGTTCGTAAACGCGCGATGCGGTATAGATCAGCAGGTTCGAGAAGGACTCCCATAAATTCTGTTGTGCGACTACGTGATTAAAACGCTCCAGCGTAACGCTAGCCACCTCTGAAGTTTCCAGCGCTCTGACGTAGAGGTGCTCAGAAGAAAACTGGCTGCTCACGCCGAGTATAAAAGGTGCGGATTCGGAATTTAAGACGATACCGTCACCTCGACGATGCAATGCCACGCTGCCATGTAACAGTAAAAAGCACTGGCGGATATCACCGGAATAATAATGGATGACTTCACCTTTAGCCATGATGCATCTTTCGGTATGCGGCAAAACATTATCGATTATTTTTTCAATGTGCTTAAGAGGCTTAGCGCCAAGCACTGTTGTTATTTCATTGCCTGAAACGGGCGCAATACGGGTGTTCATAAGAGGCCTCAGACACTGATGCGATCATTTTTTGATCGACATAAAGAATTATCTTAAAAAACAGTTAGTCAGGGAATATTTTCGTCGAGTCTAATTATAGACTTGCCTATTAATGAGTGTTAATTAGTTGAATTTGAAACATTTTTGACTTAGGTCTAAAAGTAGACCGGGGACTTTATTGTTAAGATATTTCCAAAGTAATTTGTTTTGTTTTTGTTAAAAGAGAGTCTACAGCTAGACCCTAAAATCGATTGTGCGTAGAAAAAGAGTTGTATAAATTTTGATTCGTCGAAAGGGGTTTTGTTTCTGCAACTGAATATCGGTAATAAATAAAGTAATACAGGAAAGAGAATTATGAATAAAAAATTGATGATGGCAATGTTAGCGGCAGGTTCTGTACTCACCATGACCAATGCATTTGCAGCAGCAGGTACCGTTAATTTTAACGGAAATATTCTGGATTCTGCCTGCGACGTAGATGTGGCATCTCAGAACCAGGTGGTGGTATTGGGCGATTATTATAAAACGGAATTCCCGACGGCGGGAGCCAGAACGGCTGCGACGCAGTTTAATATTATTTTGAAAAACTGTCCTGTGACGGTCACTAATGCAAAAGTCCGTTTTGACGGTACGCCGGATTTAACCAACGCCAGCCTGCTGGCGATTGATACGTCCGTGGCGGGGGCGGCCACAGGGGTAGCGATTAACCTGATGACTGCAGATAAAGCCGATCTGCCGCTGTACGGCAGCAACAGCTATACCTACGCGCTCAGCAGTACGGCTGATAATACACTGAACTTCTACGCGCAGTATATCTCCACCGCAGCGTCCGTGACCGCGGGCCCGGCTAACTCGGTCGCGAACTTCTCAGTGGTTTACAACTAAGTCATTGGCAGTAATTAGCAGGGGGCTTCCCGGCCCCTTGTTTTATGAGGTATTGAAATGCGTTTTATAACGACAACTGGCCTGGCGATGGCGCTGTTATCGCTGACATTAACATCCGCCAGTGCTGGAGTAGTTATTGGCGGCACCCGCATTATTTTCGATGGGGCAAAAAAAGAAACGTCAATAAGTATCACCAATCCTGATGACGTTCCTTATTTAATCCAGTCGTGGATTGATGTTCAGGATGGGCAATCCGGTAAAGCGCCTTTTATTATTACGCCTCCGCTGTATCGGCTGGATGGCGGGCAAAAAAACCTTGAGCGTATTGTCATGACAGGCTCGCTGCCTCAGGGGCAGGAGAGTTTATTCTGGCTGAACATTAAAGCTATTCCATCAGCCTCAAAGCAGATGAACTCGCTGCAAATTGCCGTCAAAACGCGGATTAAACTTATTTATCGGCCAGAGAGCCTTCGTGCGTCTACCCCTGAGGAACAAACCAACAAATTAACCTGGCATCGTGCGGGAAATGCTCTGCAGGTAAATAACCCTACGCCGTACGTTATCAATTTCAATGAAATAACGGTCGGGGGTAAAAAACTTGACGATGTCACGTACGTAATGCCTTCAGGCTCAGTTCGTTTCCCGTTACCGAATGGGACCAATGGCAATACGCTGACGTTTAAAGTCATTAACGATTATGGCAATCCTGGCGAATTACACCGGGCCAGTTTGTGATCCCTTTGCATTAATCGGGTGCTCGTCATGACAACGGCATTTAATACAGTGCAGCCTGCGCGCCTGGCAATATTCATTGCCCTCGCGCTTGCGGGTTTCTCTCCCACACTGTGGGCCAGTGAGACGTTTAATACGGAACTGGTAGAACTGGATAATCCCGGAATGGGAAAAGCGGATTTATCTGCCTTTGAATCCGGCTCGCAGGCACCCGGGACGTACCACGTGGATATTATTCTTGACGATCGGCTGCTGGAAACGCGGGATATTCGTTTCATGGCAGTGAAGGATGCTAACGGCAGTGAAACGTTGCAGCCGTGCCTGAGTATCGGGCAGTTAAAAGCGTGGGGCGTGAAAACGGCGCTTTTCCCGCAGCTCGACGCCGGGCAAGGAGAATGCGCCGATCTCAAGGCGATTCCACAGGCCAGCGCGGACTTCCAGTTTGGCGCCCAGCGTCTGGCAATCAGCATCCCACAGGCGGCCATAGATCTGCCAGCGAGAGGTTACGTTCCGCCGGAGATATGGGATGAAGGCATTACCGCGGCTATGCTCAACTACAGCCTGAGCGGCGCGAACAGCCGGGCAAGAAGCGGGGCAGGCACCCGCAGCGACAGTCAGTATGCAAACCTGCGACCGGGGATCAACGTCGGTCCCTGGCGGTTACGCAACTACACCACCTGGTCCCGCGATGCGTCCGGCCAGGATAAGTGGGACAATGTCTATACCTTGATGCAGCGCGCGATTATTCCCCTGCAAGCCCAGCTTACGCTCGGAGACAGTTCCGCCCCTGCCGATGTCTTTGACAGCATGCCTTTTCGCGGCGTCCAGCTGGCGTCCGACGACGACATGCTACCGGATTCCCTGAAAGGCTATGCGCCGGTGGTGCGCGGTATTGCGCGAACTAACGCGCAGGTCGTGGTGCGTCAGAATGGCTATCAAATCTACCAAAGCTATGTGGCGCCGGGCGCGTTTGAGATCGCGGATATGTATCCCACCGGCGGCGCGGGCGATCTTGATGTCACGATCGTCGAAGCCGATGGCAGTGAGCAACATTTCACCCTGCCGTACGCTTCGCTGCCGGTCCTGCTACGGGAGGGGCGCCTGAAATATGCCCTTACCGCCGGGCAGTATCGATCGTATAACCGTAGCGTGGAGAAAACCCCCTTCGGGCAACTGACCGGAATTTACGGCCTCTCTCACGGCCTCACGCTCTATGGCGGCGTCCAGCGGGCAGATAAGTACCAGTCGGCGGCTCTGGGGGTGGGCAAGAACATGGGCGTTCTCGGGGCGATATCCGCAGACCTCACCCAGGGCTTGTCAACGCCGGAGCATGCCGCGAAAACAAGCGGTCAGTCGTGGCGGGCCCGATACAGCAAGAATTTTATTAATACCGGGACGAACTTTTCGATTGCCGGGTATCGCTACTCGACCCGCGGCTATTACGGGATGCAGGAGGTCCTCGATTCGTACGGCGACAGCAGCGCGCTTCAGGACAGGCGACGTAACCGTGCCGAGCTGACAATGAGCCAGACGCTGGGGGACAACCTGGGCGCGCTCACCCTCAGTGCGGCGCAGGAAGATTACTGGAATGACGGTAAGTCGATGGCTTCGTGGAGCGTCGGCTATAGCAACTACTGGCACAACATCAGCTATGGCCTGACATGGACCTACAGCAAAAATGTCCGCTCAGCGTCAGAAACCCGCGACAACCAAAAAAACGCTGATCACGACCAGCTTCTGGCGTTCAACATCAGCATTCCGCTGGATAAATTTTTGCCGCAGACATGGGCGAACTATGGCATGAACGCCAACAGGAATAACGGGACGACACACAGCATCGGTCTGAACGGGGTGGCACTCGAAAACCGAGCCCTGAACTGGAACGTGCAGCAGGGATACGGCACAGAGGGCGTGGGCTATACCGGCAACGTTAACGCGAACTACAGAGGCACCTATGGCGAAGCCACGGCGGGGTATGGTTATGACAAAAACAGTGAACGCCTGAATTACGGGCTACAAGGCGGCATTCTCGCCCATGCTGATGGCATCACGCTTTCTCAGCCGCTGGGGGAGACCAACGCCTTAATTAAAGCTCCTGGCGCCCACGGCGTGGATATCCGCAATCAGCCCGGTGTACGGACAGATGTTCGCGGTTATACGGTCGTGAGCAACCTTTCGGTCTACCGAAAAAACGATCTCACTCTCGATCCGGAAAATATGCCGGAGGATGTCGAACTGGAGATCAACACCCGCACGGTGACGCCGACGCGGGGAGCGGTGGTGAGAGCCGATTATTTGCCGAAGTCAGGTCGCCGGGTGCTGATGACCTTGACCGACAACGAACGCGCCGTTCCGTTTGGGGCGGTGGTCACCCTTGTCGGTGATGAGAGCAGCAGTTTTATTGTGGGCGATCGCGGCCAGGTTTATTTAACCGGTATGCGCGAGGAGGGGACGTTAGTCGCAACATGGGGGAGTCAGCCCAGCCAGCAATGCCGCGCTGATTTCAGCCTGCCGACACACTCAACATTCGGTGGGATCGCTGACATGCGCGCCTCCTGCCGTCAGGAACGTTAACATGAAATGGCTTATCGTGATTTTGCTTCTCTGTTTGCTCGCGGCGGGAAACCTCGCCCGTGCCGGTACGTGCACCACCATCACGCCGCAGCTGTCAACCCTGTCCGTGGGGACGATTAACGTGCAGCGTGATGCGCCTGTCGGCACGGTGGTCTTTTCCGGCGCGGCGACAGCCACCGGTTCCTATCTTACTGGATGTGCTAATCCGCTGATGCTGGGATTCAGCATGCGCTACAACAGCGCCACGTTGAGCAGCTACGGCAATCATGTTTACAACACTAACGTCAGCGGGATAGGCATACGCTTTTCCTCCAACGCCTATTTTGAAAACCCGAGCAATACGTTCTCGTACAATGCGCAGACCTCCTATGTCGACTGGTATGGCGGGAGGATTGAGCTGGTGGTGACTGGCCCGGTCTCATCGGGGGCGTTAACCCCGGGGGCGATCGGCGTCGTGACGCTTCAGGGGAGCGACGGCATCTATCGTGACGGCCTGACCACGCAGCTCACCGCCGGAACCATTAATGCCATGGCGTGCACGGTGAATACGTCACAGCTGACGTTTCCGATCGGGGATATCCCCGCCTCGGCGTTCGGCACCGTGGTGGGCACCACGCCAGCGGGAGCACAAAACACGCAAAACCTGGGCTTAACCTGCGCCGCCGGAACCAATATTACGGTCTCGCTCAGTGGAATACAGAATCCGGACAGCGCCAATACCAGCGTGATGGCCTTAACCGGGCAGGGAAATGCCGGCACCGCAAAAGGGGTTGGGGTGCAGCTTATCTATAACGGTGTGCCGCTGGTGATGAACAGCCGACTATTCTTGCGGCAGTCTGCCGGCGGGCAAGAGACATTGCCGTTAACGGCCCGATATTACCAGACGTTGAACCGCGTGGAGTCAGGTTCAGCAAATGCCTCCGCCACCCTTAATTTGACCTATCAGTAGCAGGTACGAAGATGAAAATAATATACGGGACACTGCTGTTACTGGCTTTACTCAGCGGGAAGGCTTTCACCGCTGATAGCGTCAACATCGGTGTGACGGGAAATATCGTTGCGTCGCCGTGCATATTTAATGGCGGGAGTAACAGCCTCGATGTCAATCTGGGCAATATTCAGGCAACCAATATGGCGACGCCGGGCTCAACATCGGATCCGGTGCCATTTAGTCTGCTGTTCACCCAGTGCCCAACGGGAACGCAAAGTGTGACCGTCTCTTTTACCGGCAGCCCCGATCCCGCGGCGGGCGCGGACTATTTATGAACAGCGGTTCGGCCACGCACGTGGCGATAGCCATGCGCGATGCCCAAACGGGTACGCTTAAAGGAACAGGCTCTGGCATGACTCAAACTATTGGTGCCGACAGAACCGCGACAATGGCTATGCAGGCCTCGGTCAAATCCGTGACGGGTGGCGTCACGCCGGGAAGCATCAGTGCAGTTGTGGTGATGACGATGCAGTACAACTGAGCGCCGGTGATATGCCTTTTTTAAAGACGTTGGTATGAACTATGTTAAATATTCTGATTCAGGAAACCGATCTATTTTTTCAGGTTGGGCTACATGAATTTTTCGAGGATTTTTTTAAACATAACTTTCATCGTGCCATCACATTTAACCTGGCGCTGACCCATGAAAACGTCAGTCAGGCCGATATTATTGTCCTGTCATTATGCCAGGGTGAAACACTGACCTGTTTTCCCGAGTTACTCGCCCGGCAAAAAGGGATTGTGCTAGGGTTTGTCGACGATGAACTGCGCTTTTCGGCGTTACCCTCCTGCTTTCAGGACATTATTTTTCTCCCTCGACGTGCATCGCTTGATCGTATCAGTGGCGTACTGTTTATCGCGTGGTTCAGGACGCAATTACCGGGTTATACATGGACTAAACATAACTGCTTCGACTGCCAGCATAAAGGGTTATCCCGGCAACAAATTCGTATTCTGGTCAATTTTTACCGAGGGCTGTCGGTAGTGCAGACCGCTCAGGCGCTGGAGATGAGCCAGAAAACGGTCTTTACCCATAAATATATGCTGATGCAAAAATTTAATCTGCGAAGCGATTACGAGCTGATCGTACTGTTGAGAAGGCTGATGGAGAAAAAGAACCGTCCGAACCTGCTTCGCGATTACCTGGAAAATAATTATGCAGAACAGATAGCTTAAAACGTCAGCGGATAGCTGGCCGGGCAGTGATAGCCACCACCCGGCAATGTATTTAAACGTTAACCGCAGCGATCAACCGCGTCTTCATGGTCTGGTATGCAGAAGCCGCAAAATCCTCCGCCCAGCGCTGGTCCTCGATCGCCTCCATCTGCACGGCGCAATATTTCGTTTCAGGCGTTCTGGAGATCGGGTCTAGATTATCCTGCGTCAGCTCATTACAGGCGCCAATCCACCACTGGTAGGTCATATAGATTGCTCCCGCATTGATGCGCTCGCTGATGCTGGCGCGCGTGATCACTTTACCCCGGCGTGAACGTACCCAGACCAATTGGCCGTCGGCGATCCCACGCTCATCCGCGTCGGCCGGGTTCATTTGCACCCGGCCCGGCTCGTCGGCCAGGCTTTGCAGCGCCGCGCAGTTCCCGGTCATTGAGCGACAGGAGTAGTGACCGACTTCGCGCACCGTGCAAAGTACCAGCGGGTAATCCGTATCCGGTGTCTCGGCCGGAGCGCGCCAGGGGGCAGCAAACAGCTGGCCTTTGCCAGTGGGGGTGTCGAACTGATTATCCCTGTACAGATAGGGTGTGCCGGGATGATCAAGGGTTGGGCAGGGCCACTGGACATGGCCCATCTCGCCCATTTTTTCGTAAGTCACGCCGTAGAAGAGGGGGCACAGCTCGCGCATTTCGTCCCAGATCTGCTGGTTATTCTCGTAATGCATGGGATAGCCCATCTCCGTGGCCAGCAGGCTGATGATCTCCCAGTCGCGCTTGACGTTGCCGCTGGCCTCAATGGCCTTGCCAAAACGCTGGAAGCCGCGATCGGCACAGGTGAACACGCCAGCATGTTCTCCCCATGACGTGGCAGGGAGCAGTACGTCAGCCACCTCTGCCGTTTTGGTCATAAAGATGTCCTGAACCACCACAAAATCGAGGGACTCAAAGCCGCGGCGGACCAGGCCCAGATCGGCTTCTGTCTGAAGCGGATCTTCCCCCATGATGTAATAGGCTTTGATCTTACCTTCCAGCGCGAGATGCGGCACTTCGGTGATACGCGTCCCGACGCGATCGTCCATCCGGCTGACATTGATTTTCCACGCATCGGCAAATTTCAGTCTGACCGCCGGGTCAGTGACATCCTGGTAGCCGGGGAACATATTGGGCAAAACGCCCATATCGCAGGCACCCTGAACGTTATTTTGCCCGCGAACCGGACCTACGCCGACGGCAGGGCGGCCCAGGTTGCCGGTGAGTAGCGCCAGGCTGGAGAGACCTTTCACCACATCAACCGCCTGACCAAACTGCGTAACGCCCATTCCCCACATTACCGTTGCTGAAGGCGCCGCCGCGAACATGCGCATTGCCTGACGAACATCCCGCGCGGGAATGCCCGTCAGATGTTCAACCTGCTCGGGTGCGTAATCTTTTACCGTCAGTCGGTAAGCCTCAAGCCCTTCTGTGAAGCGGGCAACGTAGTTTTTGTCGTACAGTTCCTCTTCAAGCAGGACATAGCCAAAGGCATTGACCAGCGCCATGTTACTGCCGTTTTTCAACTGAAGATGAAGATCGGCAATGCGTGCCGTTTCAATATGACGCGGATCGCAGACGATGATTTTTGCGCCATTTTCACGTGCTTTAAGCACGCGTCGGGCGACGATGGGGTGAGAGTCGGCGCAGTTATAGCCGAACACCAGCAGGCATTTTGAGTTTTCAATATCGTTAATGGAATTGCTCATGGCACCGTTGCCGAGGGTCTCCTGTAAACCGGCAACGGACGGACCGTGACAGACGCGGGCGCAGCAGTCGACGTTGTTAGTGTTCAGCACCGCACGGGCAAATTTTTGCATCACATAGTTGGTCTCATTGCCCGTTCCCCGCGAGGACCCCGTGGTCATAATGGATCGAGGGCCGTACTGATCTTTGATGCTTTTAAGCCTGTGAGCAGTATAGCGAATGGCCTCTTCCCAGGTAACAGGGGTAAAGGACTCACCTTTGCTGTAGCGGATCATGGGCTGCGTCAGACGGGGGGTAAGCAGCCGTGTGTCGTTAAGAAAGTCCCAGCCGTAGAATCCTTTCAGGCAAAGCGTGCCCTGATTGGTTACGCCATCAGCGGCTTCGGCACGGATAATCCGGTTATTTTTCACGACGAGGATTAGTTTGCAGCCTGCACCGCAGTAAGGGCAGACGCTGGCGATTTTTTTCATCAATAACAGACCTGTTAAGAAATGAAGCAATGTTTACTGGAAAGCCCAGTCCCTTAGCGGACTAAGCAGGATCCATGCCACATTCAGCGTGCTTGATTAACAGGGCGTCAGGGAAGAGAGGGTGTGTCATCGTCAATCTGCTCGTCAGAATTGACGATGACACGCTATCCGTAGGGATGGGAAGGGAGAGGCGTTAAAGATCGTCCATAGTATAACCGACAACAATTTCCAGCGTCTTGCGGATCACATCCGCCTTAACGACATCGTCGGTGGTTTCCAGCGTCTGGATCAGCCAGAGAATGATCGCTTTGTTGGTCAGATGACCTTCAGAAGCGAGAACACAACGAACCGCAGTCGAAAAAATGGCAGACTCTTCAGCAAAGCGATCGCCTGCGTGACGGAAATACTCCGACAACGCGCTATCTAAAAAGGCGGAGTGGTATTCGGGTTGAAGCTGAATATTTTGTCTCATTTGTTCTCACCGTTGCTGTAAAGTTGTAGTCAATGCATCTTTTTGGGATCGGACGGTTTTCCATTTCCAAATAACGGCACTACATTGTCTCGATTATTTTTGAGAGATCCCTCTCTCTGTATTCGTCCTTGTGCGGTTCTGCGACCTTTAAAAGCGACCGTGCCTGAGCTGATTTCAGCTATCACCCTCGCTAATGTCTCCCGCCGCTGGGGATCCGTCTCACAGGCTTGCATGTTACGCAGACGCTGAACCAATCCCTCGGTCGTCACGGGACCGCGCTCCTTCAAAAGTGAAAGAGCGGCTTCTCCAATAAGCTTGTCGATCAGTCTGTCCGCATCACTGCTGTTCATGACATTAACGTTCGAAGAGCAGACCAAGAAGCATGTGATAATGATGTTCCTCTTCCGGGCCATTGGCCTTTTCAAGGCGACTCAACAGTTTTGTGCAGAGCGATTTGCGATTCAGATTTCGCCCGTCGCTAAGGATTTCAACAACAACCTGACCCAATGTTTCCTGTTGGGTTGGAAGCGCGGCTTTTTCGAAATACTGCGCAATCGCTGTTGCCGAGTCTGCGAGGTGTCCGTTCTGCTGCATGTTTCGCTCCTGTAAATTTTCGTAATCAGTAACGTTACATTTAAGGTATACATAATTTTCAAATCTGTACATTTAAAATGTACAATTTTTTAAATATTTTATAATATATTTTATGAAATCATTATTTATCAGATGCTTATTCTTATACGATTTACTGCGGTATTCACAAGATATATTGTACAATCCGAAGCGGCGTCGCAGAGTTGTACAAGTCCGTAAATGACGCAAAAAAGCCGTGTAAATCGTTGAGATGTAAATTATTTGTTGGGCAATTAATGTGCTATAACAGAGTTTTCCCCACGTGTTTTCGTGGTCACCCCCTCAATCTTCAGGATTAGCATGCTCACAACCATCATTTACCGCAGTCATATCTGCGAGGACGTTCCAGTGAAAGCGCTGGAAGACATGGTCGCTGCTGCAAATTGTAGAAATCGCCAGTTCGATGTGACGGGGATTTTGCTGTTTAACGGCACACACTTTTTTCAGTTACTTGAAGGGCCCGCTGATAACGTTAAGGAGATCTATGAGCTCATCTGCCGTGACCCACGGCATCACAACGTGGTCGAATTGTTGAGCGATCACGGGCCTTCAAGACGTTTTGGCAATGTGGGTATGGAGCTCTTCGACCTTCGTCAGTACGACACCAACGAAGTGCTGCAACAGGTTCTTGATAAAGGCACAAGCCGCTATCAGCTAACCTATAACGATCGCGCCCTGCAATTTTTCCGCACCTTCGTTGAGGCCACTGAAAAAGCCAACTACTTTGAGCTGCCTCCGGCTGACGCCTGGGAGTTTGTCATCGAAAACACGCCGTTATCCTCCCAGCCGACAGTAGTGGCAAAGGGCGCGGACTGTAGTTTCGCATTTCAACCTATCGTCGATCCGTTTATGCAGCAGGTTGTTTCCTGGGAAGCCCTGATCCGCACGCCGTCCGGTGAGTCTCCGGAAAGCTATTTTGCCAACCTGTCGCGTGAGGCGCTGTACGAATCGGATCTGAAGAGTAAACAGGTGGCTTTGTCGATGGCCAGCGCGCTGGGTCTACAGACTCAAACGTTGTCCATTAATCTGCTGCCGATGACGCTGGTCAATGTTCCTGGCGCCGTCGATTTTTTACTGACGGCAATTGAGGCGAACGGTTTTGTGCCGGAGCAAATTGTAGTCGAGTTCACCGAGAGCGAGGCCATCTCGCGCTTTGAAGAGTTCACCAGCGCGGTCAGACAGCTTAAAAGCGCCGGGATCAGCGTGGCCATCGATCACTTTGGCGCGGGATTCGCCGGTCTGCAACTGCTGGCCCAGTTCCAGCCGGACAGAATCAAGATCAACCGTGATTTGATTGCCAACGTGCACAAGAGCGGCCCGCGTCAGGCGATCATTCAGTCGATCATTAAATGCTGTGCGTCCCTGGAAATCCTGTTCTGTGCGGTAGGTGTAGAGCTGGCTGAAGAGTGGATGTGGCTGGAATCAGCCGGGATTTCTCAGTTCCAGGGGCACCTTTTCGCCAGCCCGCGCCTGGGGGGCATACCGGCGATTGCCTGGCCCGAGAAAAAGTACGATTTATAAAAACCTGTACGTAACTCTTAAAAGTGACCTGTACGTACGGCTAAATTTATACAACAATACATTAACGAGTGAGTGGTTCGTTGAGCCATTCACTTGTCTCAGAACGAGGAGTTAGTTATACAAATGATTTGTACAATCTGATAAGGTTGGTTTGGTTAGGTATGGAAGTATTGTGCGTGAGGGAGTTAATGGCCTATTACAGTATCGGCGAAGTGGCCGAACGATGCGGTATCAACCCCGTTACGTTGCGTGCCTGGCAGCGCCGTTATGGATTGTTGAAGCCGCAGCGAAGCGAAGGGGGCCATCGTCAGTTTGACGATGAAGATATCCTGCGTATCGAAGAGATCAAACGCCTGATGAAAACGGGTGTTTCGGTCGGTAAAGTAAAAGCGCTTCTTGAAAATACAGAAGTGATGACTCAGGGGAACTGGGCATCGTTTCAGGAAGAGATGTTAACCGTTCTGCGCTATGCCAGCCCGGCAAAACTGCGCGCCAAAATCGGCGAGTTCCGCCGCGACCATGCGATGGATGTTCTGATAGATAACATCATCACCCCTGTGCGTCAGCGAATGAACCAGGACCAGAATACGGTGCGTCACATGGCGAGCCTGCTCGACGGTGTCCTGATTGAGTTTGCCGTTACAAGCCTGGGTGAGTCGCGAAAAAAAGCAGGTAAGGATGCGCTGCTGATTGGGTGGGAGTGCGACGACCGTACGCATTTATGGCTGGAAGCTGCCCGTCTTGCCTATAAGGGCTGGCATATTGACGTGCTGGCTGAACCGATTGATTCTCCACGTCCGGAACTTTTCCCTGGACAAAAAATTTTCGTCTGGACCGGTAAAGCACCTACGCCTCGTCAACAGGAGCAGCTCGACCACTGGCGTGAACAGGGTTTCGCCGTCTCGTTCCATCACTGATGTTAAGGGGTCCAACGGTAAACCGCCAGCGCGGGATTTTTGCTTTCTGGCGATACGACAGGGGTATCCGCGAAGATGCATAGCATCAGTACCCCTGTCATATCGTCGGTTTATTCCATCATCAGGTTGTCTGAAATATTCATACTGGCCACGGATTCAACTTTCCACACGCCATCTTCCTTGAGCATGCAGTCAATCACGGTGTGATCCCGCTTTTTGCCGAATGAGATAGGCGGCATCGTAATCCAGCGCCCGGGCACTGACGATGTTCCAGTCATCTTCATATCCCTGAGCCTTGATGAACAAATCGACGTCAGGCACGTCATATTCATCTGGATCCAACTTATCCATGGCTTTGAGTTTGCTGATGGTTTCGCGGGTCACATATGGCCTCAGCGCTTCATAGTTTTTCAGGGGCTCTTTCCCGGTAATAATTTGCGAGATGTACCACTTATTAAACTGAAGGGCAGCGGATACCTCAGGGGGTAACTCCTTTGCAGCGGATGCGAGAGTGGGCAGAAGCAGGATCGCCAGAATTATTTTTTTCATGTCAGTCATGCCTGTAAATTGCATATGCTGGCTTTACTTCCCGGTATTCTTTTCCCGGATACATTGTTCGCTGAACAAAATCAGAGTACCAGACGCCGTTCCCACCATAGATGCAAGCGTGGCCATAGGGGTGGTGCGCTGTGGGCTGGATCACCGCCACATCGCCCTCAACAGGCTCACCGTAAACCTGGTGGAAGCCCGCCAGAATTAAATTGCTTTTCATATCCTTAGCATAATGTGTGTTCTGTAGATTAGCACCGCCGGCGCGAATGGATTTTGAAACAAATTCTGCACATCTTTTCTGGCTATACTGACCTGCATGCTGGCGAGCATGAACTGCGGCTTTATGGGCACTCCACATAATTTAATCCCTTACTGAATAAATGGTTAACAAGGGAAACATTACGCCGAAAAGGGACGAGTTTATGTAATTAATCATGATCGGAATTTAACCACTATCAGACTGATAAATAATGGTTAACTTATCCATCAAACGTCTTTATGCGCGCCCAGGTAAGGCAAAAAAGAATTAAAAAGAACCTGGCTTAAGGGGGAGGCATACGTAAAAAATGTATATGATGCCTGGGCGTACTTTAGCTATCTCAAAAATAGGTATTTTCAATACAATTTTTATTATTGCCCGCCACCTTACCGCCTTTCTTATGAAATGCATTATTTATCAATGCATTGAACAAAACTAACCCACCCATCCGCATCCCGTCACAGGGTCTATGCTTAATGAAAGTAGCCAAAAAGGGCGGTTTAGCCCAAAGCCCCTGCTCGCAGGGGGTTGAAGTGATAATCGTTATCACTAACATGGTGTTATGCCCTGGTGGCTTATCAGATGAGGTGGACCTATGGAACTGCATTCAGAAACCTTCAATCCGGCCGATTTTGCCTGGCGTGGCTTAACGCTGACGCCCGCGGCGGCGGCGCATATTCATGAGCTGGTGGCAAAAAATCCCGACATCCTCGGCGTACGCTTAGGCGTTAAGCAGACGGGCTGCGCAGGATTTGGCTACGTGCTGGATACCGTAACCGAACCCAAAAAGGACGATCTGGTCTTTGAAACCGACGGTGCAAAGTTATACGTCGCGCTACAGGCTATGCCGTTTATTGATGGAACCGAAGTCGACTACGTTCGGGAAGGTTTAAACCAGTTATTCAAATTTCATAACCCGAAAGCTCAGAACGAATGCGGCTGCGGCGAAAGCTTTGGGGTATAGGCGGTACTATGTCTCGTAATACTGAAGCAACGAGTGATGTAAACACCTGGAGCGGCGGACACCTCAACTATAAAGAGGGTTTCTTCACGCAGCTGCAAACTGACGAGCTGGCGAAAGGCATCAACGAAGAGGTCGTGCGCGCCATTTCGGCGAAACGTAACGAGCCGGAGTGGATGCTGGAGTTTCGCCTGAGCGCATTCCGCGCGTGGCTGGAGATGGAAGAACCCCACTGGCTGAAAGCGCATTACGATAAGCTGAACTATCAGGATTACAGCTACTACTCCGCGCCCTCATGCGGCAGCTGCGATGATACCTGTGCCTCGCAGCCCGGCGCGGTACAGCAAACCGGTGCCGAGAACAGCTTCCTGAGTAAAGAGGTGGAAGAGGCCTTCAATCAGCTCGGCGTGCCCGTGCGCGAAGGTAAAGAGGTGGCGGTGGACGCCATTTTTGACTCCGTCTCGGTGGCAACCACCTACCGTGAAAAGCTGGCGGAGCAGGGGATAATTTTCTGCTCCTTTGGGGAAGCCATTCACGATCACCCGGAGCTGGTGAAAAAGTACATTGGCACCGTGGTACCCAGTAACGATAACTTCTTCGCGGCACTGAATGCGGCGGTGGCGTCAGACGGCACCTTTATCTACGTGCCTAAAGGTGTGCGCTGCCCGATGGAGCTCTCGACCTATTTCCGCATCAACGCGGAAAAAACCGGCCAGTTTGAACGCACCATCCTGGTGGCCGATGAAGGCAGCTACGTCAGCTATATCGAAGGCTGTTCGGCGCCGGTGCGCGACAGCTACCAGCTGCACGCGGCGGTGGTAGAGGTGATCATCCATAAAGACGCGGAAGTGAAATACTCTACGGTACAGAACTGGTTCCCGGGCGATGGCAACACCGGTGGTATTCTGAACTTCGTCACCAAGCGTGCGCTGTGCGAAGGTGAAAACAGTAAGATGTCCTGGACGCAGTCAGAAACCGGCTCCGCCATTACCTGGAAATACCCGAGCTGTATTCTGCGCGGCGACAACTCCATCGGTGAGTTTTACTCCGTGGCACTGACCAGCGGTCATCAGCAGGCCGATACCGGTACCAAGATGATCCACATCGGCAAAAACACCAGATCGACCATCATCTCCAAAGGGATCTCTGCCGGTCACAGCCAGAACAGCTATCGCGGGCTGGTGAAAATCATGCCGACAGCCACCAACGCACGTAACTTTACCCAGTGCGACTCCATGCTGATTGGTGCGGACTGCGGGGCGCATACCTTCCCCTATGTCGAATGCCGCAATAACAGCGCCCAGCTCGAGCATGAGGCGACTACATCACGTATCGGTGAAGATCAGCTGTTCTACTGCCTGCAACGCGGGATCAGTGAAGAAGATGCGATTTCAATGATTGTTAACGGCTTCTGTAAGGACGTGTTCTCTGAACTGCCACTGGAATTTGCCGTTGAAGCCCAGAAACTCCTCGCCATTAGTCTTGAACACAGCGTCGGTTAAGGAAAGCACATGTTAAGCATTAAAGATTTACAGGTTAGCGTGGAAGAGAAAGAGATCCTGCGTGGGCTCAATTTTGACGTCAAACCGGGTGAAGTTCACGCCATCATGGGGCCAAACGGCTCCGGGAAAAGTACGCTTTCAGCGACGCTGGCAGGACGCGAAGATTATGAGGTCACCAGCGGCTCCGTTGAGTTTAACGGCAAGGATCTGCTGGAGATGTCGCCTGAAGAGCGTGCCGGTGAGGGCATCTTTATGGCCTTCCAGTATCCGGTGGAAATCCCGGGCGTCAGCAACCAGTTCTTCCTGCAAACCGCGCTGAACGCGGTGCGCAAGTATCGCGGGCTTGAGGCGCTGGATCGCTTTGACTTCCAGGATCTGATGGAAGAGAAAATCAAGCTGCTGAAAATGCCCGAAGATCTGCTCACCCGCTCGGTGAACGTGGGTTTTTCTGGCGGTGAGAAAAAACGTAACGATATTCTGCAAATGGCGGTTCTTGAGCCGGAGCTGTGCATTCTCGATGAAACCGATTCAGGGCTGGATATTGATGCCCTGAAGATCGTTGCCGACGGCGTAAACTCTCTGCGTGACGGTAACCGCTCATTTATTATCGTGACTCACTACCAGCGTATTCTGGACTACATCAAACCGGACTATGTCCACGTGCTTTATCAGGGGCGCATTGTGAAATCCGGTGACTTTACGCTGGTTAAACAACTGGAGGAGCAGGGTTATGGCTGGCTTACCGAACAGCAGTAATGCACTCCAGCAGTGGCACCGACTGTTTGAAGCCCAGGGTGGAGCGCGCTCTGAACAGGCTCAGCACCATCTCCAGCAGATGCTGCGTCTCGGTTTACCGACGCGTAAGCATGAGAACTGGAAATATACCCCGCTGGACGGCCTGCTGAACGGCGAGTTTGTCACCCGTCTGGCGCAGGTTAGCCCCGGCCAGCGCGATGTGCTGGCGCTGAGCGTGGATGCCGTGCGTCTGGTGTTTGTAGACGGGCAGTTTCGTGAGGAACTCAGCGACAGCGTACAGGAGAGCGGGTTCGATATCGCCATTAACGACGAGCGCCAGTCGTTGAGTGCTCCGGTCCAGCCTGACGTCTTTCTGCACCTCACAGAGAGCCTGTCTAAGTCTGTCACCCATATTCACGTTAAGCGTAACCAGCGCCCGGCGAAACCGCTGCTGCTGATGCATATCACCCAGGGTGTTGAGGGCGGCGAGATCAACACCGCCCACTATCGCCACCATCTCGAGCTGGCAGAAGGGGCAGAAGCGACGGTAATTGAACATTACGTTAGTCTGAACGACACCCGCCATTTTACCGGCTCGCGTCTGACGATGAACGTGGCGGCCAACGCCCAGCTGCACCATATCAAGCTGGCGTTTGAGAATCCGCTCAGTCACCACTTCGCCCACAACGATATTCTGCTGGGCCAGGATGCCGCGGCTTACAGCCACAGCTTCCTGCTTGGCGGCGCGGTGCTGCGCCACAATACCAGCACCCAGCTGAACGGTGAGAACACTACGCTGCGTATTAACAGCCTGGCGATGCCGGTGAAGTCAGAAGTGTGCGACACGCGCACCTGGCTTGAGCATAACAAAGGCTACTGCAACAGCCGTCAGCTGCACAAAACCATCGTCAGCGACAAAGGACGTGCGGTGTTTAACGGCCTGATCAATGTGGCGCAGCACGCCATCAAAACTGACGGGCAGATGACCAACAACAACCTTTTGCTGGGACGTCTGGCAGAGGTGGACACCAAACCACAGCTGGAAATTTATGCGGACGACGTGAAATGCAGCCACGGCGCAACGGTCGGGCGTATTGACGATGAGCAGATGTTCTACCTGCGCTCTCGCGGGATAGACCAGCAGGCCGCGCAAAAGATGATTATTTACGCCTTTGCGGCTGAGCTGACGGAAGCGCTGCCCGATGGCGGACTTAAACAGCAGGTGCTGGCCCGTATCGGTCAGCGGCTGCCTGGAGGCGAAGCATGACATTTCCCGTAGAGAAAGTCCGGGCAGATTTTCCGGTACTGACCCGTGAAGTGAACGGTCTGCCGCTGGCATATCTCGACAGTGCGGCCAGCGCGCAAAAACCGAATCAGGTGGTGGATGCGGAAGCCGAGTTTTACCGCCACGGTTATGCGGCGGTCCATCGCGGGATCCACACTCTGAGCGCCGAGGCGACCCAGCGCATGGAAAACGTGCGCACGCAGGTTGCGGCGTTTCTCAACGCGCGTTCGCCGGAAGAGCTGGTGTTCGTGCGTGGCACCACCGAAGGGATCAACCTGGTGGCTAACAGCTGGGGCAATGCGCAGGTGCACGCGGGGGATAACATCATCATCACCCAGATGGAGCACCACGCTAACATCGTGCCCTGGCAGATGCTCTGTGAGCGTGTGGGGGCGCAACTGCGGGTGATCCCGCTAAACGAAGACGGTACGCTTCAGCTTGAACAGCTGGACGCCCTGCTTGACGACAGAACGCGGCTGGTAGCGGTGACCCACGTTTCAAACGTGCTGGGGACGGAAAATCCGGTGGCGCTGATCGTCGACAAAGCCCATCAGGCCGGTGCGAAAGTGTTGATTGATGGTGCCCAGGCGGTGATGCACCATGCGGTTGACGTTCAGACTCTGGACTGCGATTTCTACGTCTTCTCCGGGCACAAGCTGTATGGTCCGACGGGCATCGGCGTGCTGTATGTGAAGGAGGATATTCTCCAGGCCATGCCGCCGTGGGAAGGGGGCGGGTCAATGATTGCCACCGTCAGCCTGACGGAAGGCACAACCTACGCCCGGGCGCCCTGGCGCTTCGAGGCGGGTACGCCAAACACGGGCGGGATCATCGGGCTGGGCGCGGCCATTAGCTACGTATCTGAAACGGGGCTGGTGGCGATTCAGGAGTACGAACAGCTGCTGATGCAATATGCCTTGCAGGAGCTTGCCGGCGTCCCGGATCTGACCTTATATGGCCCTGCTGACCGTCTGGGTGTGATAGCCTTCAACCTCGGCAAGCATCACGCTTATGATGTGGGCAGTTTCCTGGATAATTACGGCGTCGCCGTACGTACCGGGCATCACTGCGCGATGCCACTGATGGCGTATTATCAGGTACCGGCCATGTGCCGCGCATCGCTGGTGATGTACAACACAACGGAAGAGGTCGACAGACTGGTGGCGGGACTGAAACGTATTCACCAACTGCTTGGCTAACGGAGAGGCGAGAGATGGCAGATTTGCCGGACAGAGATAAATTGCTGCGTAACTTTGGGCGTTGCGCAAACTGGGAAGAGAAATACCTTTATATTATCGAGCTAGGTCAGCGCCTGCCGCCGCTCAGCGAAGAGGCGCATAACCCGGACAACATCATTCAGGGCTGCCAGAGCCAGGTCTGGATCCAGATGCAGCAGACGGATGATGGCGTAATCGATTTACAGGGTGACAGCGATGCGGCCATTGTGAAGGGGCTTATTGCCGTCGTATTTATTCTTTATCACCAGATGTCGGCGCAGGATATTGTCGCCTTTGACGTTCGCTCGTGGTTTGAAAAAATGGCCTTAACCCAACACCTCACCCCGTCCCGCTCCCAGGGACTGGAAGCGATGATCCGCGCCATACGCGCCAAAGCCGCAATCCTTAGCTAAACTGACAGAACAGCATTCATTCTGTTTCGCGGGGTGGTTTCCACCTCGCTGGTTTTTCAGCTTTCTGACGTTTGGTCAGTGAATAAGGAATCTCAGCATGAAGCGCGCGTCTCTAATAACTCTATTACTCCTTGGTTCGCTCAGTGCAGTTAATTCAGCCAGGGCGGTTGATTATCCTTTACCGCCCGCAGGCAGCCGCCTGATTGGGCAAAATCAGACATACACCATTCAGGAAGGCGACAATAAGCTCCAGGCTATCGCTCGTCGGTTTAATACCGCCGCACAGCTTATCCTTGAAACCAATAATACCATTGCACCGGTTAACCCTGCGCCAGGAACGGTTATTACCATTCCTTCCCAGATGCTGCTCCCGGACACCGAGCGTGAGGGCATTGTGGTGAATCTGGCGGAGCTGCGTCTTTACTTCTATCCGCCTGGCGAAAATATCGTGCAGGTCTATCCGCTGGGTATTGGTCAGCTTGGGCTGGAAACACCGGTCAGCACCACCCGTGTGAGTCAGAAAATCCCTAACCCTACCTGGACCCCCACAGCGGGCATCAGAGCGCGCTCACTGGCGCAGGGCATTAAACTGCCGCCTGTGGTACCCGCAGGGCCAAATAACCCGCTGGGGCGCTTTGCGCTGCGTCTGGGCATCGGGAATGGGGAATATCTTATTCATGGCACCAGCGCGCCGGACAGCGTAGGGCTGCGGGTCAGCTCGGGCTGTATGCGAATGAACGCGCCGGATATCAAAGCGTTGTTTGAACAAGTGCGCGTCGGCACGCGGGTGCAGATTATCAATGAGCCGGTTAAGTTCTCCGTCGAGCCGGACGGCAAACGTTATATCGAGGTGCACAGGCCGCTGGCGCAGGCTGAGGGCGAAAACCCACAGACGGTGCCGTTCACGCACTCAGCGGCATTTACCGCCTTCGCAGCGGAATCTGGTAGCGATAAAACGCTAATCGACAAAGCTCTGGCGCGCAGAGCCGGGATCCCGGTTGCCGTTTCAGCAGGCAATGGTTCGTCAGCCAGCAATTCTGTCCTGTCGGTTCAGAACAGTCGTGTCTCAGCGGCGGTGACGGAAGGCGAGGGAGAGAAAGCGCTTCAGTAGAGGTTTGACGAAGGCAAAAAAAATGGCGCACAATGTGCGCCATTTTATTAACAGGTACTATTACTTACGGTATTTAGTAGCCTGGTTGTCCAGACGCTGGTTAGCGCGAGCTGCGTCGTCTTTAGCAGCCTGAACGTCGGAACGCATTGCGTTCACGTCGTTGCTCAGCTGGTCAACTTTAGCGTTCAGAGTCTGAACGTCAGAAGACAGCTGATCGATTTTAGCGTTGCTGGAGCAACCTGCCAGCAGAGTAGAACCCAGGATTACCGCGCCCAGTACCAGTTTAGTACGATTCATTATTAATACCCTCTAGATTGAGTTAATCTCCATGTAGCGTTACAAGTATTACACAAAGTTTTTTGGGTTGAGAATATTTTTTTGATGGGATTACGCCTATTTTTGATCGTTCGCTCAAAGAAGCAACGAAATCGGCAATTTTGACGAAAAAGCTATGTTAAAAAAGGCATTTTTCATCGGATTCATCTTAGATAAATCGCGATTAAATAGAAAAACCCGATTTGCTTTTTGAATAGTTCTGGTTAATGGCGGGAATAAAAAAAGCGCCCCGAAGGACGCTTTTTAACAAAACAATAATTTGTTCGTGAAATATTACAGTACGTGGACAGATGCAGTGTTGGTTGTACCGCTTGGTACCAGTGCACCTGAAACCATAACCACCACGTCGCCTTTCTGAGCCAGGCCACAATCAACCAGTTCCAGAGCCACTTCTTTACCCAGACGATAGAAATCATCGGTAGAGGCAATCTCTTTCACCAGGTGTGGGATCACGCCTTTGCTCAGCACCAGCTGACGCGCGGTGGTTTCGTTGGTGGTCAGCGCCAGAATGGTCGCATCCGGGAAGTATTTACGCACGGCACGCGCAGATTTACCGCCCTGGGTCGCCACGACAATCAGTGGGGCTTCCAGTTTCTCGGCGGTTTCTACCGCACCACGGCACACGGCTTCGGTGATGCGCAGTTTACGGCTGTCGTTATTGTAATCCAGACGGCTTTTCATCACGCGGTCGGTACGCTCACAGATGGTCGCCATGATGCCGACCGCTTCCAGGGGGTATTTCCCTTTTGCAGATTCGCCAGACAGCATAACGGCATCGGTACCGTCGAGGATGGCGTTCGCCACGTCGCCGGCTTCAGCACGGGTAGGGCGTGGGTTTTTGATCATGGAGTCCAGCATCTGCGTTGCGGTGATAACCACTTTACGCGCGCGAACGCATTTCTCGATCATCATCTTCTGCGCGAAGATCACTTCTTCAACCGGGATTTCTACGCCCAGGTCGCCACGCGCTACCATGATACCGTCAGACGCTTCAAGGATTTCGTCGAAGTTGTTCAGGCCTTCCTGGTTTTCGATCTTGGAGATGATCTGAATGTTCTCACCGCCGTGCGCTTTCAGGTGCTCACGGATCTCAACCACATCAGAACGTTTACGGATGAAGGACGCCGCAACGAAGTCCACACCTTGTTCGCAGCCGAAGATCAGGTCTTGTTTGTCTTTTTCAGCCAGCGCTGGCAGAGCAATGGACACACCCGGCAGGTTAACGCCTTTGTTTTCGCCCAGATCGCCGTTGTTCAGCACTTTACAGATAACCTTGTTACCTTCAATCGCGGTCACTTCCATGCCGATCAGGCCGTCATCTACCAGCACGGTGTTGCCAACGGACAGATCGCTGGTGAAGCCTTCGTAGGTCACGGCAACGATTTCGTTATTACCTACAACGGATTTGTCGGTGGTGAAGGTGAAGGTCTGGCCCGCTTTCAGGGAAACGTCGTTACCGCCTTCCAGTTTGATGGTGCGGATTTCAGGACCTTTGGTGTCGAGCAGGATTGCCGCTTTTTTCCCGGTCTTGCTCATCACGTTGCGCAAGTTCTGAATACGCTGACCGTGTTCAGCATAGTCGCCGTGGGAGAAGTTCAGACGCATCACGTTCATGCCGGCATCCAGCATTTTGCTCAGCATCTCTTCGGATTCGGTTTTCGGGCCGATAGTACAAACAATTTTCGTCTTTTTCATGACAGTCTTAGTCTTTAAGTTGGGAAGGATATGGGAATCTCGCTCCGGGGGCGCACCGCCGCGGAGTCAAACCTGTGTTGCGAAAGAGTATATGACACGCACTAAGAATAGGTGACATCAAATGAGCGTGCAGAAGAAAGTGTGCCTGAGTGCCAGCCCAACGAAGGAGAGGAGAAGTTGTACGTTGTTTTTTGTATTCCAAGCGCTGAAACCATTCACCAGGGATTTGGCGCGCATTATACGCTGATTCACAGTAAAAAGGAAAATGGAAACAGCGTTTCAAAAACATTCTGTGCAGATTCACATAAGTTTGTTATCAAGGCGTTAAGGCCTAATGTCATCTTATGACGGCAGGCGCAACGCCCGCCGTTTTTTGCTCACTTTTCCAGCGCCTGTTGAAGGTCGGCGATCAGATCCTTCGCATCCTCAATCCCCACCGACAGGCGTATCAGCTGCGGCACAATGCCGTTTGCAAGACGCTGCGCCAGTGGAATGGAGGCGTGGGTCATGCTGTAGGGCTGGCTCACCAGACTCTCCACCCCGCCCAGGCTTTCCGCCAGGGTAAAGAGCGTAAGATGACGAATCACCTCTGTCGCGCGTTGCGCATCGCCTTTAATCACAACGGAGATCATGCCGCCCGGCAGCGCCATTTGTCTGCGGGCAAGCGCATACTGGGGGTGTGACTCCAGCCCGGGATAGAGCACGTTCTCTATCTGCGGATGCTGCTCCAGCCATTGCGCAATCGCCAGCGCGTTGGCACTGTGCTTCTCAACGCGCAGGGAGAGGGTGCGAATCCCCCGTAGCGTCAGGAAGCTGCTGAACGGATCCAGAACGCCGCCAACCGCGTTTTGCAGATAGCCCAGACGCTCCGCGAGATCCTTATTTGCCCCGACAACAGCCAGCCCGGCAACCACGTCTGAATGACCGTTGAGATATTTGGTGGCGGAGTGAACCACAATGTCGAACCCCGCCTCCAGCGGCCGGTGAATGACCGGGGAGGCGAAGGTATTATCCGCCACGCTGATCGCATTATGGCGCCGGGCAATGTCTGCGATGGCCTCCAGGTCGGCCAGTTTCAGCAGCGGGTTCGTCGGCGTTTCCACCCAGATCATGCGGGTGTTCGGGCGAATGGCGGCCTCAAGTCCGGCTACATCGTCCGGCTTAACCCAGCTCACCTGTAGCCCGGTGCTGCGCTTACGCACGTTTTCGATCAGGCGATACGTACCGCCGTACACGTCGTCAATGGCGACGATATGGCTGTCTTTATCCAGCAGTTCGAGCACGGTGGAAATGGCCGCCAGCCCTGACGCGAAGGCGTACCCGCGCGTGCCGCCTTCCAGTTCGGCGATGGCGGTCTCCAGCGCATGGCGGGTTGGGTTGCCGCTCCGGGAGTATTCGTAGCCGGTATGTTCACCCGGTGCCGGTTGCGCAAACGTCGACGTGGCGTAAATTGGCGGCATCACGGCGCCGTGCGTGTCGTGATACTCACCGCTGTGAACGCTGAGGGTGGCCAGGTTTTTCATCTTTTGCTCCTTTTATTTCGTCAGGCGGTTACGCCAGGTGGTGAGTACGTCACTGCGTGTGATCAGACCCAGAAAGCGGTCTTCGTCATAAATAATCGCCACCAGGCCACGGTCAAAGATGGCGTACAGGGCGCTCTCCGGGGCCTGCCTGTCCAGGTATTCCACCTGACGCGTCATGGCCGCCGTCACGGGGAGAGAGAAGCGATCGGCTTCCCCCCCGATGTGCCGCAGCAGGTCCCACTCGTCGATGATGCCGACGACCTTGTTGTTATCGAGCACCGGCAGCTGGGAGATGTCGTACAGGCGCATGCGGGCCAGCACGGTGGAAAGCGTGTCGTCCGGGGCGGCAGTCACCGTCGCGCCTTCATCGTGGCGCAGGGCAATATAGTCCGAGAGATCGCCTGCCTGCGGACGTGAAATCAGCCCCTGCTGGCGCATCCAGTCGTCGTTGAACATCTTTGAGAGGTATTTATTGCCGCTGTCGCAGGCGAAGGTGACCACACGTTTTGGCGTAGTCTGCGCCTGGCAATATTTCAGCGCCGCCGCCAGCAGCGTGCCGGTGGAGGAGCCTGCCAGGATCCCTTCCGTTTTTAGCAGATCGCGGGCGGTGGTGAACGCCTCGCGATCGGTAATGCGCCAGGCGCGGTTAACCCCTTCGATGTGCGCCAGCGGAGGGATAAAGTCTTCGCCAATCCCTTCAACCAGCCACGATCCGGCATCGTGATGGCGTCCGGTCTCAACCTGGTCCGCCAGTACCGACCCGGCCGGATCGGCAAGCACAAATTTCGTCTGCGGCGAATGTTCTGCAAACCACGCCTGTAAGCCACCCAGCGTACCGCCCGACCCCACGCCGACGACGATGGCATCGATCTGGCCGTCAAGCTGTTCAAACAGTTCCGGTGCGGTAGTGGTGCGGTGCGCCAGCGGATTGGCCGCGTTATTGAACTGATCGATATAAAACGCGCCTGGCAGTTCGTTCGCCAACCGCCGGGCATAATCCTGGTAGTAGGCCGGATGCCCTTTATTCACATCTGAACGGGTCAGCACGACCTGCGCCCCTAACGCGCGCAGGTGGAAAATCTTCTCGCGGCTCATTTTGTCCGGCACCACCAGGATCAGCGAGTATCCCTTTTGCGCCGCAATCAACGCCAGCCCCAGGCCGGTGTTCCCCGCCGTGGCTTCAATAATGGTGCCGCCGGGCCGTAGCTGCCCCATACGCTCGGCCTCGTTAATCATCGACAGCGCGACGCGGTCTTTAATCGAGCCGCCTGGATTCTGATTTTCCAGCTTCAGAAACAGCGAGCAGGGGCCGGTATCCAGCTTGTGCAGCTGGATGAGTGGCGTATGGCCAATTAGTTCGGTGACGGAGTGGTAAAGCGTCATGGTCATGTCCTGTGAAGAGGTGATGACCGGATAATAGGACCATGAAATTTTCTCAATAAAGAACGTTTCACTGGGTTTTAGAACAGAAGGGAATAATCCTTATGTTTTTGGATTGAAAGACAGCAAGACGTAAAGGTGCCCGGATGTGAGGATGGCTATATCAGTACATGGTGCTGAAAAATTAACCAATTTCGTCGGATGAATGAGACCTGATATGCAAAAGGCAGATAATTATTGCAGATATTCATCTAAATGCTTTTCACCCGCCAGTTCGCTGCTTATTCCGCCGCATTATAAGAAATTCTTTTTTGGTCATTTAAAAGCTGATAACGGCTGTTTACTATCTTTTGGACATCCATACTGCTAAACCGCTATATGCGTAACGGATAACGAATAAGAATGATCGTACTCAGTAATATTTCGAAGGTTTTTGACAACGGGAAGCTGGCGCTGACAGCCGTTGATAACGTCAACTTGACGATAGAGCAGGGACAGATTTACGGGATCATTGGTTACAGCGGGGCCGGGAAAAGTACGCTTATCCGTCTGCTGAACGGTCTGGAAAAGCCCAGCGCCGGCAGCGTCACCATTAACGGTCAGGATATCTCCGCCGCGAAAGGAGAAGCGCTGCGTCAGGCACGCCTGAAAATCAGCATGGTGTTCCAGCACTTTAATCTGCTCTGGTCGCGCACGGTGAAGGAAAACATCGCCTTTTCAATGCAAATTGCCGGTGTGCCAAAAGCGCAAATTCAGGCTCGCGTTGCCGAGCTGGTGGAGCTGGTCGGCCTGAAGGGGCGCGAGAATGCCTACCCGTCGCAGCTGAGCGGCGGGCAAAAACAGCGTGTGGGCATTGCCCGCGCGCTGGCCAATCATCCGGACGTACTGCTGTGTGACGAAGCCACCTCGGCGCTGGATCCGCAGACCACCGATCAGATCCTCGATCTGCTCCTGGACATTAACCGTCGTTTTAACCTGACCATCGTACTCATTACGCATGAGATGCATGTGGTGCGCAAAATCTGCGACCGCGTGGCGGTAATGGAGAACGGCAAGGTGGTGGAAGAGGGGGAGGTGCTGAGCGTGTTTACGCATCCTCAGCAGCCGATCACCCGGCAGTTTGTCCGCCAGGTGAGCCAGTACGCGGAGGAAGAGACCTTCAATACCGAACTGGCAAATGAGCTGGAGGGCGCGGTCATCAAGCTCACCTTCACCGGGCACAGCACGCACAGGCCGATCGTCGGTGAACTGACCCTGCGCTACGGCCTGCCGTTTAACATCCTGCACGGCAAAATGACGCAAACCGCCCACGGTGTTTTCGGGCAGCTCTGGGTGCACGTGGTGGCATCGGATGAACAACTGAACAATATCCTCGCCGACCTGAAGCAAAGCGATATTGAAGGCGAGGTAATCAAGCATGGCTGAAGAACTCTTTCCGCACCTGAAGTGGGATCAACTTTGGGCTGCAACCCAGGAGACGCTCTACATGACCGCGCTTTCCGGCGTGGCGACGTTTGTTCTGGGGATCGCGCTCGGTCTGGCGCTGTTTTTAACCGCCCGCGGCGGGTTATTCCACAACCGCACGGTCTACAGCGTGATGTCGATTGTGGTGAACGTGTTCCGCTCGATTCCGTTCATCATTCTCATTGTTCTGCTGATCCCGTTCACCAAGACCGTTGTGGGGACCATTCTCGGCGCTAACGCTGCGCTGCCCGCCCTGATTGTGGGCGCCGCGCCGTTCTACGCCCGTCTGGTCGAGATTGCCCTGCGGGAAGTGGATAAAGGGGTAATTGAAGCCACGCGTTCGATGGGCGCGCGGCTGAGCACGTTAGTGTTTCGGGTTTTACTGCCGGAATCTTCACCCGCTCTGGTTTCAGGTATGACGGTGACGCTGATTGCGCTGGTGAGCTACAGCGCAATGGCGGGGGTGATAGGTGCCGGCGGTTTGGGAAATCTGGCTTATCTGGAAGGATTCCAGCGCAACCATGGTGACGTCACGCTGGTGGCAACGGTGACCATTCTGATCATCGTGTTCATTATCCAGTTCTGCGGCGATGCCATTACTTCACTGTTAGATAAACGCTAATAAATACACACAGGAACCACATCATGAAAAAGACACTGACACTGATCGCCGCAGCCACCCTGAGCGCCCTGAGCTTTGCCTCCTGGGCGGACACGCTCACCGTGGGGGCGTCCAACACCCCGCACGCGGAAATTCTGGAGCAGGCTAAGCCGATTCTGGCAAAGCAGGGGATCGATCTGGAGATTAAACCGTTCCAGGACTACATTCTGCCAAACACGGCGCTGGCAGGGCATGACATTGATGCCAACTATTTCCAGCACATCCCTTACCTGAACAGTGTGCTTAAAGACCATGCGGGCGATAAGGATTATGATTTTGTCAGTGCAGGCGCAATCCACATTGAGCCGATCGGTATCTATTCAAAAAAATACAAATCGCTGAAGGATCTGCCGGAAGGCGGCAAAATCATCATGCGTGATGCGGTTTCCGAGGAAGGGCGTATTCTCTCCATCTTCGAAAAAGAGGGCGTGATCAAGCTGAAGCCAGGCATCGATAAAGTGACCGCGCGCATCAGTGATATTGTGGAGAACCCGAAAAAGCTGCAATTCACCCCTAACGTCGAGGCATCTCTGCTGCCGCAGATGTACAACAACGACGAAGGTGCTGCGGTGGTGATCAACGCCAACTACGCAATTGATGCCGGTCTGGATCCGGTCCACGATCCAATTGCGGTTGAAAGCGGTGAGAATAACCCGTACGCCAACATCATTACCGTTCATCGCGGTGATGAGAAGAAGAAGGATATCGTCGCGCTGGTGAACGTGCTGCACTCCAAAGAGATTCAGGACTGGATCCGCACCAAATACAAAGGCGCGGTCATCCCGGTAAACAACTAATCGCCTGATTTTCCAGACGAAGCCCGGCGAACAACACGCCGGGCTTCTTTTTTGTATCCAGCCGACGAATGATTTAAGCTGACGGTTTAGGGCAACGGAGTGATGGCAATGGGCAATGTGACCAAAGACGAAGCGCTGTACCAGGAGATGTGTCGGGTGGTTGGCAAGGTCGTTCTGGAGATGCGTGACTTAGGGCAGGAGCCCAAGCATATCGTGATTGCCGGGGTACTGCGTACCGCGCTGGCGAACCAGCGCGTTAAGCGCAGTGAGTTGACCACCAAAGCGATGGAAACGGTGGTTAAAGCGCTGGCCGGTTAGGACGACAGCGTCTCGCGAGTTTTTCAGATCCTGCATATCAACAGTCATTATTGTTATTTCCTCTTCATGATGAAGGCGTGTTTAACTGACTCCAGGTTAAGCGAGAAGGGTAATGACGATGAAAAAATGGATAAGCACGTTACGGCGGTTTTTTGCGCCCCGACCAGCGAATGCGGAGAACAGCGCGCAACGTGTTCTTGAGTCAATACTGCCTGTCGCCAGCCTCTATGGCGTGGACGTAGCCAACATCGACCCGGAGTGGTTCTATGTTAAAACGTCACGCTGAACTTCGCCGGACGCGCGAAATGTACTGGAATGAGCTGTGCGTGATGCGTGTAAAGTGAGAATGAAGGGAAAAATGCCCTGGCTAATCCTCGGTAAACGATAGCCGTTTTGTTACCACTATCTCCTTTCTCAGATGGAGATGATAATGAAACGGACAGTATTAACCCCCGCGCTTTCTGCCACCGTGCTATTGCTTGCCATGCAGGCGGCACACGCTGGTCCACAGGCGCATGTTGTATGCAGTTATTCCCATACCCTCGGCGATGATGCCATTATGATGTACGGCATGCCCAACGAGGCCATGCTGCACGATTTTTTTGGTAACGTGCAAACGGATGCTTACTCCAGCCGTGAATCGCTGCGTACCCAGGAAAAGACCACCTGCGATAACAAAGCAGACAGCTCGGCCTACTGGGCTCCGTCGCTAAAATTACCGGACGGAACGGTGGTCAAACCCGCCTATCAAAAAACCTATTATCAGGCATCGAACGTTGACGCCTGGCCGCTGCACCCGTTCCCGGCGGGGCTGTCGCTGCTGGCAGGCGATCATCACGGCACCGCGCCGAATCGACATATCACCTTTTTATGCGCCAACGGCAAGGGCTACACCACCAGAACGGGTGAAGTCTGCGGCTTACGCAAGGCGAAGGATGCCGTGCAGTTTAATATCGGCATTCAGTTCCCGAACTGCTGGGACGGGGTCAACCTGAAGCCCGCCCACGGCCTGGCTAACGCCACCTACGATACGAAAGGACAGTGTCCGTCCGCCTTCCCGGTGAAGATCCCGACGGTGAACATGAATATTGCGTACGTGCTTCCGACAATTAGCTCTCTGGATACCAGTAAAGTCCAGCTTTCCCTCGACCCCACCATGCATGGCAGTGAACGTGAAGAGCGATGGGGGAGCCTGTATACGGCGCATGCTGACTTCATGAACGGCTGGACGGAAGATGCCGCGCGCTTTATGACCGACCTGTGCATGAACCGCGGAATGGATTGCGGCACCACCGTGCCGTATGGTTATTCAAAAGCGAAGGCCAACGTCTGGCTCAGCAGCATGGAACCCGCACTTTCACAACCCGATCCCCAGCTCTTACTGGTGCAGGATAACTGGAAGAACGGTGGACGCACGAAAAACAGCGAAACATTGTCGCTGGTGAAGTTCAACATCCCTCCGCTGCCTGCCGGACAGGATCCTGCCCAGTTTAAATACCGCGTGAGAATTTATGGCGGGAAAGTGGAAACCAACGGCGCGGATCAAATCTTCTTCTATCCGGCGAGCAACGACTGGGATCCGGCCACCATGAGCTGGCATTCACGGCCGCCCTGCAACTATCGCTCGGATGCGGTGCTTTACCTGAACCACTCCCGCGAATACCGGATGGTGGATGTCGATAAAGCGGTACGCAAGGCGCTGGCAGAAGGGAAAACTGAAATTTCGTGGTATATCGGCGGCGATCGTCAGGGAAACCACTATCAGTTTGAGACGGGGTCATCTCAACAAAGCCTGATCCTGATGCTGACCGGGTTTAGCAAAACGCCGGAGATCTGATAGCGGGTAGCAAATGTATTCATAAAAAAAGCACCGGGGAGCCCGGTGCTTTTTCTTCAGATCTTGCAGGCATCGCCGCAGTCGTCATCGGCGACAATCGCCTGGGCTTTTTTATCCGCATCGTCGAGACGTTCCGCGTTGCGCTCTTCTGCTTCATCCAGCCCGTTAAAGACTAAGTTATCGAGATCAATTTCCATGTGCCACCTGCGTTATTCAGTTTTTGATACTGGCACAGTATAAGTCAAAAAAAGCGGGCCAGGCACCCCTCAGCACATATGGTTAATCCCTGCCATACTCAGTGCTTTATTGCTGAGGAAAGCCGATGATTACACTCTGTAAAACCTGCGGTACCGCTTACGATAAACAGCCCAAAAACTGCCCGATTTGCGACGATGAGCGCCAGTATGTCCCGGTGACGGGCCAGGCATGGACGGACTTCGACAGCCTTACGACCACGCACACCAACAAATGGCAACAGCTGGAGTCGCAGCTGTTCAGCATCAAAACCGTTCCCGCTTTTGCCATCAACCAGCGGGCGCTTCTGCTGAGTACGCCGCAGGGCAATGTTCTGTGGGACTGCATCGCCAACCTCGATCCGGCGACCAGAGCGTTAGTTGACGCGCTCGGGGGCATCAGCGCGATCGCGATTTCGCACCCGCATTACTACACCACCATGCAGGAGTGGGCCGCCGCGTTTAACGCGCCGATCTATCTGCACGCCAGCGATCGGCAGTGGGTGATGCGTGACAGTCCGGCGATACGCTTCTGGGAGGAGGACGCCCTGGAGATTATGCCGTCGGTGACGCTGCTGCGTCTGGGCGGGCATTTTGCAGGCGGCACGGTGCTGCACTGGCAGTCAGGCGACGGCGTGCTGCTGGCCGGTGATATTTTGCAGGTTACGCCTGGTAAGGACGCCGTGTCGTTTATGTGGAGTTATCCGAATATGCTGCCGCTGCCTGCCCGCACCGTTGAGGCGGTGATCGGTCGACT
Source organism: Enterobacter sp. CCUG 70166 (assembly GCF_020224095.1). NCBI lineage: Bacteria > Pseudomonadati > Pseudomonadota > Gammaproteobacteria > Enterobacterales > Enterobacteriaceae > Enterobacter > Enterobacter sp. CCUG 70166. Next base: position 48,128 of record NZ_NRIQ01000067.1, read on the forward strand.
GACCGGGAAAACGTACCAGCGACTGTACGGGGCCTTTGAAGGGCAAAACATCCCGGCGAACGCAGATGAGATTGTGCAGCGGTCGGGCCAGAAATATATTGCTTGTCTCCGCTAAGGCACGGTGGTTAAATTTTACGAGTGTGATCGCGATCATACCTAAACTAAAACAGATAAAAGAGAAATGGCTATGCAACATATCATTGAAGGTTTTCTCAGCTTTCAAAAAGAGATTTTCCCGCAACGTAAAGAGCTTTTTCGTAGTTTAGCGTCCAGTCAGAATCCCAAAGCGCTGTTTATCTCCTGCTCCGACAGCCGTCTGGTTCCGGAACTGGTCACGCAGCAGGAGCCAGGACAGCTCTTTGTCATTCGAAACGCGGGCAACATTGTGCCACCGTTCGGGCCGGAGCCTGGCGGTGTCTCTGCAACCATCGAATACGCGGTAGTGGCCCTTGGCGTGACCGATATTGTTATTTGCGGCCACTCCAACTGCGGCGCGATGAAGGCGATTGCTGACAACGCCGATCTGGAGCCGATGCCAGCCGTTTCCCACTGGCTGCGCTATTCTGATGCGGCAAAAGCGGTGGTTGAGAAGAAAACCTGGGATCAGCCAATCGATAAAGTGAATGCGATGGTGCAGGAGAACGTCTTTGCTCAGCTGAGCAACATCAAGACCCATCCGTCGGTGGCGGTAGGCCTGCGCAACAACGCCATTCGCCTGCACGGCTGGGTATATGACATCGAAAGCGGCAAAATCCTTGCCCTGGACAAGAACACTAAATCCTTCGTGTCGTTGTCGGAAAACCCGGAAGTCTTCTTCGAGTAATCCGACACCGCAGGGCAGGGAAGCCCTGTTAAAACTCCGTGTAAGGTAACTTCCGTCGCACGCCAGATGCAGGATTCCCCGCCGCTTTCGCCATCGCTTTACCAATTTCAGCGCACTCAGACAAACCCTGAACAAACGGATGATCGTGCATCAGCCAGGGGATCGCCCCAAAAGCGATACGTCCGCGCAGAGACGCAGGTGACAGCAACGTGTAGTCTTCCCCCACGTCCGGTATTTCATCCCCCGTTTCCTCAAGCTGTTTGCGCAGCGTCGGGAAGGGAATATCCTTATTTCTGAGCGGTTTCTGCCCGCGGGCATCGATAAAGACGTCGAAGCGATAACGCTTTTCTTTCGTGGTGATGACGGTCTGATCGCTGCCGATATCCAGGTCGTAATCATCACCGAGTGCGACTACGCTAATGATCCCTGCCTCGCGCAGTGCCAGTAACCGGCGGATAGACTGCGGTGGAATGGCGGCATAGTTATCAATAAACACACGCTCCAGCCCGGATTTAAACCGTTCTCTGTCACGTTCATTGAGTGAAGGGACAATGGCCTGAACTACTTCATGCAGACGAAGCACGGTATAGCGCCAGGCAACGGTGCGTTTCTCGCACTTGTTGCGCTCCACTTCTTTCAGATTCGCTTCGGCCCAGGTGAAAGGACCATGCTTTTTACGATCCTCAAACCAGACATCACGAAGCGTGTCAGCATTCAGCGTGCCGATCGCTATCGCCTGGCACCAGCGCGGATCGGCCAGCTCAAGCTCTTTCACCATCAGCGCAAAGATGCGGTCAAGCAGCCCGTCAGGGCCTTTGGCAATTTCGCTTTCTGCCACAGACTCCGTTAACACCGACAGCGGTTCATAAGGGATAGGGCAGTAAAAGTCGGCCTCCGGAAGAACGCCCGAGCGGGACATCAGCGTGATGTTTAGCCCCTCACTACCTTTATTGACAACGAACTGCTCCCCGCTAAACCGACCATGCTGCATTACTACAGCCATAGCAGCGTCCAGTCCGCTGAGGGAGGTACCCATAATCCCCACCTCACAGGCTCGGATATCCGCGTCCATCAGTCCCGACCATGGGCTTGGGAAATAGTCGCGGGTGGATTCATCTTCATCAGGCCAGACGTGACCGGTGGCGACCACTGCAAGATCAAACCGCCTTGAGAAAGGGGCATCGTTCACTGATAGGGCCACGCCGTCTGCATCAGCCTTAATATCAGTGACTTCTGCATTGGGGTGAACCTCGATATGAAACCCAGCCTTTTTCGCCTCGGCAACGACGGCGAGAAAGCGGTCATGGAAATATTCACCCAGCAGAATACGCGGCAGAAACTGCCGTTCATTCAGTCTGTCTTTGTCGACGTTATAGCGGGCAAGATGGGCTTCACTCTGCTGTTTGAGCCAGTCGAGGTAGGTGATAAAAATGGGCGGGATTTCGATACTGGCGATATTCGCCAGCATCAGCCGGGAGTTATCCTCGTCGCTGTAGGGCATCCCAACGCCGGGTTGGTCTGCTTTTTCGAACACGGTGATCGACAGCGGTGCTGCGTTGTTAAGAAGTGAGTAAAAGGTGTAAATCCCTGTTGGGCCTGAGCCGATAATGGCGATTTTTTTCATCGAAAGCGTTCCTGCGTTTCTGAACCATACAACAAGCGTAGCAGGAGAAAGGTTAAGTCATTCAATGAAGGGAAAAATTAAGACGTTCAGAAGAGGATTTTTGCACCATTTCAGGACTGAAATGGTGCGTCCGAGTGGACTCGAACCACCGACCCCCACCATGTCAAGGTGGTGCTCTAACCAACTGAGCTACGGACGCAGAATGGTGCGTTCAATTGGACTCGAACCAACGACCCCCACCATGTCAAGGTGGTGCTCTAACCAACTGAGCTATGAACGCATTGTGTTGTCGGTGACAACGGGGACGAATATTAGCGGCACAGCCCCAAGGTGGCAAGAGGGAAAATGCATTTTTCTCTCTGATTTCACGCGATTGCTTCAATACCGCGCAAAGTGAAGAGAAAGTAGCCGCCAGCCGGCGGCTACTGTGTCATTAACGCGCAGCTCGTTGCAAAATGACCGCAGACGACTGACGTTGCAGGAAGCGCATGCGCAGCATCATCATAATGGCTGCAGACGTTAAGCCGATGATAAAGCCCATCCAGAATCCGGCTGGCCCCATGCGATCCACCACCAGATCCGTGAGCGCCAGAATATACCCACTCGGCAGGCCCAGAACCCAGTAAGCGATAAAGGTGATAAAGAAGATGGAACGCGTATCTTTATACCCACGCAGCACGCCGCTGCCAATTACCTGGATGGAGTCAGAGATCTGATAAATGGCCGCCAGCAGCATCAAATGCGAGGCCAGAGTCACTACTTCCGGGTTGTCGTTATAGAGCAGGGCAATTTGCTCACGCAACAGCACGGTAAAGAGCGCGGTACAGACTGCCATGCAGACGCCGACGCCCAGCCCGGTGCGGGCTGCCGTTTGCGCATCCAGCGTCGAGCCTTGCCCCAGACGGAAGCCCACGCGAATCGTCACCGCAGCAGCCAGGGACATCGGCAGGACGAACATCAAAGAGCTGAAGTTCAGGGCGATCTGGTGGCCTGCCACGTCAATAATCCCTAACGGCGAGACCAGCAGGGCGACAACGGCAAACAGCGTCACTTCAAAGAACAGCGCCAGCGCAATGGGCAGACCCAGTTGGGTAAGGCGGCTCATCATCGACCAGTCAGGCGTGCTAAAGGCGGTGTCGTTACGAATGTCGCGCATGGATCGCGCATGTTTAACGTAGGTGAGCATACAGCCGAACATCACCCAGTACACCGCAGCCGTCGCCACGCCACAACCCACGCCGCCGAGTTCCGGCATGCCAAAATGACCGTAGATGAAGATGTAGTTCACGGGAATGTTCACCAGCAAGCCGATAAAGCCCATCACCATGCCCGGCTTGGTTTTTGCCAGCCCTTCACACTGGTTACGAGCCACCTGGAAGAAGAGATAACCGGGCGCGCCCCAGAGCAAGGCGCGCAGATAACCGACTGCTTTATCTGCCAGCGCCGGGTCGATATTATGCATGGCGCGAATAATATACCCGGCGTTCCACAGGACGATCATAATCAGGACGGAGACACCCCCGGCCAGCCAGAAGCCCTGGCGCACCTGATGGGCTACGCGGTCGCGTCGACCGGAGCCGTTAAGCTGCGCGATAACGGGCGTCAGCGCCAGCAGCAGGCCGTGACCAAACAGAATGGCCGGGAGCCAGATTGAGGTTCCGATCGCCACGGCGGCCATATCGGTGGCGCTGTAACCACCGGCCATTACCGTATCCACAAATCCCATTGCGGTTTGGGCTACCTGCGCGACGATCACCGGTATGGCCAGTGCCAATAACTGACGCGCTTCGATCATATACTTCTGCACGTGAACACCTTTGTATTGTAGTTATTTGAGAGACTAAAAAGGCCGCCGTTACTGGCAGCAAGAAGAAAAAACAGAGGGATGCCAGCTATTGTAGCGGGGTTTAACTAATTATCTAGTGAAAAAATCGCCAGAAATTGCGCATCACTGGCAACCTGTTTTTTCAACTGTTATTGTGGTGTGATTATACGGTGTCATCGCCGTTCGGAATGAACAGGAGCTGTAAGCATGTTTACTGGTATTGTGCAGGGCACTGCCAAAGTGGTGTCCATTGATGAAAAACCGAATTTCCGCACTCACGTAGTTGAGCTGCCTGAATATATGCTCGACGGCATTGAAACCGGGGCGTCGATAGCGCATAACGGCTGCTGCCTGACGGTGACCGAAATTAACGGTAACCAGATAAGCTTTGATTTAATGAAAGAGACGCTGCGCATCACTAACCTGGGTGAGCTGGTGGTGGGGGATACCGTCAACGTTGAACGTGCGGCGAAATTCAGCGATGAGATTGGCGGGCATCTGATGTCGGGCCATATTATGACCACCGCAGAAGTGGCGAAAATCGTGACCTCGGAAAATAACCGTCAAATCTGGTTTAAGGTGCAGGATCCGTCATTAATGAAATACATCCTTTATAAAGGATTTATTGGCATCGATGGGATTAGTCTGACCGTCGGTGAAGTGACGTCGACGCGTTTTTGCGTGCATTTAATTCCTGAAACGCTGCAACGTACTACGCTTGGCGCAAAAAAACTGGGGCAGCGCGTAAATATCGAAATTGATCCGCAGACCCAGGCGGTCGTGGATACCGTTGAGCGCGTGCTGGCGGCGAAAGAGGCGGCGATAATAAAGGCCGTGGAAGAAGAATAAAAAATAACCCCGGTTACCCGGGGTTATTTTTCAGCGGGCCACGCGCAGGCCGTGCTCAATCCCACGACTAAACACCACTTGCCACAGCTGTATATCCCGCGCGCGGAACGCACCCGCGCAGGCATTAAGATAATAGCTGAACATCCGTTTGAATCGTTCCGAATAGTTGTCGGCGATTTCAGGCCATGCAGCCTGGAAACGTTCATGCCAGGCCATCAGCGTGGTGTCGTAATCTGCGCCGAAGTTATGCCAGTCTTCCACAATAAAATGCGGTTCGCTGGCGTTCGCAATCTGGCGAACAGAGGGCAAACAACCATTCGGGAAGATATATTTGTTGATCCAGGGATCCACATTGTTATCGGTGCGTTTAGAGCCGATGGTGTGTAGCAGGAAAATTCCGTCAGGCTTCAGGTTATGGTCGGCGACGTCGAAATAAGTCTTGTAGTTCTTTGGCCCCACGTGCTCGAACATACCCACGGAAACAATCCGATCGAACTGCTCATTCAGGTCGCGGTAATCCTGAAGCCGAATATCGACATCCAGACCCAGACAGCGTTCCTGTGCCATCTTCTGCTGTTCAGCTGAAATCGTGACGCCGACTACGCTGACACCGTAATGTTTCGCCATAAACCAGGCAAGGCCGCCCCAACCACAGCCGATGTCCAGCACGCGCATGCCGGGCTGCAACTGCAACTTATCGCAAATCAGCTGTAGCTTATCCTGCTGCGCCTCTTCCAGGGTTGTCGCTTTTTTCCAGTACCCGCAGGAGTACTGCATTAACGGGTCGAGCATACGGCTAAACAGATCGTTGCCCAGGTCATAATGCTCTTTACCGACGATCCACGCGCGCTTTTTACTTTGCAGATTGAACAGGCGGGCGGAGGCGATACGTAACGTATCTTTGAAATGACGAGGGAGCTGATTTTCAAGACCGGCGCGTAAAACGCTGGAGAAGAACATATCCAGCCGCTCACACTCCCACCAGCCGTCCATATAGCTTTCACCCAGCCCTAACGATCCCTCCTGTAACACGCGTTTGAAAAAATCGGGATGTTTAATCTGGGGATCGGAGGGGGATGAGCCATTAATCGTAATGCCCGCACGTCCCAACAGTTCACTGACGATCCGGGACCAGTTATCGTCCGGAACGCTGACTTCTTCTATACACGATGAACTCATAGCTTCTCCATCACCTTGCTGTGATCAGAACCTTAAAACAGCGTAGACGCTTTTTTGGTTTGTGAGAAATCTCACGGTAAATGCCCGCGAGGCTAATATCCGACGTAGAACAGAGGAAGGGAGATAACCCTTGCCGAAATGCCTTCCATGGTAAAACGGGAGCGCTCCGGCTCCCGTTAACACTTAATATTTATCGTATTTAATCGAACCAAATTCAGTATAGGCCGCAAAATTTGGTGATTCAACAGAAAATTGTTAGCAACCTAATCACTGGTTTTTAACATAGTTTCCCGCGTAATCAGGCGTGCGACGTTTCTGTCTGCGCGTTTTCACTCTGCTCGCGATGGGCGGAGGACTGCATGCGATAACCCAATCCTGCCAGCACAACGGTGACCAGCATCACGCTGGTGGTGGTGAGCAGCGGGGTTGCAATCAATGCAGAGACCACGAGACTTGCCAGGAAGCACAGGCCAAGTTGCAGGGTATTTTGCAGCGCGGCAGCGCGGCCTGTCGCCTGAGGGAATGGACGCAGCGCCTGGGCTACAACAATAGGGTAAATGGCCCCGTTAGCGATCGCCATGACGCAGAACGGAATCAAAATTTCTGCAAGCCCGGCGCCGGGAATAAAGCCGACAGCCCAGGTCGCAATCACGCTTAGCGCATACAGCACCAGCAGCCAGGGCAGCATCTGCTGGCCTTCCCATTTTTGCAGCGCGGCGCGACAGCCATAGCCACCCACCAGGAAGGCGATGGTCTGTGGTACATAGCTCAGGCCGATAGCCGCCGGGCTGTAGCCCATGTCATGCAAAATGAACGGCGAACCGGTCAGCCAGGCAAAGAAGCTGGCAGAGCAGGCGGCATAAATCAGCACGTTACCGCGATAGGCTTTCGACCGCAGTAAAGAGGTAAAGGTGATGGGCTTCGCGTCCGGATGCGTCTCTTTTTTATGCGCAGGTTTAAGCCCGAACGCGGGCAGCATCAGGACCAGCGTGATCGCAAAGAGCGTGGCGAAAATGGCCTGCCAGTCGAAATGCGCCAGGATCCAGCTGCCCAGTAACGGGGCGAGTGCCGGAGACAGGCCGACCAACGGCATGATGGTGGCGAAAATGCGGTTAGTGCGTGAGGCGGGGTAGTAATCGGTCACCAGCGCCTGCCAGGTGACCGCTGCGGCACAGACGCCGACCGCCTGAATAAAGCGCAACACCAGTAACCAGGCGGCATCGCGGACCCACAGCATGCCCAGACAGCCTACGGCAAAAATCGCCAGTCCCAGCAACAGGACGGGCTTACGGCCAAAACGATCAGAGAGCGGTCCCCAGAGTAGTTGCGCAAAAGCAAAGCCGGCGAGGAACAAACTCAAACTGGCGCTGATGGCGGCGGCAGGGGTTTGCAAATCCTCCTGCATCGCGGCGAATGCGGGCAGATACATATCGGTCGCCAAAAAGCCCAGCACGCTTAAGCCGCCGAGCCAGACTAAAAATCCTTTCCTGGGTTGCACTGTTTTTTCTCCTGAGGAGGCAGGTGTACGTTGGCGCAGAGTGTAGGGAGTGCAAAGCGGCTTGTGAAACGCTAATATTTGGTGGGTGCATTCAAAAAATTTGCAGGCTAAAGATGTGGTCAGATTATTCCCTTGAAGTGGTTGATGCCGTGGCGCGTAACGGCAGCTTTACTGGTGCCGCCCAGGAGTTGCACCGCGTTCCCTCGGCTATCAGCTATACGGTGCGCCAGCTGGAAGCGTGGCTGGCAGTCCCGCTGTTCGAGCGGCGTCATCGCGACGTGGAGCTCACGCCTGCCGGCGCGTGGTTTTTGAAGGAAGGCCGGTCTGTTATCAAAAAAATGCAGATCACCCGTGAGCAGTGCCAGCAGATCGCCAACGGCTGGCGCGGGCATCTCGCTATCGCGGTGGATAACATCGTTAAGCCGGAGCGGACCCGGCAGATGATCGTCGATTTCTATCGTCATTTTTCCGACGTCGAACTGCGTGTGTCGCAGGAAGTGTTCAACGGCGTATGGGATGCGCTGGCGGACGGCAGGGCGGAGATGGCGATTGGTGCAACCCAGGCGATCCCGGTTGGCGGGCGCTACGCGTTCCGCGACATGGGCATGCTGAGCTGGACCTGCGTGGTCGCGCGCGATCACCCGCTGGCGGCGCTGGACGGGCCGCTGAGTGATGACACCTTACGCAACTGGCCCTCGCTGGTGCTGGAAGATACCTCCCGCTCGCTGCCCAAGCGCATTACCTGGCTGCTGGATAATCAGCGCCGCGTGGTTGCGCCGGACTGGGAGTCGTCAGCCACCTGTCTGAGCGCGGGGCTGTGCGTTGGCATGGTGCCGGTGCATTTTGCGCGCCCGCGCATCGACGCGGGAGAGTGGGTGGCTCTGACGCTGGAAAACCCTTTCCCGGATGCTGCATGCTGTCTGACGTGGCAGCAAAACGACGTCTCGCCCGCCATGGCCTGGCTGCTGGATTATCTGGGAGACAGCGAAACGCTGAACCGGGAGTGGTTGCGGGGACCAGCGTAGCTGGCCCCGTAAAGAGATTAACGTCGGTAGTCGCGGAACGGACCGTCGGCAACGGAACGGCGTTCAATCAGGCGCGGGTGGACCTCAATGGACTGGGACTGTTCTCGCTTGTTGACGATCCTGTCCATCAGCATATTGAAGGCCGTTTCACCCAGCGAATCTTTCGGCTGGTGAATGGTGGTCAGCGCCGGGGTAAAGAAACGGGCGTTGCGAACGTTATCATAGCCGATCACCGAGATGTCCTGCGGAACGCGCAGGCCGAGTTCATCCGCCGCGCAGAGCGCGCCCATTGCCATGATATCGCCGCCGCAGAACACAGCGGTAGGGCGATGCGGCTGGGAGACGATCTGCTGCATGGCGCGATAGCCCGACTCCGGTTCGAAATCGCCCTGGACAATCCAGTTTTCTGGCACGGTAATCAGCGCCTCTTCCATCGCTTTCATGAAACCGGCCAGACGGCCAGCACCGGTGTTACGCTCCAGCGGGCCCGGGATCACGCCAATTTCACGATGCCCGCGTTCTACCAGATAACGCCCGGCCATGTAGCCGCCTTCAAAGGCGTTATCAATAACAGAGTCGGTGAAGTCTGCGCGCGCCTCGCCCCAGTCCATCACTACCATCGGAATGTGGCGATACTCTTCCAGCATGGAAAGCACCGACTCAGGGTATTCAGAACACATGACCAGCAGGCCGTCGACGCGCTTTTGCGCCATCATCGACAGGTAAGCGCGCTGTTTTTCAATGTTGTTCCACGCGTTGCCCAGAATCAGGGTATAGCCTTTCTGAAAGCAGTTTTTTTCAACGGCTTCGATGATTTCAGCAAAGTAAGCCGCTTCACTGCTGGTGGCCAGCAGGCCAATCGATTTGGTGTGATTAACCTTCAGGCTACGGGCGACCGCACTTGGCGAGTAGTGCAGTTCTTTGATTGCCGCCCAAACGGCATTACGCGTCTCTTCTGCGACGAAACGCGTTTTGTTAATAACATGTGATACGGTTGTAGTGGAAACGTTTGCGCGTTTTGCTACGTCTTTAATTGTTGCCATTAAGTGTCACTCCAGACCATATCCTAAGCTCCTGAAAAAAATGAAGGTAAACGTTTGCCTTCTCTCACCCTTATTACGCAAACATGAGTTGCGACACGCCGGGAAAACGACACAGGACGTCAGGAGGGGGTCAGTGGCCGGTACGCTAATAAATTTAGCGTGGAATTTTGTCCTATCTTGATGAAAAGGGGAAGAGGTAAAGTGGATATCCGTTTAAATCCTGGAAGATTTTTGACCTGAACTGTGTAAAAATGAGCAAGCTCACTTTTCGTAGGGTGAATAAAAGGAGAAAAATTGATGAGTACCGATCTGAAGTTTTCGCTGTTTACCACCATTGTTGTTCTTGCCCTGATTGTTGCGGGTGGTTTAACCGCTGCGCTGCACTGATTTAGGTGGAGGGAGAGTCTTCTCCCTCCCTTGCCGCTATTGTTACCTCTCCGGCAAAAATCTTTTGCCAAAATGTTAACTTCTCATTTTTTGTGATTGATGTCATGCTTTTGCCTTCTTAGTCTGTGCCGGGTAACGGCACGGTATCCGGAGTCTTTTCATGAAAATCAATTTTCCCCTGCTGGCCCTGGCGATTGGCGCTTTTGGGATTGGCACCACTGAATTCTCCCCGATGGGGTTATTGCCTGTTATCGCCCGGGGTGTGGACGTCTCTATCCCTGCGGCCGGTATGTTGATTAGCGCCTATGCGATCGGCGTGATGGTGGGCGCACCGCTGATGACGCTGCTGCTTTCGCACCGCGCGCGACGCAATGCGCTGATTTTCCTGATGGCAATTTTTACTCTCGGAAATGTGCTTTCCGCGATTTCGCCGGATTACACCACGCTGATGCTTTCCCGTATTCTGACCAGCCTGAACCACGGCGCTTTCTTCGGGCTGGGCTCGGTTGTTGCCGCAAGCGTAGTGCCAAAACATAAGCAGGCCAGCGCGGTAGCCACTATGTTTATGGGCCTCACCATCGCTAATATCGGCGGCGTTCCCGCTGCCACCTGGCTGGGAGAAGCCATCGGCTGGCGTATGTCTTTCCTCGCAACCGCCGGACTGGGCGTGGTCGCGATGGTCGCGCTGTTCTTCTCGCTGCCCAAAGGGAGTGCCGGTGAGCGTCCGGAAGTACGTAAAGAGCTGGCGGTGCTGATGCGTCCTCAGGTGTTGTCCGCGCTGCTCACCACGGTGCTGGGGGCAGGGGCGATGTTTACGCTCTACACCTATATCTCCCCGGTGCTGCACGACATTACCCACGCAACGCCACTCTTTGTTACCGCGATGCTGGTGCTGATTGGTGTCGGGTTCTCGATTGGCAACTATCTCGGCGGGAAATTTGCCGACCGCTCCGTCAGCGGGACGCTGAAAGGTTTTTTAACGCTGCTGATTGTCATCATGGTGGCGATCCCGTGGCTGGCGCGAAACGAAGTGGGCGCCGCGATTGCCATGGTGGTGTGGGGCGCCGCAACCTTTGCCGTGGTGCCACCGTTGCAGATGCGTGTAATGCGCGTTGCGCACGAAGCACCGGGGCTTTCTTCGTCCGTGAATATCGGTGCGTTTAACCTGGGCAATGCGTTGGGGGCCGCAGCGGGCGGGGCGGTGATCTCCAGTGGTTTGGGTTACAGCTTTGTGCCGGTGATGGGGGCGATCATTGCCGCACTCGGCTTGCTGCTGGTGTTGATGTCCGGGCGTAAACAGCCAGAAGCGGTGTGTACGGCGGAATAAATAAAAACGCAGAAGGGTTGCCCCTTCTGCGTGTCCCTTATGCGGCGAAGTTCTTCGCAACAAATTCCCAGTTAACCAGTGCCCAGAAATGTTCCAGGTAGTTCGGGCGCGCATTACGGTAATCAATGTAATAGGCGTGTTCCCATACGTCCACGGTCATCAGCGGCGTTGCGCTGGTGGTCAGAGGGGTACCCGCATTAGAAGTGGAAACGATAGCCAGTTTGCCATCAGCCTCTCTTACCAGCCAGGTCCAGCCGGAGCCAAAGTTTTTAACGGCTGCGTCAGTAAATTTCGCTTTGAAATCCGCGAAACTGCCGAACGCGGCGTTAATCGCTGCGGCCAGCTCACCGGTAGGTTCTCCGCCTGCATTTGGAGCCAGGCAGTGCCAGTAGAAGGTGTGGTTCCACACCTGAGCGGCGTTGTTGAATACGCCACCGTCTGAACTGCGCACAATCTCTTCCAGCGTTTTGCCTTCAAAATCGGTGCCCTTGATCAGGTTATTCAGGTTGGTGACATAGGTCTGGTGATGCTTGCCGTAATGGTACTCCAGGGTTTCCGCTGAAATGTGCGGAGCCAGGGCGTCTTTTGCATACGGTAGTGCAGGTAATTCGAACGACATTGCTACTCTCCTTATAGTTTTATACGTTGCCAATAACCCTACAGACAACAAGGACAGAATAGCAAATTGAAAGGGTATGCAAAAGAGGAACTTACCCCGCCACGGAGGCGGCAGGGCAGGGTCTAGCGAATGGTTTTTGGCGTCATCACTCGGCGCGCACCCACATAGTGGCGCACCCAGTAATCTTCACTGAGGGAGGTGATCTGAATGTCCTGACCGCTGCGCGGTGACTGGATAAATTTACCGTTACCCACATACACCCCAACGTGATCGGCCGTGCCGCGTCCCTGGGTGCGGAAGAACACCAGGTCGCCATTTTGCAATTCGCCACGGTTTACAGGCGCGGCGTCGCGCAGATGGTACATCTCATTGGCGGTGCGTGGAATGCGAAACTTCACCAGATCTTTATAGGCATAATAAACCAGCCCACTACAGTCAAAACCGGTGCGCGGAGAGGTGCCACCCCAGCGATATGGTTTACCTATTTGCCCCATCAGTTTATTCATCGCCGTTTTTTGCGCTTTCTGCATACGCGCTTTATGCACGTCAGCCAGCTTCGTCACTTTTGCGCATTTCGTTTTATGGCCTTTGCGCACGGTGCATTTATCATTCACCAGGCTGGCGGTCGTGCGAGTGGTTTTGTGCGTGCCGGAACGGAGAGTTTTGGTTTTACTGGAGGCGGTCTTTTTGGTGTGAGCGGTGGTTTTCTTCTTTACTGTTTTGCTGGTGGTTTTTTTCTTACGTTCTGTGGTTTTTGCCAGATGCGTTTTTTGTACAGCAGAATGCCGCGCCTGTTCGGAGGCGTTCGCCGCTGGCGTAAATGAGAGTGTGGTAAACAGTAAAGCACAGAGCGTCATCGAGATTTTAGTTATCCGCGCCACTGGGCAGTCCCCTGATAAGTGCGAGCCAAAATACATACCCGCATGAGATTTACAAAACCAGTCGATTCTAATCCATAAAATCGGAATAAGTTAATAGCATTTTTCATTCAAAAAATGTGTTTCGTTAGCAAGTGCAAAAAAATTCACCATTCTGTCGCACTCTTGTTCGCTCCTTAAGCAAAACCGCACGGCGCGCAGCCTTAAACGTCATTATCAATGCAACTTTACGCGATAGCGGATAAAATAATGAGACGTGACAAAAATGTTATTTTCCGATGTCGGCCTGACCCGCTACAATGTCAGACTGATGCCGTAACAGAAGTTAAAGGAAGCAAGACATGAGCACCACTATTGAAAAAATTCAGCGCCAGATCGCTGAAAACCCGATTCTCCTGTACATGAAAGGTTCTCCGAAGCTGCCAAGCTGCGGCTTCTCCGCGCAAGCGGTTCAGGCGCTGTCCGCCTGTGGTGAGCGTTTTGCTTACGTTGATATCCTGCAAAACCCGGACATCCGCGCTGAGCTGCCAAAATACGCAAACTGGCCGACCTTCCCACAGCTGTGGGTTGACGGTGAACTGGTTGGCGGCTGTGATATTCTGATTGAAATGTATCAGCGCGGCGAACTGCAACAGCTGATCAAAGAGACTGCGGCGAAGTATAAAACCGAAGAGCCGGACGCAGAATAAGTTTTCTGCGGATATAAAAAAGCGACCACATTATGTTGGTCGCTTTTTTTTGTCCTGTGGGGCTGTTGATTACCCAGTCTACGATTGAAGATCGGCCTCGTCGCCCATCGGCAGCGGCCAGCCACCCAGACGTTTCCAGCGGTTGACGATCTCACAGAACAGCTCCGCCGTACGCTCGGTATCGTATAACGCGGAATGCGCCTGAGTGCCGTCAAACGCAATACCCGCCGTGATGCAGGCTTTAGAGAGCACGGTTTGCCCCAGCGCCAGGCCGCTCAGCGCGGCGGTGTCGAAGGTCACAAACGGATGGAATGGATTACGCTTTAGCGAGGCGCGCTCGGCGGCAGCCATGGTGAAGCTGTGATCGAACGTAGCGTTGTGGGCCACCATGATGGCGCGGCTACAGTCATTCTCTTTCATGCCTTTGCGCACCATTTTGAAAATGGCGTGCAGCGCCTCGTATTCGCTTACCGCCCCGCGCAGCGGGTTTGTCGGATCGATACCGTTAAAGGCCAGCGCCTCTGGCTGTAAGTTTGCCCCTTCAAAGGGTTCAACGTGGAAATGCAGCGTGGTGTCCGGTACAAGCCAGCCCTGTTCATCCATCTTCAGCGTGATGGCGGCAATTTCAAGCAGCGCATCGGTTTTAGCGTTAAATCCGGCTGTTTCTACATCAATGACAACGGGATAAAAACCACGAAAACGGTCGCACAGACCGGTAAATTGAGCGTTATCGGACATCAGGGTCTCTTACAAGGGGGAAAAAGCAGTGCGCATTATGGCAAATTTTGAGAGGGGATGCAGCAAAACAACGGGCGCATAGTGCGCCCTGCGGGATCAATTGCCCAGACCGCGACCAGCGTCTTTAGCTTCGATCAGTTCGATTTTATACCCGTCCGGATCTTCAACAAACGCAATCACGGTGGTGCCGCCTTTAACCGGACCGGCTTCACGGGTGACGTTACCGCCATTGCTGCGGATACGTTCGCAGGCTTCAGCCGCGTTATCCACTTCCAGCGCGATGTGGCCGTAAGCCGTACCCAGCTCGTAGCTGTCCACGCCCCAGTTGTAGGTCAGCTCGATGACCGCTTCTTCAGATTCCGGGCCGTAACCGACAAACGCCAGAGAGTATTTATATTCCGGATTTTCGCTGGTGCGCAGCAGCTTCATGCCCAGAACGTTAGTGTAGAAATCGATGGAACGTTGCAGGTCGCCAACGCGCAGCATGGTGTGAAGTAGGCGCATAATTTCCTCATTAACCAGTGGAATGGATTATCTTTTTGAACAGAAACGATGTTTTAGTATAGCGGCGAAAGGTCGCCGCTATCAATGTACAAAGCGGGATTACAGTGAAGGGTAGTCGGTATAACCTTCCGCGCCGCCGCCATAGAAGCTTTCAGGGCGCTGCGGGTTCAGTTCGGCTTTCTTCTGCAAACGGGCAACCAGATCCGGGTTAGCAATGTAATCACGGCCAAAGGCCACGGCGTCGATCAGACCTTTACCGATCATATCCTCGGCTTTCTCTGCCGTATAAGCGCCCGCCCCGATAATCACGCCGTGGAAGCGCTCGCGAACTTTCTGGCGGAAGGCTTCGCTGTAGGGCTTGCCGCCTGCCCAGTCCGGCTCGGACATGTGCAGATACGCGATACCGCGTTTAGCCAGCTCTTCAATCAGATACAGCGCATCCGCTTCTTCGTTCGGACCGTTGTCGACGTTCTGGAAGGTACCAATTGGGGAAACTCGAATACCAATGCGATCTGCGCTCCACTCATTACACACGGCATCTACCACTTCAAGCACCAGACGCGCGCGGTTTTCAACGCTGCCGCCGTACTGGTCGGTACGCTGATTGGAAGACGGTGACAGGAACTGGTGCAGCAGGTAGCCGTGCGCAGAGTGCAGCTCAACCAGGTCGAAGCCCGCTTCACGGGCGTTGGCGACGGCCTGACGGAAATCATTCACGATACCCGGGATCTCGTCCAGCTCAAGCGCGCGTGGCGTGGTGGTGTCGACGCGAATAGCATTACCGTTTTCATCGCGCAGGGAAGTGCGGGTATTCGCATTCAGGGCAGAGGCAGAAACGGGCGCCTGACCGCCAGGCTGGATGCTGCTGTGCGAGATACGACCGGTGTGCCACAGCTGAACCGCAATACGGCCATCTTCAGCATGAACGCCTGCGGTGATTTTTTTCCACGCGGCGATCTGTTCCGGGCTGTGCAGACCCGGCGCACCGGCGTAGCCTTTAGCCTGGGCAGAAATCTGCGTGGCTTCGGAAATAATCAGGCCCGAGCTGGCGCGCTGACGGTAATACTCACCCATCAATGGCGTTGGGATATCTCCCGGCTCGATGCTGCGCAGACGGGTAAGTGGGGCCATAAACACGCGGTTTGGGGCAGTAACGGCACCCACTTTCAGTGGGGTAAATAGCTTTTCAGCGGACATAATGGCTCCTGAGTAGACCAGTCGACTAGTAAAAGGGTAAATAAAAACGCCGGTTACACGCCAGGCGCAGTAATACAGTTTTTCACATGCGCCAGCGCGCTTTCGAGCGGCACGGCGCTGCGAGACATTTTTGCTTGCAGGTTGGCGCCTAACCAGAGGGAATAGAGCACCTGTGCCTGCGTGAGCGGATCGCCGGAGAAGGAGAGCGTTGTTTCATCGCGGCCTTTTTCCAGCGCCTGAGCCAGCAGAGCGATTACGCCGCTGGCCCCTTTATCCATGGCGGTGCGCATATCTTCGGAGAGATCGCACACTTCGGCAGACAGTTTTACCGTCAGGCAGCCGCTGATGATGCCCTGCTGACAGAACTGCGTCAGCGTATCCTGATAGTAGTTCAGAACACGATCCCGGTAGTCACCTTCGCCGCTGGCGAAGTGGGCTGCCAGGCGCTGATGGTAGCTGGCGTAGTGCCGCTCCAGCATGGCTACGCCAAACGCCTCTTTGGATCGAAAATAGTGATAAAACGATCCCTTAGGCACTTCAGCGGTTTTTAATAACTCACTCAGCCCCATACCGGTAAACCCGCGATGCATGCAAAGGCGCTCGCCGGTAGCCAGCAAATGTTCTCGTGTATCGTGTTCTGTATGTCTGCTCATGCTCTTACTCTAATAGACCGTTCGGTCTAATGCAAGCCCGCTTAGCGACGACATTGCGACAAAATATCCAGCTGCGGCTGATAAGCCACTGATTTCACGTCCATCATGCCCAGAACCGTGGCAAACAAATTGTCCTGTGAAACTGCCTCTTTTGCAGCATGGTTACGCAGGCAATCCGTGTTTACGCCGAAGTTTTTCGCATAGTCCGGGGAGAGCCAGAACATAAACGGAATATGCGTTTGCTGCTCCGGGGCCAGCATATACGGCGTACCGTGCAGGTAAATTCCGCTTTCGCCCAGCGATTCGCCGTGATCGGAGAGGTAAATGAGCGCTGTGTTCATACTGGCCTTCCGGGCTTTTAGCGCGTCGATGGTTCGGCTGAGCACGCTATCGGTATACAGAATCGAGTTGTCATAGGTATTGATCAGCGACTGATGATCGCAATCCTGAATTTCATTGGTATCGCAGGTTGGGGTGAATTTCCGGAAGCGGTCCGGGTAACGGTTGTAATAAGCCGGACCGTGGCTGCCCATCAGGTGTATCACCAGTACGGTATCCTGCTTTATTCCGTCCAGCACGTTGTCCAGGCGGTACAGGTTGACGTCGTCGATACAGGATTTGTCCTTACAGAACTGATCCAGTTTCCACTGGGTCATATCCGTGTGCGGCACGCGGTCGCAGGCACCTTTACACCCGCCGTCATTGTCGCGCCACAGCAGGTTGAACCCGGCGTGGTTAAGCACATCGAGCAGTCCTTCCTGATGATGGGCGAAGTCCGCGTCATATTTTTTTCGCGTCATGCCGGAGAACATGCAGGGGACGGAAACGGCGGTTTCCGTGCCACAGGAGGAGGCCTGTGGGAAGTTGATGACATCCCGCTTTTTCAGCTCGGGGTTGGTTTCACGGGGGTAACCATTTAACGAATAGTTTGCAGCGCGGGAGGCTTCGCCCACCACCAGAAGCAGCACGGTTTTCTTACGTTGGCCGGAAATCAGCGCCCCTTTATGGGCATCCTCGCCAATGCGGACCAGCGTCTGGTCGCCGGCAAACCAGCGCATTTTGCTGTACTTCACAACGGCGCTCACGTAGTTCGCCGGAGTGACCATTTTGACGATGCTTTTGTTATTGCGGAACAGCGAAGCATAGTCTTTATAGAACACTGCCGCGACGAGAATGATCACCAGCAGCGCACCCAGTATAGCGGCGAAACGTGTTAGCAGGGCATACCACCATTTTCCGGTTCGAATGCGCGTCAGGGCTAAGATGACGGAAGGGACCAGACCCGCGACGGCCAACCACAGGATCAGCTGCGGCGTTACCAGGGCTGTCGCTTCCTGGGAGTTAGTCTCAAACACGTTCACAATCATGTTCTGATCGATAACCGCGCCATAGGTGTACATAAACCAGGTCGCGGCGGCGCATCCTATGGTCAGGGCAATCATGAGCGGCTTGCGAATAAAGGGAATATTCAGCAGGCTAAAAACAATGACCCAGCCGCAGAACAGAACCAGCGGCACACTGGCGGCAAAAAGCACGTCGTGCAGACGGGCAGGTGCGATAATTGACCAGCTGCGCTGGATAAACAGCGCATTGAACACGGTGAAGAAAAGCGCACAGGCGAGGGTAAACTTCGTATCGTTACAGTGTAACTTTTTAGTGAGCCACATGATGACCAGACCATTCGTTATATCAATGCGGCGAGTATAAGAAGGGAAGATTAGCGAAACCTTAATGCCCTGTTTGTGACGGACACGCCTTGCATGCAGGCCATTTAGGGTCTTCACTGTAGGGAATAATGACGTTCTGGAGGTAGGTGTGGCAGAGCAACTGGAATTTTTCCCTGTCCAGAGCCCGTGCCGGGGTATTTGCCAGGTTGATGAACGAGGATACTGCCGTGGCTGCATGCGCACACGCGATGAACGTTTTAACTGGCAAAATTTCAGCGACGCGCAAAAGCAGGAGGTCTTACGGCTCTGCCGACAACGTCTGCTGCGCAAAATTCGTGCAAACAAAGCGGTTGAAACCGAAGAACCTCAGCAACCTTCACTGTTTTAGCAGGGTAATTGCGTATACTGGTGACATGACTTCCTTGAGGAAAATGTTATGGTTCAGCGTATTACCCTTGCCCCGCAGGGCCCGGAATTCTCCCGATTCGTTATGGGCTACTGGCGCCTTATGGACTGGAATATGTCTCCGGTCCAGCTGGCGGACTTTATAGAAGAGCATCTCGATCTCGGGATCACCACCGTCGATCACGCTGATATTTATGGTGGCTATCAGTGCGAGGCCGCTTTTGGCGAAGCGCTGAAGCGTGCGCCAGCGCTGCGTGAACGTATGGAGATTGTGACCAAATGCGGTATTGCCACCACAGCAAAACCGGAGCATGCACTTGGGCATTACATCACTGACAGCGCGCATATCGTTAAAAGCGCTGAGCAGTCACTGGTCAACCTGGCCACCGATCGTATCGACCTGCTGCTGATCCACCGTCCCGATCCATTGATGGATGCGGATGAGGTTGCGGAAGCGTTCCTGACGCTACACCAGAGCGGCAAAGTGCGTCATTTTGGCGTGTCTAACTTCACCCCGGCACAGTTTGCGCTATTGCAGTCTCGCCTGCCGTTTACGCTGGCGACGAATCAGGTGGAGATCTCGCCTGTTCACCAGCCGCTGCTGCTGGACGGAACGCTCGATCAGCTGCAACAGTTACGCATTCGTCCGATGGCCTGGTCTTGTCTCGGCGGCGGCCGCCTGTTTAACGATGAGGCCTTCCAGCCGCTGCGTAACGAGCTTGAAACCGTGGCCCGCGAACTGAATGCGGAAAGCATCGAGCAGGTGGTTTACGCCTGGATCCTGCGCCTGCCGTCTAAACCGCTGCCAATTATCGGCTCCGGCAAAATTGAGCGCGTACGCGCTGCGCTGGTGGCTGAAGAGCTGGATATGTCGCGTCAGCAGTGGTTCCGCATCCGCAAGGCGGCTCTGGGCTACGACGTACCCTGAGTGCGTGGAGTCTGACTTTCCGGTGAAATCTGCGCCTCTGGTATAGACTTAAGGTGCAAAAAATAACCCGTGGAGGTCATATGAAGCGTTTTGCTCTGGCAGTGGTCACGCTGGTTGTTTGCGCAGGAGCGCAGGCAGCCAGCGAAGAAGTTGAAATGAATCTCGTCACTTCTCAGGGAGTAGGCCAGTCCATCGGGACGGTGAAAATCACCGAAACCGATAAAGGGCTGGAATTTGCTCCCGATCTCAAGGCCCTTCCACCCGGTGAACATGGTTTTCACGTTCATGCCAAAGGCAGCTGTCAACCTGCAATGAAAGAGGGGAAACCTTCAGCCGCTGAGGCCGCTGGGGGGCATCTGGATCCGCACAACTCTGGTAAGCATGAAGGCCCGGAAGGTATGGGGCACCTCGGCGATCTGCCGGTGCTGGTGGTGAATAACGACGGTAAAGCCACCGATCCGGTTGTTGCGCCCCGGCTGAAAAAGATTGACGAGGTCAAAGGCAAGGCGCTGATGGTCCATGTGGGCGGCGATAACATGTCCGATCAACCTAAACCGCTTGGCGGCGGCGGGGCGCGCTATGCCTGCGGGGTGATCTGATCGCCAATTGTTCCGGGTGGCGGCGCCTGTTCAAGCTGTGACAGGGAGCAGTGCAGCCGCCAGATAATGGACGCCAGATCGCGGGCCGCAGGCTGATGGTGGTGCGCCAGAGCGTCGCAAATACGCTGAAGCTCGGCGAGCGTGACGCTCAGGGGGCGTTGCTGAACTCCGCGCTCGCTCATCACATCGCGAAGCATGGAAATACAATTATCGCGGACCTGCGAAAGCGGGTCGGAACGCGTCTCCCAGGCACGCAGCTGCCACACCACGTGCGAACAGTTCAGCAGCACCACGCCCCAGCGCAGTAGCCAGCGACGGGAGAGGGAATCCTGGCTGTTGTTCAGCTGGCTGACATGATGGTAAACCAGCGATTCATACTCGCTTTCACGCAGATGCGGCCTGCGGCTCAGTTGATCGACAAAACCCCTGCGCAGCTCACGAATATGCCTGCGGCTTTTACGCGCATCCGAGCCCGGGCGTAGCACGGCGAAAGCCAGCCACGCCAGCCCCACGCCGAGGATCTTCGCCATGTTATCGTTGAGAAAATCAGCGTAATCGTAAATCGGAGGATTCGTTACAGAGATAAATGAGCCCATAAAAACAATCAACTGACCCCACAGACCGGCCAGTTTTGGCATTTGCAGTTTGAGCAACTGCATGGTGGTTAACAGCGGGAACAGAAACAGCAGAAATTGCCAGAGGTCGGTTATCTGCACCATCAAACCAAATTTCACCACGAAACTGAACAGCGACAGCAGTACCAGCGTACGCAGCAGAAGCGTCAGGGAATTAAACGGGGAAGCTGCGACGGAATAGAGCACGCAGCTGATTGCCGCAAGCGTCAGGGCTGCACTGCCCGCATCCCATTGCGTGGTGATGGCCCATGCGCCCACGGCCGTCAACGCGCAAAACGTACGAAAACCGCTCCACAGCGCCTCCATTGCGTCGGTATGGCGCGCCAGAGCTGGGCTACCGGGAACGGAAAATTCGGTGACGGGCGTGGCATTTTCGACGGCTTTTAACCAGCGGCTGCTGCGCAGATACAGGCGGCAGAAATAGTTCAGACGCTGCCAGAAGGCGCGGTGCCGGTAATCATATTCATCCGTTGGGGCGAGCGGCGCGATAATGCGGGCCACGGTATAGATATCGGCATCCGGACGCGCAAGGGCGGCGAGAAGCGCCTCGATAACTTCCCGGGTATGGGCTGGCGGCGCAGGCCAGTTCAGCAACATCCGGCGAAGGCTTGAGATCGCACTCGTCATCCGCAATTGCTGGTGCAGTAAATAGTTCAGGAGCGTGTTCTGGCGACGAAAACGGTAGTGGCTCCAGAATGCCTGGATGCGCAGCAGATTCATGGTCAGGATCTGGCCGATGACCTTTTCGTGTGCTAGACGGATGTTATCGCTGCTATCAGGCTGCCAGAGCAGGCTGGCATGCTCCAGCAAACGCGCGTGCATCGTTTTAAGGGCGGTGATAAGCGTAGTGCCATCCGAGGTGCTGGGCAGGATCATCATCATGACGCCGCCGCACAGAATGCCGACCATCACTTCACATACGCGTGCCTGGGCGATGTCCCATAGCTCGGTGGTATCCAGCACGTTGACGACCGGAAAGGCGATAATGGCTGCGGTGTAACCTGCCAGTTGAAACGCGTACGCAACGTTGTTGGTAAAATGGGCGCAGGCCCAGGTGCACAGCCCCAGCCATGCCGACATGCTTAACAGAAAGAGCCAGGGATCGTTCAGGGTATGGCCGGCAAGAAGCAGTGCAGCGGTCGCACCCAGCAGGCTACCCGCCACGCGCCCGAGGCTTTTACTGATAACGCCCCCGACGGTAGGGAAGCTGACGACCGCCGCAGAGGTCATCGCCCAGTAAGGCTCATCCAGATTCAGATAATAGGCAACCGTAAGCGCAAGGCACATGGCGATGCCGTTACGCAGCGCGTAACGCCACTGCGGCCGTGTCGCTTTTATCCACGGCGTATTGCGCCAGGAGAAAGCTCCCAGGTTCATCATCGCGATCCGATGGCGACGGTGCAGGTTGTGCCAGAGACCAGAGTAATGTCTTTCGGCAGTTGCTCTAACTCGACGCGAACAGGCACCCGCTGAGCCAGACGCACCCACGGTACGTTGGGTTTGATGTCAGGCACCAGACCAGAATCGGTTTCCACGCTCTGATCGTAAATTGCCCGACCTATACTGCTAACGTGACCCTGTAACTTTTCTGCACCGCTGTAAAGCGTGATCCGGGCAGGCGCACCCTCGCGGATATGGCGCAGCTTGGTCTCTTCAAAATAACCTACAACATAGAAAGAGTGGCTATCTACCAGGGCAAAGACCGGCTGGCCTGTGGTGGCGTAATCCCCCACACGGGTCGACAGGCTCGTGATCCATCCATCCACCGGAGCTTTGACAACGGTCTGGGTCAGTTGCCACTCGGCCTGTTTCAGCGTTGCCTCTGCAACCTTCAGGCTGGCCTGCATGGCTTTTACATTGATATTGGCGGTATCGAGATCTTCCGCAGAGATGTAATTCCTCGACAGATGTCGGCGACGTTCGGCTTCGTTATTGGCTTTTGCCAGATCTGATTGAGCTTTTGCGAGCTGCGCCTGGGCATTGAGCACCGCAATGTGGAAAGGGGTCTCATCGATGCGGAATAACACATCGCCCGCATGAACGAACTGGTTGTCCTTCACCAGCAGCGCGCTGATACTGCCGGACACCTGTGGCGTGATGCTGACCTGTTCTGCGCGGATCTTGCCGTCACGCGTCCAGGGCGACTGCATGTAATAATTCCAGAGCCACCAGCCGGCCATAAGCGCCAGCGCTAAAACGAAAAGAGTGGAAAAATATTTTAACGTTTTCAATGCTATTCTCACCACACGGTTAACACGGCATGGCCAAGACAGACGGAAAGGGTAAACAGGGAGAGATCCATTAACATCGGGTGCCAGATTTCACCGGAATACATCCAGTCGCGCAGCAGACGATGCGCAATGAGCCAGATCACAAAACCGACCATCACGGCTTTAAACAGTGGCGGAAAGTAGACCGATGCGCCGACAATCAGATCCTGGAGGGGCAACCCTGCGGAGAGGGAAAAGAACGTCACAAGCAGTGATCCTTTGCAGTGGGGTGAGGGCCACAATGGCATATTTCAATGCGATGGCGCATTACCGTTCAGTGTAAATCATCCTTTCAGGAATGATGAATACCGTGATTGCATTTGTTTTGGCAATACAAATACTGCAAACTATTCTAAAATCACTATAATCACTTAGCAAGCTAATTATAAGGAGATGAAATTGGAATCGCCATTAGGTTCTGATCTGGCAAGGTTGGTACGCATCTGGCGTGCTCTGATTGACCATCGCCTGAAACCTCTGGAACTCACGCAGACGCACTGGGTTACGCTGCATAACATTCATCAGCTCCCGCCCGACCAGTCACAGATCCAACTGGCAAAAGCGATTGGCATTGAGCAGCCGTCACTGGTGCGCACTCTTGACCAACTGGAAGAGAAGGGACTTATCTCCCGACAAACCTGCGCCAGCGACCGTCGCGCCAAGCGGATCAAATTGACGGAAAAAGCGGCCCCGATTATTACTGAGATGGAAGCTGTCATCAGTAAAACGCGTGGGGAGATCCTTGAAGGTATTTCCCCCGCTGAGCTGGAGATGCTGATAGGACTCATCGCCCGTCTTGAGCAGAACATCCACGATCTGCAGTCTCGCGACTGACCGAAGGTAAAGGCCTTGCGAAATCAAGGCCTTTCTTATTATCTGAACACCACCACCCGGTTGCGCCCTGTCTCTTTTGCCTCATACATGGCTTTATCCGCGCTCTCCACGCAGGTTTCCGCACTGGTTTCCGGCGAGGTTGCGGTGAATACGCCCATGCTGATGGTAATGGGTTCCGGCAGATGACCGCCGCTGCTGGCTTTATCAAACCCGCTCAGCTTGAGGCGAATGCGCTCGGCCACCTGCCGCGCGGCGTCTGAAGGGGTATTTGTCAGCATCAACACAAACTCTTCACCACCGATTCGGGCCGCGATATCCTGGGGGCGCACGGAATCCGTCAGCAGATTAGAGACGAACTGTAATACCTTATCGCCCTGCAAATGCCCGTAACAGTCGTTGATACGTTTGAAACGGTCAAGGTCGCTTACCACCACCGATACCGGGTGTGCCTCCGTTGCAGAGCTGAGGGCATAGTTTAATGAATCATAAAAATAGCTGCGATTATAAAGACGGGTAAGCGGGTCGCGGATTGAATTTTGATATGACTGCTGGTATTTGACGTGCGAGTCACGATACAAATTAAAGACGTCGGAAAGCAAAATGAAAATAATCATTAATGTCGCGACAGTTTCGAATAACCGGGCGCGGTACCATGATACATCTTCTACGTATCCACCTAACAACAGCATTAACAGCGTGACGACATAACAGACGCATAAAAAATTGCCGCCCGCCCAGAACAAATTTTTTATCCGGGTCACGACCATCAGGGTGATTAATGTGACAACCCAAAGAATGACCAAAATGATGTTGATGGTCTGGCTCCAGAGAATCATGAACTGCCGGGTTTCATTATCCACAAGATCCAGGGTTAACGTCGTGGAATGGCTGGAATAGAACCACGCCAGCCAAAGCATGCAGCCCGTAAAGAGAGCCGATCCGACAACAATACCGATGTGGGTGCTTCGTGAAAGGGGGGAAACGCGAAGCGTATAAAGTAAGGCTGAGGCCATCATGAGCACCGCCATTAAGAGGTGTCGGAACATATAAAAGATCATCGCGTCATTATAGTTCGCCTCGTTGAACTGATAGAGATCCAGCCAGCCTGGAAAACTGGATAGCGTACCCACCATCAGCAGTGCTGAACCGGCAAAGGCTGACGCAATCGGAACGAGATATAGCCGTTTTTTATCACACCAGTATTTCATTGCCATAAAACAGGCGATAAACAGATGGAATACCAGAAGAAAAATAGTGAGCGTAGGGAAAAATAGCGGAGAGAATGAAGGAACCCATTCAACAAGTTTTATAAAACAACCTTGTAACACGGCAATGATAAAAATGCACCCAAGTGCAAAGGCCACAAAGCGGTTCATTACAAATCGACAGTTCGCAAGCATAGAATGTTAAAAAATTAAAAAGAGGAAAAAGAGAATCAGACGAGTCTAAAGGAGGGAAATAAAAAATACTTTGCGCAGGAACAATATCAGAGGGAATTAATTATACGCCGTGTGAATGTATTTTTATAAATACATTTTTTAAAATGATAGTTTTTGTAAATGGATGCGGCCCGAAAGGACCGCATCCGTCGGGATATTAACGCGGGGAGACGGTGACCTGGCTACCGTTGCTTGCCAGTACAACACGCTGGCCTGCAGAAAAGCGAGTATTACCCTGTTTCTGCACAACCATAATGGTGCTGCCATCGTCTTTACGGATTTCCAGCTCAACGCCCTGAGTTTTGTTCATCGCACCCTGAACGCCCTGACCCGCTACGCCGCCTGCAACTGCGCCTGCTGCGGTAGCCAGAGAGCGACCGGTGCCGCCACCAATGGTGTTACCCAGGAAACCACCCAGCACAGCACCACCGATTGCGCCCACGACGTTCGTGTCATCACCACCCTGAATCTGAACAGGACGGGCATTAACGATAGTACCGTAGGTCACGTTCTGTACCTGTTTAGCTTCAGAAGCACTATATACGTCGCCGGAGAGTGAATTGTCGTTCACACAACCCGCCAGTGTTAAACCAATCAGCGAAACGCCCAGTACACGTAAAATCATTTGACTCTCCTGTTCACCAAAAAACGCCCGGTTGGGGCATCCGTTATGGCTAAATTATATGGCATTCCTGACCACAGTTCATATCTTTGCATGCCGAATAGATAAATTTTACCTGAACGGGGCTTAACGGGACATAAACAAAAACCGTCTGTGCTACAGGTCTGAGATTGTTAAAAAATATT
Source organism: Enterobacter sp. CCUG 70166 (assembly GCF_020224095.1). NCBI lineage: Bacteria > Pseudomonadati > Pseudomonadota > Gammaproteobacteria > Enterobacterales > Enterobacteriaceae > Enterobacter > Enterobacter sp. CCUG 70166. Next base: position 74,570 of record NZ_NRIQ01000067.1, read on the forward strand.
ATCACCGGATAGCAAAGCAGCGTTATTTATGATGGAGTGGTTGCACTTAGCCCATGTAACGTAAGGAAAGCGCATGAAATCGGGTCGCTATATCGGTGTGATGTCTGGTACCAGTCTTGACGGTGTGGATGTCGTTCTGGCCGCCATTGATGAAAACATGGTGGCGCAGCAGGCAAGCCTGACCTGGCCTATTCCGGTCTCGTTAAAAGAAGAGATCCTGAGCATCTGCCAGGGGCAACAGCTGACGCTTTCCCAACTGGGCCAACTGGATGTGCGTCTGGGGGCGCTGTTTGCTGATGCGGTACTGGCTCTGATGCAGCAAGAAAGACTTCATCCGCAGGATGTCGTGGCAATAGGCTGCCATGGGCAGACCGTCTGGCATGAACCTGTCGGCGAGGCGCCGCACACGATGCAAATTGGCGATAATAACCAGATTGTGGCAAAAACCGGCGTGACGGTGGTGGGGGATTTCCGTCGTCGCGATATGGCCCTCGGCGGGCAGGGGGCGCCGCTGGTTCCGGCATTTCATCAGGCGCTGCTGGCGCACCCGGTGGAGCGCAGAATGGTCCTGAACATTGGAGGGATTGCCAACCTGTCGATGCTCATTCCCGGGCAGCCCGTGCGTGGATACGATACCGGGCCCGGTAATATGCTGATGGATGCCTGGATCTGGCGTCAGAACGGTAAACCCTACGACAAAGACGCGCAGTGGGCCAGTCAGGGGAAAGTGATCCTTCCCTTGCTGCAAGCCCTGTTAAGCGATCCATTCTTTGCCCTGCCCGCGCCGAAAAGCACGGGGCGAGAGTATTTCAACTACGGCTGGCTTGAACGTCATCTGGCACGCTTCCCCGGCCTTGCGCCTCAGGATGTGCAGGCTACGCTGACTGAGCTTACCGCCGTGTCGATTTCTGAACAGGTGTTGCTCAGCGGCGGGTGCGAGCGTCTGCTGGTATGCGGAGGCGGAAGCCGCAACCCGCTCCTGATGGCACGCCTCGCCGCCCTGCTGCCGGGCACCGAAGTCACGACCACTGACGAAGCCGGGATCAGCGGAGACGACATGGAAGCGCTGGCCTTCGCCTGGCTTGCCTGGCGTACGGTTGCCGGTCTGCCCGGGAATTTACCCTCCGTAACCGGTGCGCGGGAGGCGAGCGTCCTCGGTGCTATTTTCCCGGCAAATCCGCGCCATAATCAGAGTTAACTGAAATTCAGCGGGAGGCATAACCCGTAAAATAGGGAAAAACAGGAGGGCGGTTAGGCCCTCCAGGACCAGGATAGTCTTCGGAATCTGCCCATGAAAAAACTTCTTCTCATTGCTGTACCTTTTCTTATGACCGGATGCAGCGTCTATAACCAGTTCGTTGAGCGTATGCAAACCGATACGCTGGAATATCGTTGTGATGAAAAACCGCTGACGGTGAAGCTGAACAACACTCGCCAGGAAGCCAGCTTTGTTTATGACAATAAGTTGTTGACGCTGAAGCAGGGGATGTCCGCCTCCGGGGCGCGTTACACGGATGGGATCTACGTCTTCTGGTCAAAAGGTGACAGCGCCACCGTCTATAAGCGAGACCGCATTGTGCTGAACAATTGTCAGCTGGAAAATCCGAAGCGTTGAGATTTTTGAAGGGGGCGCGCACAATAGCGCCACCCAACCTTACTTTCAGCTAACGCCATGTCAGATAACGACGAACTACAGCAAATTGCGCATCTGCGCCGTGAATACACCAAAGGCGGTCTGCGCCGCCAGGATCTTCCCGCCGAACCGCTGGTGCTTTTTGAACGCTGGCTGAAACAGGCCTGCGAAGCGAAACTGGCCGACCCGACGGCGATGGTCGTTGCCACGGTTGATGAAAACGGTCAGCCGTATCAACGCATCGTTCTTCTTAAGCATTATGACGAGAAAGGGCTGGTGTTCTACACCAACCTTGGCAGTCGTAAAGCGCATCACCTTGAAAATAATCCGCGTATTAGCCTGCTCTTCCCGTGGCATATGCTTGAGCGCCAGGTGATGGTTACCGGCAAGGCAGAGCGCCTCTCTACGCTCGAAGTGGTGAAATATTTCCACAGCCGACCGCGCGACAGTCAGATTGGCGCCTGGGTTTCTAAACAGTCCAGCCGAATCTCGGCCCGCGGCGTACTTGAAAGTAAATTCCTCGAACTCAAACAGAAGTTTCAGCAGGGTGAAGTGCCGCTGCCGAGTTTCTGGGGCGGGTTCCGCATCCCCATTGAGCAGATGGAATTCTGGCAGGGCGGTGAGCACCGCCTGCACGATCGCTTTTTATACCAGCGCGACAACGGTGGCTGGAAAATAGACCGACTGGCACCGTAATCCCCAAAATTTGTTGATTTAAGCGCTAGCGCACACCGCGCTGGCGCTTTATTCTATGGTCCTTTCGCATCAGGCGAAAAGTCGTGTACCGGCAAAGGTGCAGTCGTTTATACATGGAGAATTTGATGGCAAGCAGTAACTTGATTAAACAATTGCAAGAGCGGGGCCTGGTGGCCCAGGTGACGGACGAGGAAGCGTTAGCAGAGCGACTGGCGCAAGGCCCGATCGCGCTCTATTGCGGCTTCGATCCCACCGCTGACAGCTTGCATTTGGGGCATCTTGTTCCATTGTTATGCCTGAAACGCTTCCAGATGGCGGGTCATAAGCCTGTTGCCCTGGTTGGCGGTGCGACTGGTCTGATTGGCGACCCAAGTTTCAAAGCCGCTGAGCGTAAGCTGAATACCGAAGACACCGTGCAGGAGTGGGTGGATAAGATCCGTAAACAGGTTGCACCGTTCCTGGATTTCAACTGTGGTGACAACGCTGCGATTGCGGCGAACAACTACGACTGGTTTGGTGGCATGAACGTGCTGACGTTCCTGCGTGACATCGGTAAACACTTCTCTGTTAACCAGATGATTAACAAAGAAGCGGTCAAGCAGCGTCTTAACCGTGACGATCAGGGTATCTCTTTCACCGAGTTCTCCTACAACCTGTTGCAGGGGTATGACTTCGCCTGCCTGAACAAGCTGCACGGCGTGTCGCTGCAAATTGGCGGTTCTGACCAGTGGGGTAACATCACCTCCGGTATCGATCTGACCCGTCGTCTTCACCAGAATCAGGTGTTTGGTCTGACCGTGCCGCTGATCACCAAAGCAGACGGTACCAAGTTTGGTAAAACCGAAGGCGGCGCAGTATGGCTGGATCCGAAGAAAACCAGCCCGTACAAATTCTACCAGTTCTGGATCAACACGGCGGATGCCGACGTTTATCGCTTCCTGAAATTCTTCACCTTTATGGATATCGAAGAAATCAATGCGCTGGAAGAAGAAGACAAGAACAGCGGTAAAGCACCGCGCGCCCAGTATGTGCTGGCCGACGAAGTGACTAAACTGGTTCATGGTGAAGAAGGTCTGGCAGCGGCGAAACGCATTACGGCGAGCCTGTTCAACGGGACCCTGAGCGATTTAAGCGAAGCGGACTTCGAACAGCTTGCTCAGGATGGCGTGCCGATGGTGGAGATGGAAAAAGGCGCCGATCTGATGCAGGCGCTGGTGGACTCCGAGCTCCAGCCGTCTCGCGGTCAGGCGCGTAAAACCATCGCCTCTAACGCGATCACCATTAATGGCGAAAAACAGGCCGATCCGGAATACACCTTTACCGAGAACGACCGTCTCTATGGTCGCTACACGCTGCTGCGTCGCGGTAAGAAAAATTACTGTCTGGTCTGCTGGAAGTAATTAAAAGTACGCAGGGGCGTGGGAAACCACGCCCCTTTTGTTTTGACAGGGTTTGGTAAGTACAACATGAAGAACATCCTCGCCATTCAGTCCCACGTTGTTTTTGGACATGCTGGCAACAGCGCTGCGGAATTCCCGATGCGCCGCCTCGGGGCCAACGTCTGGCCCCTCAATACCGTTCAGTTCTCGAATCACACCCAGTACGGTAAATGGACCGGCTGCGTGATGCCGCCGTCGCATCTGACGGAGATCGTTCAGGGGATTGCGGATATCGACCAGCTTAAACGCTGCGATGCCGTACTGAGCGGTTATCTGGGTTCGGCGGAGCAGGGGGAACATATCCTCGGCATTGTGCGCCAGGTGAAAGCGGCAAACCCCGCGGCGAAATATTTCTGCGATCCGGTGATGGGACATCCGGAAAAAGGCTGCATCGTCGCGCCGGGCGTTGCGGAGTTTCATGTCCGTCATGCATTGCCTGCCAGCGATATTATTGCGCCCAACCTGATTGAACTTGAGATCCTGTGCGAGCATCCAGTCAACAGCGTAGAAGAGGCTGTACGCGCCTCTCGCGAGCTCCTCGCCCAGGGGCCAGAGATTGTGCTGGTTAAGCACCTGGCACGCGCAGGGGTGAGCCAGGACCGTTTTGAGATGCTGCTGGTGACCAAGGACGAAGCCTGGCACATCAGTCGACCGCTGGTGGATTTCGGTACACGTCAGCCTGTCGGGGTTGGGGATGTGACCAGCGGTTTGCTGCTGGTGAAGCTATTGCAGAGCGCAAGCCTGCGCGATGCGCTGGAGCACGTCACCGCAGCCGTTTATGAAATCATGATTGCGACGAAGACGATGCAGGAATATGAGCTACAGGTGGTTGCGGCGCAGGATCGCATCGCGAAGCCCGAGCATTATTTCAGCGCAACCCAATTGTAAGAGCAGGGATAGTGTAGGCCGGGTAAGCGCAGCGCCACCCGGCAATACAGCGCGCTCGGATTAATTCAACCCTTCTGCCTTCAGCGCCGCTGCAACCGCAGGGCGTGCCGCTACGCGTTCCATATACGACGCAATATGATCTAATCCTTCCAGGTTCAGCTTCACCGCGCGCGCCCAGCGCAGAACGGTAAACAGATACGCATCAGCAATAGTGAAACGCGCACCGCAGATCCACTGATCGTCTTTCAGTGATTCATTAATGTACTGCATCTTTTTCTCAAGCAACGCACGTACGGTCGGTTTGTACTCTTCAGGAGTATCCGGGCGGAACAGCGGCGTAAAGCCTTTGTGCAGCTCGGTCGCGATGTAGTTAAGCCACTCAAGGGTTTTATAGCGAGAGATACTGCCTGTTGGTGCCAGCAGCTGACGATCAGGCACGTTGTCGGCCAGGTACTGCATAATCGCCACCCCTTCGGTCAGCAGGGTGCCATCGTCCAGCAGCAGGGCCGGAACCTGCCCTTTTGGGTTAATCGCAAAAAAGTCACCCCCGTTTTCCAGGCGCTTTTTCATCAGGTCAACGCCGTCCAGCGTGAAATCCTTACCGCTCTCGCGAAGGGTGATATGCGAAGCAAGAGAGCAGGCGCCCGGTTTATAGAACAGTTTCATCGGTAACTCCTTTTTGCTGAGGTTCCCGCTATGTTAGTGCGCGTTCAGATAAAAAAAAAGCCGCTAATCAATTAGCGGCTTCTGTTCAGTCGTTTCCCGATGACATTACGCGTTCGCGGTGTTGATCGCTTTAGCGGATTTGTCGTCGTCCTGCGTCATACGATTGAGTTTTGGTGCGGTGAGCAGCATCAGCACGGCAATTACGGCTGTCGCGATACCAATTTGCATGAACACGGTGCCGTAGACGTTCAGGGAGACCAGCGGGTCGGTAACGTTGTCCGGTACCGCCATCAGGTTCGCAATCTTACCTGCAATGATGGCTGCGCCAGCGGTCGTCAGGAACCAGCTACCCATGATGAAGCCCATCAGACGCTGAGGGACCAGCTGTGCAACCATCGCCAGGCCCAGACCGGAGATCATCAGTTCACCGATGGATTGCAGCGCATAGCTCAGGATCAGCCAGTTAACAGACACGATACCCGCGTCGGTCGCGAATTTCGTCCCCAGCGGCAGCACCAGGAATGCGCCAGAGCACAGCACCATACCGATAGCGAACTTGTGCGGCATCGGCAGACGGTCGCCCATCTTGTTATAGATAGCGGCCAGAATCGGGCTACCAATCATGATCCAGAACGGGTTCAGTGCCTGGTACTGCTCCGGCTCGAACGCGATACCCAGGATGGAGTGCTCAACGTTGCGGATTGCGAAGAAGTTTAGGGACGTTGGCATCTGGCTGTACAGGACGAAGAAGATAATCGCTTCCAGCATCAGGATGAACGCCACAATCATCTTACGACGTGCCGCACCCTGCATCGCGAAGGCTTCTTTAGCGAAGATAATCACGATACCCAGCGCAACCACGGCCAGTACGGCACGTGCAATACCCTGGTTGTGCAGCAGCCAGGTCGCGACAGCGGCCAGGATCACAATGCCGACGATGGTTGCCAGCAGTTTGCCCATATGCACGGGTTCGAAGTCTGGTTTAGAACCATAATCTTTAACCCAGCTGCGACAGAACAGGAAGTTCACAACGGTGATCAGCATACCCACGAAGCTCAGCGCAAACGCTACGCTCCAGCCGAATTTCGCGGCCAGCCATGGGGTTGCCAGCATAGAGAAGAATGAACCGATGTTGATGGACATGTAGTACATGGTAAATGCACCGTCCAGACGCGGATCATCTTTGTTGTAGCAGGTAGAAAGCAGGGAGGACGGGTTAGCCTTAAAGAGGCCGTTACCTACCGCGATGGTAGCCATGCCCATGTATACCACGCCCGCATCGTGCCCGGACCATGCAACCAGACCATAGCCAATCGCCAGAACCACGGCGCCCAGCATAATGACACGTTTCGTACCGAGGACTTTATCGCCTAACCAGCCGCCGATGGCGACCAGGCCATAGACCAGAGCGCTGAAGGACGAGAACAGCGTGATGGAATCGGCTTCGGACATACCCAGTTGCTTAACCAGGTAAACGGCCATAATCCCTTGCAGGCCGTAGTAGCCAAAACGCTCCCATAATTCGATAGAGAAAATGAGATAGAACGCTTTAGGCTGTTTGAAAGCGTTAAGACTTACGCTCTCATCTGTTGGTTTATTGTTTGCAGTAGACACATATACCTCTTTTTTTACATCCCATATTAACGGGGGTGTTCATAGCGTGATGACCGTAGTCCATCCGCTTTATAGTTATATTGGGAGGGGAAACGGCGGGTAATGTTCACTATCCAGCCCCATCTGGCAATACGTTTGTAATAATCTGTTACATATAACTGTGGCGGTATAATCATCGGTTCACGCAAATGTTATGCAGCGTTAAATTTCATCCGTTGAGAATTGGTGGTTTTTTTCACTGTAAATGACCCTGATGAATGGCTGTATGGCGATATGTTCTGCTATTTTGGGTGAAAGGCAGTGATATAGCCCATATTCTGAAAAATGACTGGTCTTATATGCGGTGAGTAAAGGATGAGATCTTGTCTGGCAAAGGCGTGGAGAGGCTTTTAACAACAAAAATCCAACATCAAGTTATCAGAGTGATCGCGATCACAGATGTATAGAAATTTTTGGTGATGAAAAAACTATTAACCTGTTTGAGTGTTAAATATCCGCAGAATCGACAACACTTTATGGACAATGAGAGGGAAAATTACGGCCAAGGGAGAAGATATCAGAGCCCTTGTTTAATCTAAGGGCTTGAACAGTAACAAGTGGATGTACCTTCAGGGATAGACTTTTTCTTTGTATTCACAGAGATCTTCGATAATGCAGGAGCCGCAGCGTGGCTTACGTGCAATACAGGTATAGCGCCCGTGAAGGATTAGCCAGTGATGGCAATCCACCTTAAATTCCGCAGGGACCACTTTTAATAGCTTTTCTTCCACCTCTTCCACGTTTTTACCCGGCGCGAACCGGGTGCGATTAGAAACGCGGAAGATGTGAGTGTCCACGGCGATCGTCGGCCAGCCAAACGCCGTGTTGAGCACGACATTTGCCGTTTTACGCCCGACGCCTGGCAACGCTTCCAGCGCTGCGCGATCTTCCGGGACTTCACCGCCGTGCTGATCAAGCAGGATCCGGCAGGTCTTAATGACGTTTTCGGCCTTACTGTTAAACAGGCCGATGGTCTTGATATAGGATTTTACCCCTTCAACCCCCAGCTCCAGCATAGCCTGCGGCGTATTGGCGACAGGGTAGAGCAGGGCCGTGGCTTTGTTGACGCTTACGTCAGTGGCCTGCGCAGAGAGCAGCACCGCGATCAACAGTTCAAACGGCGAGTTAAAATTCAGCTCTGTCGTTGGATGAGGATTCTCATCGCGCAGGCGCGTCAGGATCGCAATGCGTTTCTCTTTATTCATACTGCTTTCTCGGGGATCCCTTCCTGTACGCTGCGTTCAGCGGCGCGGCGTTTACGTTTTTCATCAATCAGGTATTTTAACGCCAGCATCATCCCAAGGCCAATGAAGGCGCCTGGCGGTAGCATGGCCAGCAGGAACGGGGTGTCCGTATGGAACACCTCGATACGCAGCGATTTCGCCCAGCCGCCAAGCAGCGCGTCCGCACCGTCGAAGAGCGTACCGTTGCCCAGAATTTCACGCAGAGAGCCGAGGACGAACATGGCGGCAGTCGCGCCCATGCCGATGGAAAACCCATCCAGCGCGGAAATTGCCGGGTTGTTTTTCACCGCGAAGGCTTCAGCGCGTCCCACGACAATACAGTTAGTCACGATAAGCGGAATGAAGATCCCGAGCGACTGGTACAGGCCAAATGCGTAGGCGTTAATCAGCATTTGCACGACGCTGACCACCGATGCAATGATCATGACATAAATCGGAATACGGATTTCCGATGGCGTCCAGCGGCGCAAAACAGAAATGGAGAAGTTGGTCAGGGTCAGCACCAGCGTGGTCGCCAGCCCCAGCCCGAGCGCGTTGGTGGCGGTAGACGTCACCGCCAGCAGCGGGCACAATCCCAACAGCTGTACCAATGCCGAGTTGTTCTTCCAGAGTCCCTGGACGATAACCTCTTTAACCTGGCTCATGGTCACTCCTCACAGGCGGAAAGATGATTGATCTGCGCGGGCAGCGTTTCGGCATACAGACCGGCGCGTTTGACGGCGTTGACGACCGCGCGGGGCGTAATCGTGGCGCCCGTGAACTGGTCAAACTCACCGCCATCTTTTTTCACCGCGAAAGCAGGATCGTCCTCGCCATGAATCATCTTACCGGCAAAGTGTAAAATCCAGTCGCTCAGGCGTGTTTCAATTTTGTCGCCAAGGCCCGGCGTTTCGTGATGTTCCGTCACGCGCGTACCCAGCACGGTGCCGGAAAAATCGCTGCCTACCAGCAGCTGAATTGCGCCAGAGTAACCGTCCGGCGCGGTGGCTTCCATGATGGCACCCACCGGGTTTTCGCCCTTAAGGGCAATATAAACGCGGTGGGTTCCTTTACCGAGCTGCGGGGTCTGCACGACAAAGCAGCTTTTTTGCAGGTCATTATCATAGAAGTCTGATGGGATCACCTGATCGAACAACGCCTTTTGCTGCTTCATTGCCTGCTCTTCAATGGTGCTTTTCGTCAGTTCATTTACCAGCGCGGTCAGCCCGGTGAGGGCGGCGGCGAAGATCGCCAGCGTGACGCCGTGTTTTTGCATAGTCTTTAGCATGGCGTAACCCTTAGCGATGACCGTACACGCGTGGACGCGTGTAGTAGTCGATGAGCGGAACGGTGATGTTAGCCAGCAGTACGGCAAATGCCACGCCGTCCGGATAGCCACCAAAGCTGCGAATAAGCCAGACCAGCAAGCCCGCCAGCGCGCCGAAAATCAGACGACCTCGGTTGGTGGTAGAGGCGGTGACCGGATCGGTCAGAATAAAGAATGCCCCGAGCATGGTCGCGCCGGAGAGCAGATGGAGCTGCGGGCTGGCCAGTGACTCAGGTGAGATGACCCAGCCGAGCGTTGAACAGACGGCCAGCGTCACCAGGAAGCTCACCGGAATATGCCAGCGGATCGCTTTTTGTTGCAGCAGGAAGGCACCGCCCAACAGGTAGGCCAGATTGACCCACTGCCAGCCCGCACCCGCCAGTACGCCGCTGTAAATAGACGATTTCATCACCTGCTCGACGCTGTGGCCGGCACGCAGGGAGGTTTTGAAGGTATCGAGCGGGGTGGCCTGGCTGATGCCATCCACGCCCATGCGAAGCGCGTTCATATCCGCGCCCATCGCGGTGTGGCCAGTAAAGATAACGTTCAGGGCATCCATAAAGCCGGGCACCGTGGCGGCGATCTCATGCGGCGGCAGCCAGCTGGTCATCTGTACCGGGAAGGAGATCAGTAGCACCACGTAACCAATCATTGCCGGGTTAAACGGGTTATGGCCCAGCCCACCGTACAGCTGCTTGGCGATGATCACCGCAAATACCGTTCCCAATACTACCATCCACCACGGGGCGAACGGGGGAATGCTGATGGCAAGCAACAGGCCGGTCAACAGGGCGGAGTTATCGCTCAGGATGCGAGTCACCTCCATTTTGCGCAGCTTCAGGATCGCTGCTTCCGCTGCGACGGCACTGGCGCAACCCAGAACTAACTGGAAAAGCGTACCCCAGCCGAAAAACCAACACTGTACGGCAATACCTGGCAACGCGGCCAGGCACACCAGCATCATAATACGCGATGTCTGGCGCTGGTTATGGGTATAAGGGGAACTTGCAATTCTGAAAACCATTTAATCCTCGTTAACGGCTTGCTGCGCGGCTTTCTTTGCCTGAACACGCGCAATCGCGGCGGCGACTGCGGCTTTGCGTGGATCGTCGTTGGCGGCCACGGGCCGTTCGTCCTGCTGTGCCGCTTTTCGTGCTTTGGCACGGGCGATGGCCGCTTCAACGGCGGCTTTACGTGGGTCGACAGGCGCTTCACTCTCTTCGGCAGGCTGAAGCTGTGCCGCTTTACGTGCTTTGGCGCGGGCGATAGCGGCTTCAACGGCCGCCTTGCGCGGATCGGTCGCTTCCTGTTCAACCACCACTGTCTGCTGACCGGCTTTACGGGCTTTTGCCCTGGCGATAGCCGCTTCCACCGCCGCTTTACGCGGGTCTGTGTCGGCTTCCGGTTTGGCGTTTTGCGCCTTCTCCGCCTGACGTGCACGCGCTTCGGCTTTACGCGCTTCGCGGGCGGCAATCGCTTCGCTATTGTCCGGCTTTTGGCCAGACACGATCGCTACCGGCTGAGCGGCAGTCGCGTTCTTCTCCCGCACACGGGCGAGGGCAGCGTTAATCGCATCCTGATCTTTCGCCGCAGGCTGCACGGCAGCCTGCTTATGGCGTTCCTGACGGGCTTGTTTCTCGCGCTCCAGTCGCGCCTGGCGCGCTTCAAAGCGAGCCTTCGCTTCAGCGGCACGTTTTTCTTCCATGGAGATAGCGTAGATTTCGGCTTTCTCCTGACGGAAGTACTGCACCAGCGGAATATTGCTTGGGCAGACCCAGGCACAGGCACCGCATTCAATACAGTCAGCCAGGTTATGCGCCTGGGCTTTATCGTGCAGCTGGCCTTTGCTGTACCAGTACAACTGCTGCGGCAGCAAGTCTGCCGGACACGCATCCGCGCAGGCGCTACAGCGTATACAACCTTTCTCTTCCTGCGTTTCGCCCATCTCCGTTGGGGAAGGGGCGAGCAGGCAGTTGGTAATCTTCACCACTGGCACATCCAGCCACGGCAGGGTAAAGCCCATCAGCGGGCCGCCCATAATGACCATCTGCTCGCTCCCCGGGCAGAAGTCAGCCTGTTCCAGCAGATGATGCACCGGCGTACCCAGACGCGCCCAGACGTTGCCGGGACGGGAGACGGACTCGCCGGTCAGCGTGACGACGCGTTCGGTCAATGGCTCGCCGTCAATCACCGCACGTTTCACCGCGTAGGCAGTACCCACGTTTTGCATCAGCACGCCGATATCGGACGAACGGCCCCCATGGGGGACCTGTTTTCCGGTCAGGATCTGCGTCAGCTGCTTCGCCCCGCCGGACGGGTATTTGGTTGGGATCACGCGCAGGGCGATATCATGGCTGTCCGCCAGCACCGCGCGCAGCATCGAAATGGCCTGCGGTTTATTGTCCTCAATACCGATCAGCACTTCGCGGGGTTGCAGGATATGCGCAAGAATGCGAATACCTTCCACCACCTGCGCGGCACAGTCCTGCATCAGACGATCATCGGCGGTGATGTACGGTTCGCACTCGGCGGCGTTAATAATCAGCGTTTCGATTTTATCGCCGCCGCCGTGAAGCTTGGCGCCGGTCGGGAAGCCAGCGCCTCCAAGACCTGCTACGCCAAACTGATGAATGCGTTCAATCAGCGCTTCGCGGCTGCGGGAACGGTAATCGCTCCAGCCGTCACGATCGATCCAGCGATCTTCCCCATCGGCTTCAATGATGACGCTCAGCTCAGACAACGCCGAGGGATGGGCAACGGTATGGGGGGCAACAGCCACCACCTTGCCCGAAGTCGGGGCATGTATCGGCAACATACGTCCACGACCAAAGGTCAGCGGCTGGCCGCGAAGGACGGTATCGCCTTCTTTCACGCACAGCTCGCCTTCCGCGCCGATGTGCTGTTTCAATGGCATAACGTAGCGGGTCGCCAGCGGAATTTGACGCAGCGGCGTACCGTTTGACTGGGTTTTCATTTCCGGGGGATGGATACCGCCGTCGAAGTCCCAGATCTTCTCTTTTCTGAAAGCAGAAAATAACTTAAGCATGTTGTTCCACAGGAATATTGCGAACCGGAATGGTCTGAAGATCCCATTTCCAGCTTTCGGTCGTCGTTTCAACCGGGCGGAGTTCTATACACTGCGTCGGGCAGGGGGCCACGCAGAGGTTACAGCCGGTGCACAGGTCCGCCACAACGGTGTGCATGGCGCGGGTTGCGCCTACAATGGCGTCGACAGGGCACGCCTGAATACATTTGGTGCAGCCGATGCAGTTGGCTTCGTCGATAACAGCAAGGGCACGAACGGGCTCCTGCGCCTGTTCATCGCCGTCGACAGGCTGCGGATCGACGTTCAGCAGGGCAGCTATTTTAAGCATGACCGCTTCGCCACCCGGCGCGCAGCGGTTGATCTTTTCTCCCTGCACGCCCACCGCCTCAGCGTAAGGACGGCAGCCAGGGTAGCCGCACTGCCCACATTGGCTCTGCGGCAAAAGCTCATCAATTTTTTCAACCACCGGATCGTCCTCTACCGCAAACCGGCGGGAGGCATAACCCAGAATGATGCCAAAGACGAGTCCCAGTACGCTGATGGACGCGATGGCAATCCAGATAGCACTCATTACAACTTCACCAGACCACTAAAGCCCATAAAGGCCAGAGACATTAAACCTGCGGTCACCAGAGCGATGGCGTTACCGCGAAACGGCGCGGGAATATCCGCCGCTGCCAGACGCTCGCGAATCGACGCGAACAGGACCATAACAAAAGAGAAACCGACCGCCGCGGAAAAACCGTACAGCGCCGACTGCATGAAATTATGCCCAAGGTTGATGTTGAGCAGCGCCACGCCCAGCACAGCACAGTTGGTGGTGATGAGGGGCAGAAAAATACCCAACAGGCGATACAGGGCAGGGCTGGTTTTACGCACTACCATTTCGGTAAATTGCACCACCACCGCAATGACCAGAATAAAGGACAAGGTGCGCAGGTAGAGCATGTCCAGCGGGATCAGGATCCAGGTATCAATCAGCCATGCGCAAATGGAGGCCATCGTCATCACGAAGGTGGTGGCCAGCCCCATGCCCATTGCCGTCTCCAGCTTTTTGGAGACCCCCATAAACGGGCACAGGCCAAGGAACTTCACCAGTACGAAGTTATTAACCAGCACAGTTCCGACAAAGAGCAGTAAGTAATCGGTCATTATTTAGCCTGAAATAAAAGAGCCGCCTATTATCGGATAAACGACAACAGGCCACAACAGGTTAACTGTAAGGTTATTACGGGTTAACGAAGGTTTTCTTAACACGCGTCGACCGCTTGAAATAGGGCACCAGAAGCGCCGTTGCAAGCAACGGAAAGAGTAGCTGGCGAACCGCCAGTGTGTCAGAAACTGGCGAAAAAGCGAACGCTTTGACGGCAAGCAGCACGGAGACCAGCAGCCAGATAATGTAATGTTTCGGCACGCTTTTGCGGCGTTTGAAGAAGGCGATGGTCAGCCAAAGCGTGTAGTACCACATCGCGATTGCGAAAACGAACGACACAAACCACGTCGCAATATTGAGCGCGCTCTGAGACATCAGTGTCTGGATAGCATGAGGAGTAACCAGTGCAGTGGTGTAAAGCAACAGCGCCAGCGAAGCGCTTAATAAAGCCACCAGCAGCCATGCCAGCGGGGCGATTAACCAGCCCCCAATTCTCTCTCCAGGCAATGCGGTCATACGCTCTCCCATAGTCTGCGCGAAATGTTATACAGAAATTTGCAGGGCGGAGAGTATATAACATTTCACGCCGAAGGCTACTTTCTTATACAACGTAACGCCAGACAGATTTAGGTACTTCCCCCACGTTGAACAGACGACCGCCAGAGACGAGTTCGGCGCGACGATGGTCAGCCGCGCGGTACATATTGATGATGTCCTGATTATCCGACAGCGTGTAGTTCAGATGGTCAAACAGTTTTTCCAGGCTTTCGAGGGAATTGATCTTGCGAAATTTTAATAAATAGTCCTGAACTGTCATATTAATAAGTTTCCATATAAAAGGGTAATACCCATAAAGGTAATGCGTTCGAATAATAAACGGATTAATAAAGACGTAAACTGTCCACTCGGGTAACGCGACGAAATTAGGAGTTTTCTTTGCGAAGATTCAGGCATCAGCAGATGCCTGGAAGAGAAGGGTAACCCCGTTCATTACGGCTGGCAATACGTTCCATGACGTAATGTGTCACGCTTTATGACGATGCGGCTTACTTTTGTTGAGCAACAGTAACAGGCTCCGGCGGCTGGTAGTTATCGATATGGCTGGCAATGCCGAGCAACACGACTGAAACGCCAAGGACAATCCATCCCGCTAATTCAATGATTCGATTAATTATTGATGACATAATTTGTGTTTGTAATTTATCCATAAATACAGATTACAAATGTTACAGCGGCCTTTTCGACAGAGCAAGCGCTTTGGGAACGATTCCCGGGCCCCATATACACACTTTAATGCGAGGTAACAAAAAAAGCTGTCGCGAGATGCTATTTTAACTCACAGGGCACATTATTAATCTGTGCGTTAAGCACAAGGCCAGTGATAAATAAGCGCACAGCGAGGGGGCATACGATGAGTGAAAACATCCGCGTCGGTCTTATTGGCTACGGGTACGCAAGCAAAACCTTTCATGCGCCGCTGGTTGCCGGCACGCCGGGAATGGAACTGGCGGCTATCACAAGCAGCGATGAAACCAAAGTCCATGCCGACTGGCCAGCCGTGCCGGTGGTAACGGAGCCTAAGCATCTGTTTAACGATCCTAATATTGACCTTATTGTCATTCCCACCCCTAACGACACCCATTTCCCCCTGGCGAAAGCGGCGCTGGAGGCTGGCAAACATGTCGTTGTCGATAAGCCTTTTACCGTGACGTTGTCACAGGCGCGCGAGCTGGATGCGCTGGCGCGAAGCCTGGGTCGGTTATTGTCGGTCTTTCACAACCGGCGCTGGGATAGTGATTTCCTGACGATCAAAGCGCTGATAAACGAAGGCACGCTCGGCGAAATTGCTTTTTTTGAGTCTCACTTCGATCGTTATCGTCCGCAAGTGCGAGATCGCTGGCGCGAGCAGGCGGGACCGGGCAGCGGCATCTGGTATGACTTAGCGCCGCATCTTCTCGATCAGGCCGTTCATCTGTTTGGTCTGCCCGTAAGCATGACGGTCGATTTAGCTCAGCTCAGGCCGGGGGCGCAGACCACCGACTATTTCCACGCCGTTTTGAGTTATCCGCAGCGGCGCATTGTGCTGCACGGGACAATGCTTGCGGCGGCGGAATCGGCCCGTTATATCCTTCACGGGGCGCGCGGCAGCTATGTGAAGTTCGGCCTGGATCCGCAGGAAGAGCGCCTCAAAAATGGCGAACGCTTACCGCAGGAGGATTGGGGCTACGACATGCGGGACGGGGTGGTGACGCGTGCGGAGGGTGAGGTACTGGTTGAAGAGACGGTGTTGACCCAGCCTGGGAACTATCCGGCGTATTACGCCGCAATTCGTGACGCGCTGAACGGTTCAGGTGAAAATCCGGTTCCGGCGAGCCAGGCAATCCAGATTATGGAGCTCATCGAGCTGGGGATCGAATCTGCCAAACATCGCGCAACGCTCTGTCTGGCATAAGTTCCAAACGCTTTCGTAGGCCGGGTAAGCGCAGCGCCACCCGGCAGAAAAGAGGACTACTGAGCAACTTTATCGCGCAGCGCCTGTTTCTCTTCAGGCGTCAGGAAGGCGATCTCCAGCCCGTTGATTTGCGCCTGACGGATCTGCTCGCGGCTCAGCCCGGCCTGCGGCGCGGCGATGTTGTATTCGTGAATAATATCCACGCCCTGAACCGCCGGATCGTCCGTGTTCAGTGAAGCCAGCACCCCGTGTTCAAGGAAGGTTTTCAGCGGGTGTTGCGCCAGCGACGCCACTGTACTGGTCTGAATATTGGAGGTCAGGCAGGATTCGATTCCAATACGTTGTTCAGCGAGGAAATCCATCAGCGCGCGATCTTCAATGGCTTTCACACCGTGACCAATACGTTCCGCACCCAGTTCACGAATGGCCTGCCAGATGCTTTCCGGCCCCGCGGCTTCGCCAGCATGAACGGTAATATGCCATCCTGCATCACGTGCGCGGTTGAAATGAGACAGGAACAGGCTGCCCGGGAAGCCCAACTCATCACCGGCCAGGTCGATGGCGGTGATCTGGTCGCGATGCGCCAGTAACGCTTCCAGCTCCTGAAGACAGGCCGCTTCACCGAAGGTACGGCTCATAATGCCGATCAAACGCGCCTGAACGTCAAAGGTTTTGCAGCCTTCACGCACGCCTTCAATGACCGCTTCAACCACGCCCGCTACGGGGAGACTGTGGGTCATCGCCATATAGCCCGGAGAGAAACGCAGTTCGACATAGTGCAGGCCGTTGCGAGCGGCATCTTCGATGTTTTCAAAGGCGACACGGCGACAGGCATCGAGCGAGGCCAGCATCTTCACACCCCAGTCAAGCTTGCTCAGAAAACTTACCAGATCCGGCTCGTTCGACGTCACCTGGACATGGGGGATCAGGGTTTCAAGCGTTTCGGCAGGAAGCGTTAAATTGAACTGGCGACCAAGATCGAGAATAGTTTGGGCACGAATGTTCCCGTCGAGGTGGCGGTGAATATCAGTTAAAGGCAGGCGTGTATCAATCATGGTCGCACTCTTTGCTGGTTAAAGTGCGCCATATTATAAAAACAAAACGGGGGAAAAAGCTATTTGCGCAAGGGAATATTCCGTTGCGCAAATTATTTACAGCAGAGTGTTGATGCCAGCAATAAGGCGCTGAACGCCCTGTTCAAGCTTACTACGCGGACAGCCAGCGTTCAGTCGCACATAGCCTTTTCCTTCATCCCCATAAGTATATCCCGGCATGATGGCCACTTTTTGTTGTTCAATCAGCACGTTTTGCAGCGTATTGTCATCAATACCGAGTGGGCTGAGATCAATCCAGGCCAGATAGGTGGCCTCTGGCGGTTGCCAGTTGAGTGTCGGAAATGCAGCATTCAGTTCGTCAGCAATGTAGCGCAGGTTTTCTTCGAGATAGGTCCGCAGCGCGTCCAGCCAGGGTTCGCCCTGCCGGTAAGCAGCAATGTGCGCGGTCAGCGCCAGCACGGAAGGGGAAGAGAGTCCGTCCCGCCCTTTTAATGCATTCAGATAGGCGTTACGGCTGTCGTCATCGGCGATAAGCCCCCAGGCACCTGTCAGTGCCGGAATATTGAAGCTTTTGGAACCGGAGGTCAGCAGCGCCCATTTACCGCGTGCAACCTCATTCCACGGGGTATGGCGATGCGTGCCCCATACCATGTCCATATGAATTTCGTCGCTGATTACCGCCACATCATGACGGCTGCAAAGCGTTGCAATAGTGGCCAGCTCTTCCCGCGTCCAGACTTTGCCGGTCGGATTTTGCGGGCTACACAGCAGCAGAACCGTGTTTTCCGGTTTTGCCAGCGCCGCTTCCAGCGCGGCCATATTGCCGTCCCAGCCACGCGCCGTTTTCTGCATCGGCACGGAAACAACGGTACGCTGGTTGCCTTCAATGGCTTTATAAAAGGCATCGTAAGCCGGAGTATGAACCACCACGCCGTCGCCAGGCGCGGACCATATGCGGATCAGCTCCGAGACCATATAAATGACCGACGGCCCATACACTACGGTTTCGGTATCAATCTGACTGTTAAAGCGTTGCCGGAACCAGTGCGCCACGGCAGCCAGAAATTCGTCATTTTTCCAGCGGCTGTAGCCAAACACGCCGTGGTTGATGCGCTGGTGCAGCGCATCGGTAATACAGGGAGCGGTGGCGAAATCCATATCAGAGATGGTGAAGGGCAGCAGGTCGGCAGCCCCAAAACGGTCAGCGACATAATCCCACTGGGTACACCAGGTGCCGTGTCGATCCACGACAGTAGAAAAATCAAACATGACGGTGCTCCGTAAAGTAAAACCCCCTCATGACGAGGGGGGCGAGGCATCAGGCTTCGACGGTTCGCATCAGGGTTGCCAGCTCATCCTTCACTGACTGTACCTGCGGGCCAATGACGACCTGCAAATTGTGTTGATTTAACTGTACCACGCCGATAGCCCGGTTAGCTTTAAGTGCGTTGGTATCCACTTTGGACATGTCCGCCACCGACAAACGCAGGCGGGTGATGCAGTTATCCAGAGAGGTAATGTTATCCGCACCGCCCAGCGCCGCCAGAATAGCCGGCGTGTTATATCCGGATTTCCCAACGGTACCGGCCACTGCCTGTTCAACGCTGGTGGCCGTATCGGTATCGCGGCCAGGCGTTTTCAGGTTAAAGCGGGTGATGGCGAAGCGGAAGATCCCGTAGTAAACCGCGAACCAGATGGCGGCCACAACCGGCACCAGATACCACTTGGTGGACAGGCCGTGCAGGATACCGAATACCACGAAGTCAATCACGTTACCGTCGGTGTTACCGATGGTCACACCGAGCACAGCCATCACGGTAAAGCCCAGGCCTGTCAGTACGGCGTGGATGAGGTACAGCACCGGTGCCACGAACAGGAACAGGAACTCGATAGGTTCTGTCGTACCGCCCACCACGCAGGCAATAACGCCGGAGATCAGCAGGCCTTTAATTTTATGACGATTTTCCGGGCGGGCGCAGTGGTACATCGCCAGCGCAGCGCCCGGCAGGCCGCCGAGGAAGGCAGGCATTTTCCCCTGAGAGAGGAAACGCGTCGCACTTTCAGAGAAGCCGTGCGTGGTCGGGCAGCTCAGCTGGGCCTGGAAGATGGTCAGCGCGCCGCTAACGGAATGACCGCAAACGTCCATAGTACCGCCTGCTTCAGTAAAACGGATCAGGGCAACCAGGATGTGCTGTAAACCAAATGGCAGCAGCAGACGTTCACCCGTACCGAAAATCATCGGGCCGAAATCACCCGCGCCGTTGATAATGCGGCCAATACCGGTGATCCCCATGGCAAAAACCGGCCAAATCAGAGGGATGATCAGACCAAACAGACCCATCACAACCAGCGTAATGATTGGCACAAAGCGGGTGCCGCCGAAGAAGGCCAGCGCATCGGGCAGGCGGATGTTATGAAAGCGCTCGTGCAGCATCCAGATGATCACTCCCGCGATCACGGCTCCAAGGATCCCGGTATCGATGGACTGAATTCCAATCACGCTCTGAATGTTATTGGCTTTCAGTACCGCCGCGTCGGTCGTGGGCAGGATCCCTTTGGCGGTCAGCCAGAAGTTAACCGCAAGGTTCATGACCGCATAGCCAACGAAGCCTGCAAACGCCGCCACGCCTTTGTTTTCCCGCGCCAGACCCAGAGGAATGGCGATACAGAACATTACCGGCAGGAAGCTAAAGGCAAAAGAGCCGACCTTGCTCATCCAGATGAATCATGATTGAAGTGATATTGATATTTAAAATCAGATACTTGAGGTTATGCGGTTTTTCTATGGGGCATCAGTGGGGCATTTTGAGTAAAAGACGCGTTCAAAATGCCCACCTGGTCATGGTTATTCTCGGTCATCCATTTACCGTAAACCGTGAAGAGCATTTGCGCTGACGAATGGCCCATCTGGTGCGCAACGAAGTTTGGATTCGCTCCAGCTACCAGTGCCCAGCAAGCATATGTGTTTCTGGTTTCATAAGATCGTCTTTGCCGGACGCCTGCACGACGCAGGGCAGTGCGCCAGGCCGAATTAATAGACCCGGGAACGTAGCACATTGTCTTCTTGCCGTTCATTGAAGTAATGGACGGGGAGAATATAAAGGTGCATTCGTCAGTTCTCTTTTTCTTGTATTCCCGTAGGCTGACGCTTACCTTGTGGGATGCCATCATTCTGGTCAGTGGCATTTGCGCCTTGAGTGCATCAATTGCTGGCTGGGTCAGCTGTATTGTTCGAATCCCGGCGTTGGTTTTTGGCAGGGTGAAGTTTCCCTTCAGGGAATAGTTCCGTGACACTGTAACAGTCCAGTTGACAGTATCCACATCCTCCCAGGATAACGCGCTTAGTTCGCCATGCCTGACGCCTGTATTTACCGCAAAGATAACCATATTCTGAAACTGCAGCGTTGGGCAGGCCGCAACCACTCTCTGATACTCGACAGAAGTAAGAGGATCTGGAATGGGTCTTTCTTTTGCGAGAGGGGTAATACCTGCCATCAGATCGGTTTTCAGGTAGCCACTTTTGAAAGCAAAGCCCAGCATCCCGCCAAGGCATGCCATATAGCTATTGACTGTAGGAACGCTTCTTCCCTTTTTGGGTGGATGATTTAGGCCATGTCTGGTCTTCTGCCAGCCGTTCAGTAGCTCCTTCCTGGCACTAAGGATATCTTCAGTGTTCAGGCTGCCGATATACCTGTGCTCACCAATTGTTTCGATAGTGGTTGTGAGGTGGCAATCGTAACGCCTCAACGTCCCGAGGCTAAGCTCCATCTCCTTAAGCCCAAGCCATTTCGATTTCAGTTCAAGTAGTGAGATTTGCTTTCTGACAGTGCTGAATTTCTCTGCGTTCGATGAATCAGGGAATTGCGAGGCATAATTGAATGTGCCTGTCTTTATCGCAAAGCAGACTGAAGCCCGAAGTTCGCCTGCCATTTTCCTGTTTTTTGGCGTGTCAGGAACGCCGAGATTTTCCCTGACACGCTTCCCCTGATATATGAACCATATGCGTAACGATTCGCCATGAACCTCTACGCCTGTTGGGTATGCTGCCATAATCATTCCTCGTTTGATGTGCCAAAGGACATTTAAGCAGATATTCTCCGGCGTTTCGCTGGGCTTTGGTGCTCGATCCAGTGGTTTATCTCATCGCGGTTATACATGATTGGGCTGTTTTGCTTAGGTGCCATATCAGGGGCAACATAGCGATAATGCTTTCCCTCCATCCAGGTAGACCGGCGAGCATGCTGAATCATGTGCTTTGACATGCCGGTTGTCGCAGTTAAAAGTTCCTCTGTGACCCATTTATTCGGTACCAACTGAATAATGTCGCTCATGGTTTTCTCCAGGCAAAAAGAAGCCGCCCGTAGGCGGTAATAACATCAAGGTATTTACGAGGTGGGCTTTCGCACCCAATAGCCAGCTCATAGCTCATAACTGGCTATCAGTTGCGTCAGTCGTCTTCGTCATTCTTCACAACGCTCAGCCGACACGGCGCTGCGGTCTATGCGGTGAACGGAAAGGGCAGCGTTACGCTGAAGCTCTTCAATCTCTGCTGCGGTGTCGATGATGTCCATGGTCACTCCTTACTCGCGGTTTGGCCGTGATTAGCGAATTCGCCATGTCGTGCATTTCTAAATGACTCAACGGCTTGAATTGCATCTTCAATATTTTCAAATTTACCCAAGTGATATTTCTTTCTCTCAAACATGCACTGGGAGTGCCATTTCTTAGTTTTATTGCACCAACTGACACCTTTGTGACCGCTTTTGTTGGTCTTGCGCAGCCTTTGGTTATGCATGTTTTGGGTGTGAGTCGCTGGGCGTAGATTTGCGATACGATTGTCGGTACGAACGCAGTTGATATGGTCAAGGTGACCAGGAGGGAATTCGCCAAACATGTAAAGCCAGGCCAATCTGTGCGCCAAGTAATTCTTCCCGTCGAGCTTAATCCCGATGTAACCATTGCAGGTCAGGCTGCCAGCTGGCATTCCCGGCTTTATGCAATAAGCGGTGGATTTTATCCAAGTAAACGATCCAGTAAGCGGGTCATAATCTAAGCACTCCTTAAGTCTTGCCTGAGTAATCATATTCAATGCTCCCGGAACTGTCGGTTAATACGGTTGAAGGTGAAAGCCAGCAATAAAAAAGGCCGCTTTAGCGACCTGGTTATTAGTGCCTTCATGCGGCGCGCTCCGCCATTATTTCGGCCCTCTGCTCGTCGTTGAGCATGTCGTCAGAGACGATCGCCACACGGTTGCTGGCGCTCCACGATACTGGAGCACTTTCTTTCAGTGCTTTATTCAGCGCCTCAGCAGCATCACGCACAGCTTGTGGCAAGCAGTAATAGTCATCACCATCAGGTATTATCTCTTCGCAGTGCTGTTCCAGGTCGAACTCCGGCGGGTAGTTAGGCTCGCAGATCATTAACTGCAACTCACTCGGCAGTAGGGAGTGCTCACAACAATAGTCAGCCAGCGATTCAGCGTCGAAAAAGTACTGGTCACTGTCAAAGATAACGAGCGGCTCTCCGGCCCATACCGCGCGCTCAAAGGTAGAGAACTTCGCCTGTCGGCTTTCGCGGTGGCATTCTTCGCAATAGCCATGAGTGCTATGAATAGGGTGCTCTTCAGGTTTGTTTTTGCACTTGCGATGAGTGGCACCGCACCAACGCGCCTGGTGCTCGTCACCACCCCAGAAACGGCCTTGTCGGTCTACCCAGCCAGTTACAGTCTGGATGCTGGCCGCTTCAGCGCTGTCCATCATCACGATTTTTTCAGTTTTCATATTCATTGTTCGGCTCCAAACCGCCCGTTAAGGCGGCCAGTTTTGACGACGAACTCCAGGAGGCTAACTCCCAGAGCTTCAATTTTCTTGTGGTGCTTGTTGATGATGGGAGGCACCGTTTCGTTCCAGTTTGGCTTTGGCTTCTTGCGCATGGCCTGCTGGATTTCCTCGGTGCGGCGGCGGCAGGCGGCGCGTATGGCGTTGTCATTTTCTGGCGTCATGCTGCCCCCGTTTTCACAACATCGATGGCGCAGCCGGGTAGCAATTCAACCGCGGCGGTGGCGCACTGATTTCCCCAATGATCCCAGCCCGGTGCCGCGCTGCGGCTAAACAGCTCAATGCGCGGCACATCGCCGTAAAGCAGCTCAAGCCGGTGCCGAACTTCCCACGGCTTTTCGCTGTGCGCGCCGAGCGGGCTGTATACCACCTGCTTAATCCCTGCGTGCTTTCGTTCCAGCCCGGCGCCGCGGGTGGCAATCAACAGGTCTTCTGTATTGGCCCGGGTGTGATTGCCGCCGTTCATGCGCGTCTCGGCGTTAAGCAGATAGAGGAAGTCGTAAAAGTCGGTGACTCCACCCTCGGCCAGCGCCTTGTTGATGCGCAACTCGGCGTTCTGATTCAGCTTCACCCAGGTAAAGCCCTTCATCGTGCGAACTGTAAATCCCCAGGCCTCGGCCAGTTCGATAGCCTCCTGGTTATGCGTGCCGGTGTACCACATCGCCAGCACCGAGTTTTCGGCGGCAAGTTCCCACACTGGCAGGCGCTTGATGTCGATGAGCTTCATGGTGGAGTAGTGGTCGGCAGCGGCCCCGTTACTGATGGTGTTTCCGTAAGACCATGGTGGATCGACATACAGAAGTGAGTATTTCGCTGTCATGCCGCCTCCTGCCTTTCCCGATATTCCTCAGCGAGCCGCTGCGCCTTTAATGGATTGCTGACCACTTCGCCCCATGGCATTAGCCAGCCGTTACCAATGAAGGGAAGGCACAGCGTGCCAACCGTGATGTCGTCGTGAGCGTGAGTCATAGGATGGGCTCCATTTCGTCGATGTAGAGGCCCTGAGCAATTAGGCGGCGACGGCGGGCGGCACGTTCAATGCATTCCTGCCGTCTACCTTCCTGCGATTGCTCTCTGGCACGCCGGGTGAACAGCCGCGATTTGCCCTGCGGCGTTACAACCTTCGGCTTCGTGACGAGGTCGAAAGTGCGGTCGCAGATGCCGTCCTCGTTGATCCACTTTTCCGACTCAACGATCTGCGCTATCTGTCCGGTGCCGCGGGTAATGCCGTTGGCAACCCGGTTAAACTCGATGAGCGTTACGCCAAACTTCTCGGCGATTTCGCTGCCCGTTACCGGGCGGCCGCGCGTCTGAATCATCCAGATAACGCGTTCACGGAGGCCGGAGAATTGCCCGGTTCGCCCGGGCCTGCGGTAGAAGGGTGTGCGCTTCATGCTGCACGCTCTGTGATTTTCAGTATTTCCGATTCCAGATCTGCAAGAAAGCTCTTAACCTCAGACTCGATTTCGCGCGCCAGCCCTTCATCGAAATGAATGCGCTTCTTGAAATAGGCGAGGTCGGGCGGCAGGCGATCATCGAAACTAACGAAATCACACCATTTCCGCCCGGTGCACATCATCTGCGCATGCATTTGCAGCATGTACTGGCGCTTTGGCTCGCCAGTTTTCAGCGTTTCAAGATGGGTCCAGGTATTGGGGCATTTGATTTCGATAAGCCCGTCGTCGTTAACAAGTCCGTCCGGGCTGGCTGCGAATCCGGGTATGGATGGGTGATCGATGAGTCCAACTTCAGTGATTTCCGCATCGAACTCATTCAGGGCGTACATTTCGCGCGCCACTGGCTCAAGTTCAGTGCCGCGCATCATCGCGGCATTCGAAAACCCTTCCTCCAGCTTCCCGGTCAGCCGTTGGCAAATCAGCTCGGCCATGTAGTTCTGGCGGCTGGTGGAGTAGCCCGACTTAGTCCGGGCCATGACATCAGCCAGGCGACTCGCTGTGACCTTGCCGCAGCGCGCAGCAAACCATTCAGGGGTGCGTTGCTCCATCATTCAGCCTCCTTCTCTGCGACATTGACAGGTTCGGCGTTGTCGACAGCAAGACTCATGTCATACATGCGTCGCTTCTCAACTGCGCCGATCACCTGCTTCTCTTCAGCGCTCAGCGCTACCCAAAACTCCTGATACTTGACGGTTCCAAGGCGCGCGGCGGACTCACCTTTTGCGATCAGATCCGGGCGACGGCTATCTGATTCATGGCCCGCATGAACCTCTGCCGTTGTTCCTTCAATAACTCGCTCCGCCTCGTCCTGGTCGAAGATGCCAGCGAAACCAAAGGCCAGGCGCGCGCACTGGATAAGCGTCTTGTGGCGAAGCATGCGCGTAGGGTGGGACTGCCATGGCTGAGTGTTGCGCTTACACTCTCCCATGTACTCGGTGACGATAGTCGGGTGCTTACGGTCTTTGCGATAAATCTTGCAGGTGCACGCGCCTTCCTCTTTGTCGTAAGAGAATTCCATGCCATCGAACTGAGGATGTTCATTGATAATGCGAGCCCATCCATCAACACCAACGACCGGGACAATCCCGCCTTTATCTGGGAATGCGTAAATCTCTTTGGTCCATGGGTTCAGGCCGTACTGGTTGGCGACGATCAGCAGGGCTGTAAACTGCTCGTCCGTGACGTTGCCACCTTTGAAAGCTGTATTCTTCAGTGTATTCATCAGGTCTGTGCCGGCATCCATGCCGAGTCGTGCGGCCAGTTTCCCGGCCATGGTGGAAAGTGCAGTGCTCATTGTTAATTCCCTCAAAAATTAAAACGGGCAGCCGGTACGGTGTTCCCAGTCGTATTCCGCCTGGGCATAAGCAACTGCCGAAATGAAATCGTTGTAGGCCTCGCCAGCTTTATCGCTGCGAAGTCCTTCGTATGGGCTGGAGTCAATCGGTACGGAGAAGTGGAAGAGGCCGGACGGCTCTTTTGGCATCATGTCGATGATTTGCTGTGCCCGGTCGTCGATCCACTTCTCTTTCTCGTCGGTGAGCTGCTGCTCAACCCAGCGCCGATCTTCGATTCGGTCGTAAGTGAGGTATGCGTTCATGGCTGAACTCCTGAAATTTGGATGTGCAGATGCCGCCCGCAGAAAGCCAGGCCGATCGGTTGAATAGGGTGGTTAGTGCTGCGCGATGGATTTCGCCGGGAGCTCGCCGTTTCGGAGGATGCTTTCTACCGGCCAGCACTCAGCTGACACTTTCTGCTCCGTAGCTGCCTGGCTGCATTCCTGCTGGCTGTCGTAAACGCCGAGAATGACATCCTGATAATCACCGTTTGTCATTGCCACGGTCAGGACGAGCGCGAATAAAGTTTCCATCAGTGAAGAGTCCTCCCGATGGCGACGGCGTAAAGACGCTTTGCTTCTTCCCACGCCGGAGCATTGCGATGGAGCACCGCGAACGAAGCGAGTCGTTGGGCCTCTCTGATCTGCTGCTGGTTTACCATGATTTCCTCTTAGCCTTATCGCGGCGAACGGAACGGTTAATACAAGACTTCAACGCATTTATTCAGTGTTTCTATGGGCGGTGGATGGCCGCCGGTTGTCATAACTTGAGCCACTCGTAAATGACCCCAGGTATGAAAAAAGCCGCTGGTTAGGCGGCTCTGTTAATCCATTCTCGTGCGTTCCGACGGCTCATCCATGCCAGCTTTACCCAAAGGTCATGAAGCCCATCACCACGCACTGAGGATCGGCATTTTTTGCGGTACTGCCTGTAATCTTCACTGCACTCGGCAGCGTATTTATCCGTTGTGCTTACCATATCCTTACCCTCTGTCGTTACCCGCTGATGCGGGAGATATGCTTTGTGATTCAGCACAGCCCACTCAGCTTCGAATGGACTGGAATAAATCTTTTTTCGCTTTGCCATAATTGCCGCTCTTCCTGAGCCCGCCTATGGTCCGACGCATGGTTTACTGTCGCGCCGTTCGACTGACCGAATCTCCACTTCGCCGCTGGCTAACTTCGCTCAGCTGTCGATGTTTCGTTTCGATGGATTGAATATACAAAACGTATTCTTATCATGCAATACGAAATGTATAATTGGTGGGTGGTTTTGTGATAACAAATTGTATTCTAAGGTGATTTATTTTTTTAAATACCAGTGCTACGCTTAAAAAAAACAGCAGGAGGGATGTGCATGGTTCTGGATGAAGAGCGTATAAGCATGAAAATTCAGGCGATGGGGCGGGCGGTCATGGAGTTGTCACTGGCAGATTTACCTATGACCCAGCAAAACATCATCGACAAGCTGAAGCAGTACCGGAAGGAAACAGGAAACGTGATAGGGAAGGGCGTGAACAGGGGTGCGGCTGAGATAGTGCGGAAAGGGCAATAAAAAAGCCCGCACGGAGCGGGCAGGTAGTGTTGCGATAGTTATTGTTATCAGCTTCAGGCTGGATAGTTATCGGCAGAATGGGGGATGGCTTTATGGGTGGGCAATAAAAACCCGGCGCGGTGGCCGGGTTAGATTATTTCTTTTTGGTAGCTAATGCAGCTTGTTGAGAGCTGCTACCACTACCAATCGGGAACTTAGCTGCTGCAAGTGCCTTGTAGGCGTTATCAACTACCTGTTGTAAGCTCACGCTTCCCCCCATCATTTTCTCTTAAAAAATTGATAATTCAGTTCTTTATCAAAATAATGCTTGCGTTTCATCCAAACGAAGCCATCACCCTTAGATAATACAGCAACGTCAATAGGTCCGCCAACACTGTCGCTATCATTTGAGACTTTACGCTTAAAGGCGGTAAGGTTTACAAGTGATTCAGCCATATACCCTAAATCAACCTTGGCTAGAGAACCCAGCACTGAAAGCACTTTTTGCACATGATTTAACGTCATATGGTTTTGAAGTGCTTCGAGAGTATCACCTTGAGTCGTTGCAATGGTTGCATCGAAGGCTGCTTCAATCTCATATCTAGGGATTGACGGATGCTGTGCCGATATCAATCCAGTCACTTCCATTTTTAATTTCTGAAGAGAGCCAAATACTGAATCTTCTACACACTTTATAATTCCTTGGCTGCAGCCTTGCATAAAGGTGTGCACCTCATCCTCTTGTGCGAAAGGGAATATTCCAATTGAAGAGCCACTGTTGTCTTTATCCTTGGTGCTTGGTTTCATAATTTTTCCATTATAAACACCGTAGATATGATGTGACTCTATTGCAGGATAGAATTCCTCGTCCCCATAGCCAGCAAAAACAATCCCAGAATAAGTCTGCAAATCATTTTCTTTACACATATAAGATGAAAGAAGCAATGCTAGCGCTTCTTTTAATGATTCAGGGTATGGGGTTTCAGGAGTATCAATATTTGGTTGTATTCTTAAGGCGCATAATTGATATGTTATTGGAGATAGCTCATTAAATGCTAATTCGAAATCTTCCTGCGTAAATGAATCAAAAAATGGGTTCTCGTTTATCTCAGAAAATTTTCTTCGGCACCGTTGCTCGATGAAATTGTGATATTCATCAAAAGATGGGGCGGCATTATTTATTTTAATGAAGCCAGCAACGTCCTCATCCTGCACATCCTTTAACAGTTTGGGTAGGATGGCATCTGAAAACAAGCTAAAGAAATATTTCCCCTGCATATCAAAGGTGACAATATTCTGGTTGCTCTGAACGAAACTAAAGAAATCGGCAGCATACTCGCTAATAAAGTCAAAAGACTTGTCATTAAGGCTTTTCCTGTAAGCTTTAATCATCAATTCCCATGGGGCGCCGCATATACCCGCATTATTATATATCATTAGTGCGACGGGATGATGCTTTGATAATTCAAATAGTTTATCTGCGTTATTATATATTTTCTCGGAGAAGCCATTTGTAGTAGTTACAGCGGAGTCTGCGGCTAATGCTATGCCAGAACGATTATATACTGCAATTTCAGCTGTCATCTTTTTGCTCCGTCACTTAGGGATTGAAATATTGATAAAAAATGTCAGTCAAAGTTTGTTTTTATCACTGATTAGTAGTTCTGGCACTAGTGATGCTTTCGAGCCGTAATGGCGTTTTAGATGCCAGATACAATACCGATCACCAACTATGCGCCGACCAGAACACCTTTCCTATCACACCAGCCGCATCTTCGTCTCTACAGCAACACCGATAATTCGACAGTTACCATTAATCGGCACGAGTGGCCATTGCGGGTTAAGGCCCTTCAGATACTTCTGTGCACCGTCGATCACTAACTTCTTAAATGTTGCCTCGTTCGAATCGGATAGCTTTGCTATTACCAGACTGCCATTTACCGCATCTCTACCGGTGTCGAAAAGTACATAGGTTCCTTCAGGTATGCTCAAGCCAGTAGGGGCTGTCATTGACTCGCCATCAACGAGCAACCAGAACGCGTCACCCTGAATGTGAGCATTCGACTCAAGCCACAGATCTATATCTTTTAGGGTGTATGGCTCAACCGCTTCGCACCATGAACCAGCCTGGACACTGCTGATTACTGGATACTTGTTACCAGGATTGTAGGGGCCAGCGTACTCCACATCACCCTTAAGCGTGTCGTCAATGATCATACCGCCAGCTCCTACGGAGAAGTTCTTTTTGCCAAGGAACTGCAATATTTTTGCGATCTCGGAAAGGCTTGGCTCACGCCGAGCGTTCAGCCAATGACTTACCGCACCTTTAGTAATACCGAGGTGCTCCGCCAGCTGTTCCTGATTGATGCCCTGACTTTTCATCAGGGTCTTAGCTAAGTCGTACCATTTCATAGTCATACCCGAATGATACAAGTTGTATATATTTGCGCGAGCCACAATTCGTATATTTTACTTGCGAACAAAGAATACAAAACGTATATTTAAGTTGTTTAAAGGAGACCCGACATGAACAATATCCGAAAAATCCGCAGAAACATCGGTTTGACTCAGCGACAGATTGCCGAAGAGCTGAACCTGTCGACAGGTGCGGTTTGCCATTACGAAAAAAATAAACGCAGCTTAAGCCTTGAGCAGTGCCGGGCGATTGTTGCAGCTCTGAATAAGCATGGCGCTTCAGTAAGCGTTGATGACGTTTTTCCACCAATCAGCAACAACGCCGCCTAATTGGCGGCCCTAACCACGAAAGGGAAAGCAATGCATTCACTTGCGTATCAACAAGGTAACAAATTTTCGCCAACGGCGATGATTTACCAGAATCGCCGGGAGCCTGATTCCGCGGCGTTAAACATCGATGGGATTCGCGCAGCTGTTCGCGCCTGGGCAGCTGATTGCCGCAGCCGTGAATTTGTCGCAGCGCTGATTGTGGAAGAGTGGCGGGCGTCCGGCGGAACCGGTCTGGATATCCCGACTGACTCACACCGCCAGATGCAGAAGGTATTCCGCTGGATTGATGGCGACACAGAGTACGCCGCCAACAACATTCGCCAGCTGGCACCGGCAATTATGTCCGTCCTGCCGCTGGAGTACCGCAACCGCTTAGCGCCGCAGAACGACACGATGTCGCTGATCGCCTCTGCGATGAAAGAGTGTGCCGAAGCTAAACAGGCCGTGCTGCTGGACGCTCCAGAGCATCAGAAGCTGAAAGAGGTAAGCGAAGGTATAGCGTCGCTGTTCCGCCTCATGCCGGAGCAAGTAGGCCCGCTGATGACGATGGTCACGTCGATGCTCGGCGTCATGTAACCGGAGAAGACCATGAACCACATCGAATTTATCGAGAAGCATGTACGCGATGAACTGATCAAACAGGGATTCACCGTAGCGGTGGCTCAGGGGGGGGCATTTCAGGCCGTCGATATGTACAAGCGTATGTCACAGGCCAGTCGTAAGGGGAGGATTTTCGATGACGTGTTACGACACGCAAAACTCTGGGCGGAGAAACAACAGGTTCCGTCAGACAAGTTCGAAAAGAAGCGCGTTAAGCGTGTGCAGCAGCAGCCAGGTCTGCTCTGAAAAGGCGAAAGCCGCGCTGTTGGTAGCAGCAACGGCTTTCAAGACACTGTGTTACGCCAAGTAACGGGAGTAAGTATGCCAGCAATAAACGAAAAGGCAAATCAGCACGCAACTCATAAATGCTCTTTCTGCGACAGAAGCAATATTGATAGCGACGTGAAAACCATAGTTGCCGGTCCAGGCGTTGCTATCTGCGATAACTGCATTCTGCTTTGTGTCGAAATTATCTTCAAGAAAGGCGGGGAGGCTGCTGATGAACTTAGCAATTAACAATATCTCACCAATCAGGCCTGATTTGCAGGTCGTGGAGCCGCGCGTGGCAGATCTTGATGATGGCTATACGCGTATTGCCAATGAACTTCTGGAGGCTGTCATGCTGGCAGGATTGTCTCAGCATCAGCTGCTGGTCTTCATGGCTGTAATGCGTAAAACATACGGTTTCAACAAAAAATCTGACTGGGTTAGTAACGATCAGTTATCTGCCCTTACCGGCATTCTTCCGCACAAATGCTCTGCTGCTAAAAGCTCGTTAGTTAAGCGTGGAGTATTTACCCAAATCGGGCGTTCTGTCGGCATTAACAAAACGGTTAGTGAATGGGTGAAATTACCCAAAACCGGTAATGAAAATAAACGTTACCTGAAAGAGGTAAATTCACCTGAATCAGGTAAGGAATGTTTACCCGAATCAGGTAACGACACTTACCCAAATAAGGTAAACACAAAAGACAAACATACAAAAGACAATAAAGACAATATTAATAAACCCCCTAAATCCTCCAAACCGGCTTCGTTCGATCCGGCTGGTGTTGACCTTCCTGAATGGCTGTCAGTTTCAGTCTGGAAGTCATGGGTCGATTATCGTCGCGACCTGAAGAAACCGATCAAGTCTCAGCAGACGGTTACCCAGGCCATCAACCTGCTTGAGCGTTGCAAGTGCAGCGGATACCAGCCTGAAGAAATCATCAACCAGAGCATCGCGAATGGCTGGCAGGGTTTGTTTGAGCCAAAGATCGCCAAGCAGACCCCTCGCGCGCAGTCTCGCGTATCTGAGAACTTTGCTGGCAAAGACTATGGCCAGACTGAAATTCCTGCATGGGCGAGGGACTGATCATGACGCTGGATGAAAAAATCAATCAACTTGAGAAACGCATTACTGAGCTGAGCCAGCCGCCAGTTCAGCATGAAGATATCGAGCTAACTATCAGCACCGAGAACTGCGAAACGCATGGCCCCTTTGAATGCAGGACCAGGCATTTCTTAAACTCAGTCGTGAAAATTCCCCCGCGCCCAAGCTGCTGCCCTGAATGCCTCAAAGAGGAGTTAGGCCGCTTGCAGGCGGAAAGAATTAGCATCAACGAAGCAGCCCGCAAAAGAAACATCGAGCGCCTGCTGGATGGACTGAGCATCCCGGCCAGGTTTGAATCCTGTTCACTGGAGAATTATGAACCGGTGAACGAAGAAGCGAAACGCGCCCTGAAGGTCTGTCAGGCATACGCCAGCCGCTGGCCTGAGCGTTTGCAGAAGGGTGGTGGCCTGGTGATGTGTGGCAAGCCTGGAACCGGCAAGAACCACCTCGCATTGGCTATCGCCCGGCATGCAATCACCGAGCACCAAAGCTCAGCTGTGTTCACCACCGCGCTGAAAATTGCCAGGGAGTACAAGTCAACCTGGTCGAAGGGGTCAAGCCGTACTGAAGACGAAGTGATCCGTTACTTCACGAAGCCCGACCTGCTGATTATCGACGAGGTCGGCGTGCAGTTCGGAAGCGACGCCGAGAAGTTGATCATGTTCGAAATCATCAACACCCGTTATGAGCGGATGAAGCCAACCATCCTGATCAGCAACCAGACCCGGGAAGAACTGGCTGCATTCATCGGCGAACGCGTTCTTGATCGCATGAGCGATGGAGGCGGGTGCACTCTGTCATTCACGTGGGGTTCTTACCGTTCTAAGGGGGCAGCATGACCATAACAATTCGTGGGCAGATTCTTGCAGCCCTGCGTAATAACCCGGGCCTGAACAGCGGGCGTATTGCCAAGATGATCGGCATGACCACCAAAAAGATGTCAGGCACGGTCAGCTCGCTTCTGGCAGACGGCCTGATCACTTGTGAGGGCAAGCACGGCCAGCGGCTTTATCGGCTGACCAGTTACGGCATGAAATACGCACCGGAAACCATACCTGCCATGCCGAAGGGGAATTCGAAGCTGGTGCAGCGTACAGAGACGAACGCGATCTGCCAGGAGTGCCGGAACAGCCCGGCAATGAGAAGGGTTTTGATGGTTTGGGGGAGGGTAGGGGCATGAAATTATTTGAGATGGAAGGTTTTCTGCGTGGCAAGTGCATTCCACGCGATCTGAAGGTTAACGAAACCAACGCCGAGTATCTTGTGCGTAAATTTGCCGAAGCAGATGCCAGATGCGCGGCGCTGGCTGCGGAGAATGCCTATTTGGTGCCCAAAGCGGCCAGCGAACTGTCAAATGCCTGGGTGCTTCATAAGTACCTCATTGGCATTCAAGCGGCGATTATGTATCTGGATAATGGCAACAAGAAGGCCGCACAGGAATTGCTGTACGGAACTATTGCCGGTCCGGGATTTGAGTTCCCTGATGAGGTAGAGGACATCGACGCATGGGCAACTCATCAGATGCGCGGCAGCATCAGCCATCCGCAAGCGATCGAAATCATCAAAGCAGAAACCCCAGCCACCGACGCTTTCCTGGCTGAAGTGCGGGCCGCCGCAGTAGATGAAGTTTGCCTGAAAATTAGCAATGCAATTATTAATTGCTATCAGGACGAACAAATTGGGCTTGATGCAGCAGCAACTATCTGCGGTGACTTCACCGCCCAGCTTCGCAAAGGAGTGCAGTCATGAGCATTCTGGACATTCTAAACACTGGCCTCGCTCTGATGGGGTGGTTATTCATCATGTTCAAAACGGGCCAGTGGTTTATCTCCATTGCGCTAAAGCAGTGGGAGAAGCGTAGAAAACTATCTCGTAGACAGAAGGCAGTACACGAATTTTACGATGCGTTTGACTTGTCCAGCATCGAACCAGGAACAACGGTGCGCCTGGCGACTAAAGGCGATCTGACAATCATGATGTATCGCACAGAAGGAGCCGCCCAATGAGCAACATCGACAAACACATCGACAAACAGGCGCTGCGTGATCAAAGCGTTGAAGGATCATTTTACCTGGTGGAATGCTGCAATTGCGGTGAAATGTACCCCAGCAACCTTCTGGATGGTGGAGAAGCAATTGCTGACTCCGGGGATTACGGCGATTGCTACTGCCATCTGTGCGGAGCAGATGACACGGAACGGGCGGATTGGGGAGACGTAAATTCGAATGAAGCAAAGGCGTGGAATTTTCAGCAGAAGCGCATTGAGGCGCTGCTGGATGAGCTGGAAGCAAAAGACTCAACCATAGCCACTCAGCAGCAGGAGATACGAACGCTTCTTAATGCGTTAGGGCAATCATCAGAGAAGAGAAATTCTGACCTTCCTGACCAGAAGCGAATTATTGGTTGGCGAGCATCAGACTACACCGACGAGACATCTGACCCTGAGCTAGCTAAAAACTGGGCCGCTGCAATTGGTGTGCTGCCGATTTTTGAAGGCGACGTGAATACAAAATTAAGCGCCGCCGCAGCCGGTAAAGGAGAGGCATCATGAGCACCTTCACCAAAGAGCAGTTAATCGAAAAGCTTCAGCACAGAATTTCTGTCGCATCAGGATTTCCGGAGTCAGAAAAAGCGCAAATGGATCTTGAGCTGGCGCGTATCGCGCTGGCATCGCTCGAAGCGGAGCCTGCCATTCATCGCTGGCGCAGGGTGACCGCTGAGCCATACGGCCCTTATCCTTGGCATTACGGTAATTTTATCTGCTTCTCAAAACCAGTTGATGGGATTGAGGACGAGTATTATTACGCCGCCCCGCCAGCGCCGGTATCTGTGCCTGATGAGCGTTATCAGCATCTGAGTGAGCTTTATCACGCGCAGGAGAAACGGCTGTTCAAGCTCGCACAGCGAATCAAGGGGGCGTCATTCGATAAATACGCGTACTCACCATCGCAGGCTATCGATGTCCTGGAGTCAGCAATTTTTGGTGAGCGCGAAGATGAATGCCGCGCCGCCATGCTTCAGGGTGCCGAACTTGTAACGACGGCTAACAAGTTGCGCGACGCAGTGGAAACCATACGCAACTCCGGCATTGAAATCGACGCTGAGAAAATCTTTGCAGAGCGTGATGCTCTCAACGCCCCGGTGATTCCGGATGGTTACTGCATCATGCCACTAAAGTTGACTGCCGATAATGGAGCCAAAGGCGCGCTATGCGGAGAGTTTCATGTTCAATACCGCATCGTTTGTCAGTCATGCGTAGGTGAAGGTTGTGAAGACTGTAACCATACAGGCGGGTGGGATGCTGAAATCCCCGTTGGCTGGGACACCATAAAGCGAATTCATGAGGCAGCAGTAGAAGCTTGCGCAATGCCAGCAGCACCGCAGCAGGAGGTAGAAAGCCAAATCAGGAAGGGCAAGACTGTGGCCAGGGAAGAGTGGGAACTGGGGGCGAGGTTAACTAAGCATAGATTCAAACCATAGCTACCATACAAGCGATATGGGAATCCCCATATCGAGAGCCATGGCCTCTTCGGAGGCCTTTTTCTCGCGTTGATTTTGTTGAATCAACCGTCCATAATCATGTCATCGGAGCTTGAACAACTCCGGTGACTTCTGCGCATTTAAGGGGACTTAAATGCGACCACAATCTGAACTCCTCACATTGTCACAGATGCAGACATGCACCTGCGATTTTCTGCATTCTGCGTTACCTCTCGGAGGTGGCGCATGAAACAGCACTACTGCATCGTTAACGACACCGTTAAAGAGAATCTCATCGCGTACATTCGCGCCCTGCCGGTAAACCCTCGCGCGCCGATGGTAGTCGAGGCTCGGGAAGAGACCCGCACCGACAAGCAAAACCGTCTGATGTGGCCGCTGCTGAAAGACCTGTCTGATCAGGTTGTTTGGCACGGCGAAAAGCTGACCCGCGAAGAGTGGAAGGACCTCATCACCGTTCTGGTAAATCAGACTCAGGACCAGGAGCAGAAATCCGCGCCGGGCATCAACGGCGGACGCGTTTATTTCGGCGTCCGCACATCCAAATCCAGCAAGCGCTACATGGTCGACGTCATCGAGGCGATTTACTGGTTCGGCACCGACCGCGGCGTGAAGTTCTCCGAAGCATCCAGTAAGCGCATCGCCTGGGCGCAAGAGTGGAGGGCTTCCCGTGGGTAGTCCTCTCGCGCGCGTCATCACAAATCACATCTTCAACGTTCCGGCGCGCCGCCAGCGCAAGCCCGCGGTTAAGCCGTCCGACATCCCGACCATGAAAGACTACACCGCCCGCCTGGTGGATCAGAAATGGCTGCGTCTCGCAGCGAGGAGAAAATCCGCATGAGCATGTATCAACGCATTAATGGCGCTGACTGGCGCAATATCTTCGTCGTCGGGGATCTGCATGGGTGCTACACGCTGCTGATGAATGAGCTCGAAAAAGTTTCGTTCGACCCTGCGTGTGATTTGCTGATTTCGGTTGGAGACCTTGTTGACCGAGGCGCGGAAAACGTCGAGTGCCTGGAGCTGATTACTATGCCGTGGTTCCGGGCTGTGCGAGGAAACCATGAGCAGATGATGATTGATGGGCTATCGGAGTATGGGAACGTCAATCACTGGTTGGCAAATGGTGGCGGCTGGTTCTTCAATCTCGACTATGACAAAGAAGTGCTGGCTAAGGCTCTAGTTCACAAAGCAGCTGAGCTGCCACTCGTCATCGAGCTGGTTACCGCTGAGCGTAAAATCGTTATCTGCCACGCTGACTACCCGCATAACGAATATGCGTTCGATAAGCCCGTCCCGAAAGATATGGTCATCTGGAATCGTGAGCGGGTTAGCGACGCTCAGGACGGCATTGTCTCGCCTATAGCTGGTGCTGATCTGTTTATCTTCGGGCACACCCCAGCGCGCCAGCCGCTTAAGTATGCCAACCAGATGTACATCGACACCGGAGCTGTGTTCTGCGGAAACCTCACACTGGTACAGGTTCAAGGTGGTGAACATGAGTAAAACCTACCGCAGCAAGAAGTGGCTAGCCGCAGTCGGCCAGATTGAGCAATGCGTCCTGTGCGGAGCGTGGGGCGTGCAGGTGGCACACCGCAACGAGGGTAAGGGTATCGGTATGAAAACAGACGACTGCGCCACCGCTGCTATCTGCGTCACCTGTCATTCAGAGATCGATAACGGAAAGGGTTTGAGCCGTGACGAGCGCCGCCAGTTAATGGATCGCGCCATCGTCCTGACCATTATCCAGATTGCCCGTCGTGGCTTGGTGGTGCCCGCATGAAAATCTACGACATCACACCAATCGGCAAGCCTCGAATGACCCGCGCGGATAAGTGGAAGCAGCGCCCACCTGTAATGCGTTATCGCGCTTTTTGCGATGAGGTCCGCCTGCGCAAGCTGACCATGCCTGAATCCGGATCACATGTGACATTCGTCCTACCAATGCCACCAAGCTGGAGTAAGAAGAAACGAGCTGAGTTCGCCGGGAAGCCCCACCAGGCCAAGCCAGACTGCGACAACATGCTGAAGGCCCTGATGGATGCGCTTTATGAGGATGATGCTCACATCTGGGATTGCCGCATCACAAAGGTCTGGGGAGAGAAGGGGCAGATCATCATCGGGGAGTGCGCGCCGTGACCAGAGACGAAATAACCCGGTACCAGGCAGAAAGCGTTAAGCGCGCCAGCATGCCGCCAGTAGCAAAGCACAGCCAGACCAAAACCAACCAGCCACAGAAGGAAGCCGCATGAACAGTCAGCAACTGGAATACGTACGTCAGCAGCTCATTGTGGCGACCGCAGATCTGAGCGGGGCGACGAAAGGGCAACTGGTAGCTTTCGCCGAGAACGCGCAATTCACCGCGACGGCACGCAGCCGGGGACGAAAGAAAATCACCGACCCGGTCACCGGCCGGAAAGTTAACCCTGATGGCCCGGCGATGAGCGGCAGCCAGTCCCGCGCTAAGGGCTCATCTATCGCGCTGGTGGGTCCGGTCGAGTTCGTGACAGCATCTTGGCGCCGCGCTGTCATGTCTCTGGAAGAACATCAGAAAGCGTGGCTACTATGGAACTACAGCGAGAATATCCGCTTCGAGCACCAGGTTGCGATCACCCAGTGGGCGTGGGCAGAGTTCCGGGAACAGCTCGGCACGAAGAAAGTGGCCGGCAAGACGCTGGATCGCCTGAAGAAGCTAATTTGGCTGGCGGCGCAGGACGTGAAATTGGAGCTGGCAGGGCGTGAGACGTACGAATATCAGGCGCTGGCGGAGTTGGCTGGCGTGGCGAAATCCACCTGGACAGAAACGTATCTGCCTCACTGGCTGGCGATGCGTAACAGCTTTAAGCGACTCGATAGCGGTGCGCTTATCTCAGTAACGCGATCACGTTCACAACAAAAGGCGACAAATTTAGACGTAAGTCTTGCAAAACCGAACTAAAACGCATATATTTCATGTAAATCTGATATCGTCGCCATAGCTTCGTAGGTCGACAAAGAATTAAGAGCCTCGCTAAATGCGGGGCTTTTTTGTTTCTGGGCCGGAAGCTCATTTGGTATGAGCGGTCCCCTCATAAGGGAAGGGTAGACAGGTTCGAATCCTTCACGGCCCACCAAATTTGCCTGTAGCTCAGAGGAAAGAGCAACCGCCTTCTAAGCGGTTGGTCGCTGGTTCGAATCCAGCCAGGCGAGCCAAACCCAGCCAGGGTATTTACGGCCATAGAGCCGACATTGCCTTACCCTCATCTTCCTGGCTTGTCGCCAGGTTTTTTATTCCAGGCCGCAGACAATCAATTCCAGATGCCACGTAGCTATCGTGTCTGACGGCCTTTCCCCACTACACAAACAGCACCCCGTTTTTTCGGAGGTGATATGGCTAAACGTATGCAAGATAAAGAAAGCATTGCCGGAGTGTCATGGCTGATTGTCCTTGCTCTGTCATGCTGGGGCGGCCTGGTCCGATACCTTATTGACGTTAAGCAGAACAAAGCCACCTGGAGCTGGATCAACGCGCTGGCGCAAATTGCAGTGTCCGGCTTTACCGGTCTCATTGGTGGACTGATCAGCGTTGAAAGCGGGCTTAGCCTTTACATGATTCTGGTTACGTCTGGCATTAGCGGCGCGATGGGCTCCGTAGCGCTGACGTACTTCTGGGAACGACTGACGGGGATGAAGAATGCAAACCAGTGATAAAGGCATTGCCCTGATCAAGCAGTTCGAAGGCTGCAAACTCACCGCCTACCAGGACAGCGTCGGAGTCTGGACGATCGGTTATGGCTGGACTCAGCCTGTCGACGGCAAACCAATCCGCGCCGGGATGACTATCAAGCAGGAAACGGCAGAACGTCTGCTGAAGACCGGGCTAGTAAGCTACGAAAGCGATGTGTCCCGCCTGGTCAAAGTTGGCCTGACTCAGGGGCAATTCGACGCCCTGGTGTCGTTCACGTACAACCTCGGCGCCCGGTCACTGTCGACATCGACCCTTCTGCGAAAACTCAACGCTGGTGATTACGCTGGTGCAGCCGATGAGTTCCTGCGCTGGAATAAAGCTGGTGGGAAGGTGCTGAATGGGCTGACACGTCGGCGGGAGGCAGAGCGGGCTCTGTTCCTGTCATGATTGGCGCACTGGTTAAGCGTTACTGGTTGCAGCTGCTGGTGGTGGCGTTAATCGGTGTGCTGGCGTTCTTCGTGAACCACTACCGCGACAACGCCATCACCTACAAAGACCAGCGCGATAAAGCCACTGAGAAACTCAGCCTGGCTAACGACACCATCAAAGACATGCAGACCCGCCAGCGTGATGTCGCTGCACTGGATGCCAAATACACGAAGGAATTGTCCGATGCGAAAAAGACCATTAACGATTTGCGTCGGGATGTCGATTCTGGCGCTAAACGGCTGCGCATCGCCGCAACCTGCCCTGGAGTGTCCAAAGCCACCTCCACCTCCGGCGTGGATGATGCAGGAGCCCCGAACTTACTCCAGACGCTCGACGGAATTATTTCGATCACCGGGACGGAATCGAAACCGTTAACAAAATGATCTACGGGATGCATGAATACATCAACACCCAGTGTCTTAAGTGATTCGTCACCAAAATAACAGAGCCTGACTTCGGTCGGGCTTTTTTATGCCCTAATTTCACCGCGCACCGCAGCGCATACAAACCACAGAACCGAACCCTTTGAAATGAGCCTTTGAGGAAGCTAGTAGTGCTGGCGAGCCTCTGTGGGCTGGTTTCCTATGCGGCAAAGGTTCATCTCAAAGAAAGGTACACGCTATGACATATCCAACTGTGATCGTGAATGGTGTCTCTGTCCGAGTGGACGAGAAGGGGCGCTATAGCCTGAATGATCTTCATGCCGCCGCTGTCCTGAAAGGTGAGGCTACTGAGTCACAAAAGCCGGGCAAGTTTATTCGTAGTGCATCAGTAAAGCGTTTCGTTCAGGCGCTGGCAGGCAAAGGACAAAAATGTCCTTTGGAAGATAACCAGGCACTTAGAGTAATTCGCGGTGGTGACGAGCCCGGCGTATGGGCTGCAGAGCTACTCGCTATTAGATATGCCGCCTGGATTAAGCCGGAGTTTGAAATCCGCGTTTATGAAACCTTCCGCGAGGCTGTGCTCAACGGTCTTAGTAATATGAACCGACTCAACCGACTTGACCTGCTGATCGCCAATGAGACCAAAGAGGTCAGCGCATGTGCCCGGGCAATGAATAAGTGGGGCGTCGGTGGTCGCAAGAAGCTTCTCAATTGCGCTCGTGAGCGGATCGTCAGTCAGATGGACCCTGACATGGTCACGCTTATGGAAGCGAAAGCAGGGTAGCCAACGCAGAATTGCGTCGGCAAATAGCGGCATTACAGAAGCTCTTCACTGAGGGGCTTCGATAATGATCTGTGTAACCCCGCAAGGATGGTGATCACATCTTGCTGACGGGTAAGCCGTAAGTGGCTAAGCACTTCTGAGAAGCAGGGCAACAGCTGCGACAAGGCAAAGAGGTAACCATGTCCGATATCTACCAAATCACGCTAACCACCCAAACAGGCGAAACCTTCACAGGCAAGATGTCACGACGTCAGCCAGAGCTGGTTAACGGCTTTGTGCCGCTGGCGACGGAGACGGGCGAGTGGCTGTATTTTGCTCCAGCCGATGTGAAGCGCGTGCAGTTCACGCCAGTACCGGCAGAGCAGACCGGACAGCCAGCAGAACAAACAACGGAGTAACCCATGGTTAACGATGAAGATCGCAGGCCATACCCGCCAGTTAACTTCATCATCTCCGACAACTGGCAGCCATACACCCGGCTCATCCCCGCCAATGAAGTGCATGAGTGGGTAAGCCGCCAAATCCTCAGCGATACCGGCAGCATCCATAACCCTGACCATGAACACCTGTTAGAGGCTGACCTCTGTTTTATGTGGGCGTCCGATTTGAAGTGGTTTACTGAATT
>NZ_NRIQ01000068.1:0-31685 GCF_020224095.1 Enterobacter sp. CCUG 70166
TGTGGGGAACCCTCAGCCCCGTGGGTGCGGGCGTCAAACCGCACGATGGTTCTTCCTGTACTGCAGCGGCGTCTCGCCAATCCCTTTTTTAAACGCGCTGATAAACCACGTCACGTCGGAAAAACCCGTCTGTGCGGCAATGTCACGCACGCTCGAATCAGTGTGGAGTAAACACTCACACGCCTTACGCAACCTTAGCGTATTCAGGTAGTCGTGAATTTTTTCGCCCGTTTCCGCATGGAATTTTCGCGATACGTAGCTGCGGGATTTTCCCAGCTCATTGGCCAGCGCATCCAGACGAAATTTCTCCTGATAATGCTCGTCGAGCCAAAACATCACCTGGCTGGCGATCCCCTGGCTGTTTCCCGGCTCGCCGTCGCGATCGTCGGGCAGCATCGCGAACAGGCCGATCAGCAGGCTGGCGATGCTCTCGCCGTTCATCGGCGGTTTATAGCAGCTAAACAGATGGTCGATATGATGATGGAAGTGGGCTAAATCGGCGACCCACGCTTCGCCGCCACGGCGTGACAGCCGCTCCAGACGCTGCCGGGTCTGGGGAAAATCCCGCAGGATCTTCAGCACCGCGTGCTGGTCGAGATGAATAATGGTGCGGCGGTAAATTGCCTCCGCCTGTTCGTCCACCATGACCTTGTGCAGCGTAAAAGGCGGGAAGAAAAACAGCCGTCCGGGGCGCATGGTGTAGTGACGATTATCGACAATCGCCACCCCAAAGCCCTCTTCCACATAGAGGATCTCCAGACACTGGTGCCAGTGATGGTAGCGCACGGTATTGGCAAACAGGCGGCTGAACGAGGCCACGGTATCGTTCAGGGCGATCAGTTCCAGAAGATCGGATGTCGGCGTGTCGCGCATAGTGCAATAAAACTCAACTTTTTCCCGTCTGACCGTCTTTATAAACCACCTTTTTAAATTTTCTCAACTTGAGGTTTATTCATCGTTCATGCCTGTGACACGGCTAACATTTCTGCCCCTTGCGGATTCACTATGCTTTGCCGCAGTTGATTACGAGGGCGAACCGATGTGGGCGGCAAACAAAGAAAAATCAAATCCGTTGTCTTCACGCCAGGATGTAGTGGCGTCGTTGAATGCATTTTTACAGGCGCTGGACACGCAATTTCCGGCGAACCGTTCACGATTCTCGCTGGGTGATACCTGCGCCCATTACACAGCGGATATTGCGCAGATGGAGGGACTTTCCCGCGCGCTGTGGGGGCTGTTTCCGCTGATAGCATCCGGCGAAAGCACGCCGTTCAGCGAGAAGTACCTTACTGCCATTAAGCTTGGTACCGACCCGCAAAGCACCGGCTACTGGGGTGAAACCGGCCCGTACGATCAGCGTCTGGTGGAGATGGCGGCCTACGGTCTGGGGCTCGCTCTGCTGGGAGATAAACTCACCGCGCACTTTACCGGGCGCGAGGTGATGAACCTGCACGCGTGGCTCAACCAAATCACCGACGCGCAGATGCCGGACAGCAACTGGAACTATTTTGCCATTATGGTCCAGCTCGGCTTTAAGCGCGCCGGCCTGCCGTACGATCAAGCCGCCATTGACCACCGCTTTGCGCTGATGGACGCCTACTATCTCGGCGACGGCTGGTACTCCGACGGTCCCGGCCGCCCGAAAGACTATTACATCTCCATGGCTTTCCATTTTTACGGCCTGATTTACGCCACCCTGAGTGACGACGAGGCGAGGGCAAAGGTGCTGCGCGAGCGCTCGCGTCTGTTCGCGAAAGACTTTATCTACTGGTCCGCCGCCGATGGTGCCTCGGTGCCGTTTGGCCGCAGCCTGACCTACCGCTTTGCCATGGTTGCCTTCTGGAGCGCGGTGGCTTTTTCTCAGCTGGACGTCTTCACCCCGGGTATCGTGAAGGGCATTGTGCTGCGGCATCTGCGCTGGTGGCAGCAGCAGTCGATTGTCGATCGCGACGGTATTCTTACCCTGGGGTTTGCGTATCCGAACCTGGCGATGTGCGAGGATTACAACTCCCCCGGTTCACCGTACTGGGCGCTGAAAACCTACCTGATCCTGGCGCTGCCGGAGGCGCATCCGTTCTGGCAGGCCGACGAGCAGCCGCTGCCCGCGCTTGCTGAAAAACATGTGATCCCGCATGCGCAGCAGATCCTGATGCATTCGAAAGCTTCGCAACACGTCGTCATGCTCACGGCTGGTCAGCTGGAGCTGAATAACTACGTTAACACCGAAGCGAAATACACCAAATTTGCCTACTCCAGCCGCTTCGGATTCACCATTGAGCGCGGGCGTTTTGGCCTGAAGCATGCCGCCTGCGATTCGATGCTGCTGCTGGCGGACGGAGATGACTATTTCCGCGGTCGTCGCGAGTGCGAAGAGGTTCGGGTGGATGAACATTACATTTTCTCGCGCTGGTCGCCGTGGCGCGACGTGCAGATTGCGACCTGGCAGATCCCGTTCGGGGAGTGGCACCTGCGCCTGCACCGCATCAACAGCGCGCGCACTCTGCAAACCGCCGAGGGCGGCTTTGCGGTGATGAAAACCGCCCACCAGGTGCGCGATCGCGGTTGTTATCTGATGGCTGAAAACGGCAGCAGCGTCATTGTCGATCTTTCGCCGGTCATTCACCGCCAGCCAGACAGCATCGTCACGCCGCCGAACAGCAGCATTATGTTTGCGGAGTGCGCTTCCATTCCGTTGTTAAAGGCCGACCTCCCGCAAGGGGAAAGCTGGCTCTGTTGCGCCGTTCTGGCTGGCGGAAAACAGCCCGTTGCGGCGACGCCGCAGCTGAATATAACCCATAGCCGGGTCGTCATTAGCGAACCCGGAAGCGAACGTAAGCTGTCGTTCACATTATAAAAATCTGGCCCTACACGTCGGCGAGGATGATATGAAAAGCACATCGACAACTAACAGAACTGAATATTACAAAATCAGTAGCTTTATCTTTCTCTATTTCTTTACCTGGTCTGCCAGTATTGGACTGCTGGCGATCTGGCTTGGCCAGAAAGCCAATCTCAGCGGCTCGGTGATTGGAACCGTTTTTGCGGTGAACGGGATATTCTCCGTTATTCTTAAACCGATCTACGGCTATATTCTCGATAAGATCGGCATGAGCAAATACCTGCTCTATTTTGTGGTGATCATGTCGGCCCTGATGGCGCCGTTCTTTATTTACGTATACCAGCCGCTGTTAATGTCTAATACCCTGCTGGGGATTATTATCGGCGCGCTCTATTTAAGCTTTGCCTGGTACGCGGGTGTGGCGGCGTGCGAATCGTATTCTGACCGCTTTAGCCGCTTAAACGGCATGGAGTTCGGGCAAATTCGCATGTGGGGTTCGCTCGGCTGGGCGGTGGCATCGTCCTTCTCCGGCCTGCTGTTTAACCTCTC
This sequence comes from Enterobacter sp. CCUG 70166, assembly GCF_020224095.1. Lineage (NCBI taxonomy): Bacteria > Pseudomonadati > Pseudomonadota > Gammaproteobacteria > Enterobacterales > Enterobacteriaceae > Enterobacter > Enterobacter sp. CCUG 70166. Next base: position 3,389 of record NZ_NRIQ01000068.1, read on the forward strand.
ACCGGCGTATAACTTTATTCTCGGCAGCGTGGCGTCGGTGGTGATGCTGATCGTCCTGCTGAGCCTGAAAGTGAACACTAACTCCATTCACGCGGGCGAGGTGCTGACGAAAGAGAAAATCGCCCCGTCAGACGTTTACGCCCTGCTGCGAAACCGCAAATTCTGGGCCTTCTGCCTGTACGTGGCGGGCGTGGCGTGGATGATGTTTATCGCCGAGCAGCAGTTCTCGCGCTATTTCGTCACCTTCTTCGATGATATTCATGAGGGCAACGCGGTATTCGGTTATCTCGGGACCGTGCAGTCGGGCATGGAATTTGTCATGTATATGGTGGTCCCGCTGTTTGTGAACTTTATTGGCGCCAAACGCGGGCTATTAATTGTCGGGCTGGTGGTCGGGGCGCGTCTGATTATTTCCGGCATGTGTGATTCTCACCTGTTAATTTCAGTGCTTAAGCCGCTGTACGGTCTGGAAATTTGTCTCCTGCTGGTGTCGGTATTTAAATATATCGCCGAGCATTTCGACAAGCGCGTCAATGCCACCATGTATTTACTCGGCTATCAGGCAATGCTCTACGTTGGCAACGTGGTGGTCTCTTCCCCAGCCGGGTATATGTATGACCGTATTGGCTTTGAGCACACCTATATCATCATGGGCGCAACGGCGCTGACCTTTACCCTTATTTCTGCTTTTACGTTATCCGCCTGTCAGAGCAAATGGCGCGGGGCTCGTGCGCTGAACGTAGCAGAAACGTCAACACGATAAATTACGCCGTCAAAGAAGGAACCGAAATATGTTAAGTCGTATCAAAGAAGAACGTCTGCCTGTTATCGCTGCGCCCGTTGACTCCCGCGCATTCAGCGATGAACTGAATTCGGCGCGCAGCCACGTTCTGGACCTGATTAGCCGTCATTTAACGGAGTTCGGCGACAAATTCCCGGCGGAAACCTGCCAGAACGGTTTTTATCCGCTGACTGACAACGTGGAGTGGACCACCAGCTTCTGGACCGGGCAGCTATGGCTGGCATGGGAGATGAGCGGCGAGGAAAAATTCCGCGCGATGGCGGAAAAACACGTGCGCTCGTTTGGCCTGCGCATCGCCGGGCGCAACGACACCAACACCCACGATTTAGGCTTCCTCTACACGCTCTCCTGCGTAGCCGCGTGGCGGCTGACCGGAAACCGCGAGGCGCGCGGCTTCTCGCTGCTGGCGGCGGAAGCTCTGCTGGAACGCTTCCACGAGAAAGCGAAGATCATCCAGGCGTGGGGCGATCTCTCCGATCCGGACCAGGCCGGGCGGATGATCATCGACTGCAACATGAACCTGCCGCTGCTCTACTGGGCAACGGAGCAGACGGGCGATCCGCGCTTTGCCGACGCCGCAAAAGCGCACGTCATGCAGGCGGCGACGTACCTCATTCGTGACGATGCCTCCACCTTCCACACCTACTATATGGATGTGACAACCGGCGCACCGCGCTACGGCAACACCCAGCAGGGCTACGCCGACGACTCCTGCTGGTCACGCGGGCAGGCGTGGGGAATTTACGGCTTCCTGCTGAGCTATATCTATACCGGCGACGAGACGATGATCGCCCTGTCAAAACGGCTGGCGAACTACTTCCTCAATCGCCTGCCCGACGACTACGTCTGCCACTGGGATCTGGCGCTGGTGGGCACCGACGCGCTGCGTGACTCTTCCTCGGCGGCGATTGCGGTATGTGGGCTGCTGGAGCTGGTGAAACACCTGCCGGTCACGGATCCGGATCGCGAGCGCTACATGGAATGGGCTAAAGGCATTATGTCGTCACTGACGAAACACTATCTGATGGGGAGAGAAGAAAAGGGCAACGGGCTGCTTAAACACTCGGTTTACCACCTCGGGAGCAACAAAGGCGTGGATGAGTGCGCAAGCTGGGGAGATTACTTCTACGTTGAGGCGCTGGAGCGTTTCACCCGGAGCTGGAAACTGTACTGGTGACTGGCCGGGGGATTACCATCCTAGCACGTCTTTAATGACGCGCCGGTAGGGCGTATCAAGCTGGGCAGGCACGCGGCAAATATAGTCCCGCGCATGGCTGCGGGTCTCTCCGCTGAGGCCGTCGAGATAAGCGATGGCTTCGTCCACGGCAGGAACCCTGCCTTCCTGTGACGCGCTTCTCGGCGGGAGCCCGGTCCAGATGATCGCTTCAATACCTTTCTCCCTGGCCCATGTTGTCAGGATACCCGTGTCGCGTCCGGTGATTAGTAGCGAGCCAATACCATCGCAGCGATCCTCGGGAATGGCTTCGCGCTCACGCAAAGCGCGGCAGGCCACGCTCAACGTTGTGGCCTCCAGCCATGCCCAAAGCACCGGCACGGCAGGGGCATTCATACAGATGGCGGTCGCCAGTTCACCGCCATCGCTGACCCGACAGAACTCGACGGGCAAAGAAGGCCCGTCGGTCTGCCACTCACCGGCTACCGGTAACGCGCCGCTTTTCCAGATTAACGAACCCCAGCCAAGACAAGCTATTTTCATTCTGTTCCTCTGCGCGACGTGAACCGACTGTTTTAGACGTTATGCTTTAGGAATACGCAGCGTCTGGCCGGGATAGATTTTATCGGGGCTGGAGAGCATAGGGCGGTTAGCCTCAAAAATCTTGTTGTACTGGTTAGCATCGCCGTACACGGTTTTAGAGATCGCGCTCAGGGTATCGCCGGATTTCACCGTATAGTAAGTAGCTTCATCTTTGGCATCTGTCGCGGTGATGTTGTTCTCCACCTCGCTGACGCCTGCGATGTTGCCGACGGCGACCTGGATTTTTTCTTTCTGCTCCTGCGTCAGCCCGTCGCCCGTCACGCTGGCTTTGCCGTCGGTGACGTCAACCTGAACCTTATCGGAACCGGGAATGTTGAGTTTCTTGAGGTGCTCGGTGATTTTATCGCTCTGACCCTTATGATCGGTCAGATTGTCCCACAGCTTTTCGCCTGCTTCTTTTACGAAATTAAAAAGACCCATTCCATCCTCCTGTTTAACATGAAGTCAGAATAAGCATAGCAGTTGAGTGTTAAGGTGATAAAAAAAGCCCGGTGGCGTTAACGCTTACCGGGCCTGGGAGGGAAGTTGTAGGCCGGGTAAACGCAGTGCCACCCGGCAAATTTCACAGAACTTAAACCCCTTGCTCCAGAATACGGATATGGGTTTCCAGAACGTCCCCTTTCACCGCGTCGCTCCACGCTTTCATATGCGCGGTCTGCAAATGCGCTTCAAGGTGCGCGACGGTTTCCCACTGCTCAACCATGATGATCGAGTCTGGCGCGGTCGCCTGGAAGCTTGCGCTGGTGGCGGCGTCCACCATTGGCGCGTAGCCGTGGCAGCCTTCTTCTTTCAGTACGGTCGGGATGATCTTTGCGAACTCATCCAGCACCGCCTGGCGGTGATGTTGGCCAGGACGCGTACGGATTTCAGCAATAACGGTAAGCATAATTAACTCCTTCTAATTCCAGGCTACCAGTTAAGCAAAAATTTCCGCGAGATGCTTGCGATATTCTGCGATATAGCGTGGGACGTCCGGCATTTTAATTACGTCATTGACGATAAAGGTCGGCAGCGGCTCCATAGCCAGGAACTGATTCGCTTTGTGGAATGGCAGATACGCGCCGTCTACGCCTACGCCTTCAAAGAACTGATCTTGCTCGGTGAACGCTTCAAGCGGGGCATTCCAGGTCAGGGAGAGCATGTATTTCTTGCCCTGCAACAGGCCGCCGGAACCGTATTTTTTAGACGCGTCTGAGCGGGTGCGGCCGTCGCTGGCATACAGCGAACCGTGACCTTCGGTAAACACATCGTCCATGTATTTTTTCACGGTCCACGGTGCGCCCATCCACCAGCCCGGCATCTGCCAGATAACCACGTCGGCCCACAGGAAGTTCTGCACTTCGGCCTTCACGTCGTAATCGCTGTCCGCGCGCACAACCTTAACATCATGTCCGGCGTCGCGCAGGAAACCATCCGCGACCTCGGTCAGGGTGTCATTGAGCTGGCCTTTAGAGTGCGCAAATTCTTTCGCGCCATTGATAATCAGAATGTTGCTCATTATTTGTCCTCGATGCTGAGAGTATGCCAGGTATTCTACGCGCGAGGACGGAGCGGAAAAATAAGCAAAATGTGCAAAGTCTTTTGCGCTCAGCGCAATAATGGCTACCAGCTGACGGTCACCTCAAAGCCCCCTTCAGGCGCATTGCCCAGCGAGACGCGCATCCCGTGTAACGCCGCGATGCGCTTCACGATAGACAACCCCAGACCGCTGCCGGTGGCGTCCTGGCCCGGTGGACGATAAAAGCGCTCGCCGAGACGCGCCAGCGCATCGGTTGAAATGCCCGGGCCGTTGTCGCGCACGGTAAAGCTTTGGGTGTTCAGCGTCACGTCCACCACGCTGCCGCGCGGGCTGTAACGAACGGCGTTGTCCAGCAGGTTACGCGCCAGCAGGCTCAGCAATAGCGGCTGTCCGTGACGCATCACCTCGGGCGCGTTGACGTTGAGCCGAATATCAATGCCCGCCTGCTGCGCCGGATGCCAGATATCCAGCACCGCGGATTGCAGCAAATCGGCCATCATCACGGGTTCGACGTCATCAAGATTATCCAGTGAATCCAGGCGCGACAGGGTGAGAAGCTGATCCACCAGCCGGGAGGCGCGGTCGATGCCCGCATGCAATTGCCCCAGCGCTTTAGACTGCGCCCCGGGATCGTCAAGGGAAAGCTGCGCCACGTCGGTTTGCACCTTCAGCGCGGCCAGCGGGCTGCGCAACTCATGAGCGGCATCCGAGGTGAAGCGGCGCTCGCGGGCCATCATCTCCTGCGTACGGGCGAAAAGATGGTTAAGCGCATCAAGCAGCGGGCGAACCTCCGTCGGCACGCCGTGGGTGGGCAGCGTATCGGTCGCATCCGGCGAGCGTGAACGCAGGGTCTGCGCCAGGTTTTTCAGCGGTTTCAGTTCCCGGCTCAGCAGGACAATCAGCAACAGCAGCATTACGGGCAGCGCCACCAGCCACGGCGTCAGCTGCGAGCTGACCACGTCCAGCGCCATATCTTGTCGGTACTCCCACTCCTGGCCAACCACCACGCGGTATTTCCCGTCCGGGGAGGTCAGCCACAGGAAACGCCATTCGTCGTTGTCATCCTGCAACCGACCGTCATCAAATCCGTCCCGGCGGTAGTGATAAGGTATGTCGCGCCCGTTCTCACCGTCGTTAAGCACCATGCTGCCGTCTGCGGTGAAGATTGCGAAGGCCAGCGCATCGTCGTCAAGATGGCCGTGTTTGGCTTTTTTCGGCACCTCGCGCATGCGTTCCGGGGCGCGGAGTTCGTCCACGTCCATCGTCAGCAGCCGTTTGGCAAACAGCATCTGCTGGGTATCGAACAGCTTATCGAGCTTGTCGGTCGTCTGGTGCCAGGCCACCACGCTTGCGGCAAACCAGGCCGCCAGGGACAGCAGCAAAAAGAGGAGCGTCAGGCGCAGCTTCAGGCTCAGGCGTTGGGTCAGTTTCATGCGTCACCCAGGGTATAACCGATGCCGTGCACGGTGCGGATAAATTCGCTGCCGAGCTTGCGGCGTAAATGATGAACGTGGACTTCGACGGCGTTGCTGGAGACGTCATCATCCCAGTTGTAGAGTTTCTCTTCGATGGCCTTGCGCGGCAGCACGCGGCCCGCGTTGCGCATCAGCAGTTCCAGCAGGGCGAACTCTTTGGGTTTGAGCACCAGCGTTTCGCCCTCCAGCGTGGCGACAAGACTTGCCGGATCGAGCGTGACCTTGCCGTGACGCAGCTCGCTGCGCGCCTGCCCGTGGCTGCGGCGCACCAGCGCTTCGAGGCGGGCTGCCACTTCAATCAGCGCGAACGGCTTACACAGGTAATCATCCGCCCCCAGGCGTAACCCTTCGACGCGCTGATTCAGCGCATCCCGCGCGGTGAGGATCAGCACCGGTTCGCTCTTACCGCTTTCGCGCCAGGCGCGCAGGATCGCAAGCCCGTCGATTTCCGGCAGCGTCAGGTCCAGCACCACGGCATCGTACGGCGCGGTGTACAGGGCCGCCTGCCCGGTTTTACCGTCGGTAAACCAGTCCACGTTAAAGCCCATTTTGCTTAAGCCCGCTTTGATGCCATCGCCGATGAGCTTGTCGTCTTCTACCAGTAAAATGCGCATATTTCCTCCTTGATGCCGTCAGTAAACCTTCTGCAAGCGCCTGCTGTACAGTAAAAATAAATAAATTTTCCCCTTAAGAAGTTGTTAAGGTTTACCCTGTTTAATGGATTGTGAAACGACATTAAAGGGAGAGATTAAGATGAAAAAATACGCTGCAATTGCTGCCATCATGATGATGACCACTGCCCCTGTTTTTGCTGCACAGGGTGGCTTCTCTGGCCCATCTGCGACACAGACCCAGACGCAAACCCAGCAGGGTGGCTTTGTCGATAATAACGCCAACCTCACTACCGCGGCTAAAGTCAAAGATATGAAGGACGACAGCTGGGTGAAGCTGCGCGGTAATATTACCGAGCGCCTGTCCGATGACCGTTACACCTTCCGCGATGAAAGCGGCGCGGTGGTGGTGGAGATCGACCACAAGCGCTGGAACGGCGTGACGGTGACGCCCCATGATAAAGTCGAACTCCAGGGTAAAATCGATAAAGACTGGAACGAGTTTGAAATCGACGTGAAGCAGGTTATCAAGCTGAACAAATAACCCGGAAAGGGCCGCTTATGCGGCCCTTTTTCTTTGTGACTCAACTCGCCAGATGAGGTAGTATCTGCGGCAATATTGCCTGAAACCCATCGGTTTCTGAGTTGAGGAATCACACGTAATGAGCGATATGGCAGAGCGCCTCGCGCTACATGAATTCACGGAAAACGCCTACCTGAACTACTCCATGTACGTCATCATGGACAGGGCGTTGCCGTTTATCGGGGATGGCCTGAAGCCCGTTCAGCGCCGCATCGTCTATGCGATGTCCGAACTGGGGCTGAATGCGACCGCCAAGTTCAAGAAATCCGCCCGTACCGTCGGTGACGTGCTGGGGAAATACCATCCGCACGGTGACAGCGCCTGCTATGAAGCGATGGTGCTGATGGCCCAGCCGTTCTCTTACCGCTATCCGCTGGTGGATGGTCAGGGGAACTGGGGGGCGCCGGACGATCCGAAATCCTTCGCGGCGATGCGTTATACCGAATCCCGCCTGTCTAAATATGCCGAAGTGCTGTTGGGCGAACTGGGGCAGGGTACGGTCGACTGGGTGCCAAACTTCGACGGTACGATGCAGGAGCCGAAAATGCTGCCTGCGCGTCTGCCGAACATCCTGCTGAACGGCACGACCGGTATCGCCGTGGGCATGGCGACGGACATTCCGCCGCACAACCTGCGTGAAGTGGCGAAAGCCGCCATCACCCTGATTGAGCAGCCAAAAACCTCGCTGGACGATCTGCTGGATATCGTGCAGGGGCCGGACTATCCGACCGAAGCCGAGATCATCACCTCGCGTGCGGAAATCCGTAAAATCTACCAGAACGGCCGCGGCTCCGTGCGCATGCGCGCGGTATGGACCAAAGAGGATGGCGCCGTGGTGATCACCGCGCTTCCGCACCAGGTCTCCGGCGCGAAGGTGCTGGAGCAGATTGCCTCCCAGATGCGCAATAAAAAGCTGCCGATGGTGGACGACCTGCGCGACGAATCGGACCACGAAAACCCGACCCGTCTGGTGATTGTGCCGCGTTCTAACCGCGTGGATATGGAGCAGGTGATGAACCACCTGTTCGCCACTACCGATCTGGAAAAAAGCTACCGCATCAACCTGAACATGATTGGTCTGGACGGTCGTCCGGCGGTGAAAAACCTGCTGGAGATCCTCACCGAATGGCTGGCCTTCCGCCGCGATACGGTGCGCCGCCGTCTGAACCATCGCCTGGAGAAAGTGCTTAAGCGCCTGCATATCCTCGAAGGTTTGCTGGTGGCGTTCCTCAACATTGACGAAGTGATTGAGATCATTCGTACCGAGGACGAACCTAAGCCTGCCCTGATGTCGCGCTTTGGCATCAGCGAAACCCAGGCTGAAGCGATCCTCGAACTGAAGCTGCGCCATCTCGCTAAGCTGGAAGAGATGAAGATCCGCGGCGAGCAGAACGAGCTGGAAAAAGAGCGCGATCAGCTTCAGGCGATTCTGGCGTCCGAGCGCAAGATGAACACCCTGCTGAAGAAAGAGTTGCAGGCCGATGCCGACGCCTTTGGCGACGACCGTCGTTCTCCGCTGCATGAGCGCGAAGAAGCGAAGGCGATGAACGAGCACGACATGCTGCCGTCCGAGCCGGTGACCATCGTGCTTTCCCAGAGCGGCTGGGTGCGTAGCGCCAAAGGCCACGATATCGACGCGCCGGGTCTGAGCTACAAATCCGGTGACAGCTTCAAGGCGGCGGTGAAGGGCAAGAGCAACCAGCCGGTGGCGTTTATCGACTCCACGGGCCGCAGCTACGCTATTGATCCGATCACGCTGCCATCCGCGCGCGGGCAGGGCGAACCGCTGACGGGCAAGCTGACGCTGCCGCCGGGCGCCACGGTTGACCATATGCTGATGGAAGCCGACGATCAAAAACTGCTGATGGCGTCTGATGCTGGCTACGGCTTTATCTGCACCTTTAACGATCTGGTGTCGCGTAACCGCGCCGGTAAAGCGCTGATCAGCCTGCCGGATAACGCACACGTCATGCCGCCGCTGATCATCGAGAACGAAAGCGATATGCTGCTGGCGATCACCGCTGCCGGACGCATGCTGATGTTCCCGGTCAGCGATCTGCCGGAGCTGTCGAAAGGGAAGGGCAACAAGATCATCAGTATCCCGTCAGCGGAAGCGGCAAAAGGCGAAGATAGCCTGGCGCATCTCTTCCTGCTGCCGCCGCAGAGCACGCTGACCATTCATGTCGGCAAACGTAAGATCAAACTGCGTCCGGAAGAGTTGCAGAAGGTGGTTGGCGAGCGCGGACGTCGCGGCTCACTGATGCGTGGCCTGCAGCGCATCGACCGCGTGGAGATCGACTCGCCGGCGCGCAGCAAAGCGGACGACAGCGAAGAGTAACCTGTTTCATCCCCCCTCTTTCCGGAGGGGGATTACCATAAAATTTCCCGTAAAAACGTTGTTAATTCGTGCGTTGCGATTAACAATACGCGCTCGTAATAAAGTCCTTACCTGGCCACAGGTGAAGTATAATTGTCAGCTGTCAGGGCTTCAGAGGTCGCTATGCTATACATTGTTCGTCTTATTCTTACCGTTATTTACTGCATTCTGGTCTGTATTTTCGGATCGATTTATTGCCTGTTCAGCCCGCGTAACCCAAAACATGTCGCGACGTTCGGGCACATGTTTGGTCGCCTTGCGCCATTGTTCGGCCTGAAGGTTGAAAAGCGTCTGCCTGAAGGGGCGGAGAATTTCGGTAACGCCATCTATATCGCTAACCATCAAAACAACTACGATATGGTGACGGCCTCAAATATTGTTATTCCGCCGACCGTAACCGTCGGGAAAAAGAGCCTGCTGTGGATCCCGCTTTTCGGCCAACTGTACTGGCTCACCGGTAACTTGCTGATTGACCGCAACAACCGTGCGAAAGCGCATGGCACCATTGCGGAAGTGGTGGATCAGTTTAAAAAGCGCCGGATCTCAATCTGGATGTTCCCGGAAGGGACGCGCAGCCGCGGTCGCGGCCTGCTGCCGTTCAAGACCGGCGCGTTTCATGCTGCAATTGCGGCAGGCGTTCCAATTATTCCCGTGTGCGTTTCCAATACATCGAATAAGATTAATCTTAACCGTCTGAAAAACGGACTGGTCATTGTCGAAATGCTACCGCCGGTGGATACCTCCAAATACGGTAAAGACCAGGTGCGCGAGCTGGCCACGCACTGCCGCGAGCTGATGGCTCAGCACATTGCACAGCTCGATAAAGAAGTTGCAGAGCGAGAAGCCGCCGGTAAGATTTAACCCGGTTTCGTTCAAGGGAAAACGAATTCCCGCGTTGTTAGTCGTTTCAGATGGAGCTTATATGTCACTCAGTCGGCGTCAGTTTATTCAGGCTTCGGGTATCGCCCTTTGTGCGGGTGCGATGCCGCGGACAGCCAGCGCCGCCGGGCAGCAACAGCCGCTGCCTATTCCGCCGTTGATTGAATCCCGTCGCGGACAGCCGCTATTCCTCACGCTTCAGCGTAGCCACTGGTCCTTTACCCAGGGAACGCGCGCGCAGGTATGGGGCATTAACGGACGCTACCTCGGGCCGACCATTCGCGTGTGGAATGGGGATGACGTCAAGCTCATCTACAGTAACCGGACGACGGAAAATGTCGCAATGACCGTCAGTGGGTTGCAGGTGCCGGGGCCGCTGATGGGCGGCGCGGCGCGCATGATGTCGCCGAATGCCGACTGGGCGCCCGTCCTCCCGATTCGTCAGAGCGCGGCGACATTGTGGTATCACGCCAACACCCCGAACCGCACCGCCCAGCAGGTCTATAACGGCCTGGCCGGGATGTGGCTGATTGAAGATGAGGTCAGTAAAACGCTGCCGATCCCGAATCACTACGGTGTTGATGATTTCCCGATCATTATTCAGGACAAGCGTCTGGATAACTTCGGTACGCCGGAGTACAGCGAGCCGGGCAGCGGTGGCTTTGTGGGCGATACGCTGCTGGTTAACGGCGCGCAAAGCCCGTATGTCGAAGTGTCTCGAGGCTGGGTGCGCCTGCGTCTGTTGAATGCCTCTAACTCGCGCCGCTACCTGCTGCAAATGAGCGACGGCCGCGCCCTGCATGTGATTTCAGGCGATCAGGGGTTATTACCTGCGCCGGTGTCGGTGAAACAGCTGGCGCTTGCGCCGGGCGAACGTCGTGAAATCCTCGTGGATATGACCAACGGGGATGAAGTGTCCGTGACCTGCGGCGAAGCGGCAAGCATTGTTGACCGCATTCGCGGCTTCTTTGAACCGTCGAGCGTTCTGGTCTCCACGCTGGTGCTGACGCTGCGCCCGACCGGCCTGTTGCCTCTGGTGACCGACAGTCTGCCGATGCGCCTGCTGCCGCAGGAAATTGTGACCGGCCCGGCAGTACGCAGTCGCGATATCAGCCTTGGCGACGATCCGGGCATCAACGGCGCGCTGTGGGACGTAAACCGTATTGATATCACCGCTCAGCAGGGAACCTGGGAGCGCTGGACCGTCCGCTCGGAGATGCCGCAGTCGTTCCATATTGAAGGGGTGTCATTCCTGATCCGCAACGTCAACGGGGCGATGCCGTTCCCGGAAGACAGGGGCTGGAAAGACACCGTCTGGGTGGATGGGCAGGTAGAACTGCTCGTCTACTATGGACAGCCGTCATGGCCGCACTTCCCGTTCCTGTTCCACAGCCAGACGCTGGAGATGATGGACAGGGGGTCGGTAGGGCAGATGCTGGTGAATCCGGCACCGTAAAACGAGTCGGGTGGCGGCTTCGCCTTACCCGACCTACAGGCCCGTAGGCCCGGTAAGCGTAGCGTCACCGGGCAATAAATACCCCTTCATTTCCCCCGATAAACCAGCGTATAATCCCGCTCCTTTTGTCTATTTTTTCTTCGGAAGCATTATGAGCGCAATTTCCCTGATCCAGCCGGATCGCGACCTCTTCTCCTGGCCCCAGTACTGGGCAGCCTGCTTTGGACCGGCGCCGTTCCTGCCGATGTCCCGGGAAGAGATGGATCAACTGGGCTGGGACAGCTGCGATATCATTCTGGTGACGGGTGATGCGTATGTCGATCACCCGAGCTTTGGCATGGCGATCTGCGGCCGTATGCTGGAAGCTCAGGGTTTCCGCGTGGGGATTATTTCTCAGCCTGACTGGAACAGCAAAGACGACTTTATGCGTCTGGGTAAACCTAACCTGTTCTTTGGCGTGACCGCGGGCAACATGGACTCGATGATCAACCGCTATACCGCTGACCGTAAGCTGCGCCATGACGACGCTTATACGGCAGATAACGTGGCGGGTAAACGTCCCGATCGCGCGACCCTCGTCTACACCCAGCGATGCAAAGAAGCATGGAAAGACGTGCCGGTGATCCTGGGCGGCATCGAGGCGAGCCTGCGCCGCACCGCGCACTACGACTACTGGTCTGACACCGTGCGCCGTTCGGTGCTGGTGGATTCGAAAGCCGACATGCTGATCTTCGGCAACGGCGAGCGTCCGCTGGTGGAAGTGGCGCATCGCCTGGCGCAGGGTGAAGCGGTCAGCGAGATCCGCGACGTGCGCAACACCGCGATCATGGTGAAAGAGGCGCTGCCGGGCTGGAGCGGGGTGGATTCCCGCATTATCGATATGCCGGGCAAAATCGACCCTATCCCGCATCCGTACGGTGACGATCTGCCGTGCGCGGATAACAAACCAGTTGAGCCGAAGAAAGCGGAAGCAAAGGCCGTGGTGGTGCAGCCGCCGCGTCCGAAGCCGTGGGAAAAGACCTATGTGCTGCTGCCGTCATATGAGAAAGTCAAAGCTGACAAGGTGCTCTACGCACACGCCTCCCGTATTCTGCACCATGAAACCAACCCGGGCTGTGCCCGCGCGTTGATGCAAAAGCACGGCGAGCGTTATATCTGGGTTAACCCGCCGGCGATCCCGCTCTCTACTGAAGAGATGGACAGCGTTTTTGCCCTGCCGTACAAGCGTGTGCCGCATCCGTCATATGGCAACAGCCGTATTCCGGCGTACGAGATGATCCGCTTCTCGGTCAACATCATGCGCGGCTGCTTCGGCGGGTGCTCCTTTACTCTTGTTTTTATGTATTTAGAGTTAAACTCTACTTTTCTATTTTTAGAATTCAAGCTATTCATCGTAATTGAGAGATATCCTTTTAATGTTCAGCAAGCCTGTTAAAAGCACTTTATCTGAACCGCGTTTTGCCTAAATCCTGCTCAATATATACTCTCCCTGAGTTCTGAAATCCTCAAATTCCCCAATCTTAAAGCATTGATACATAGATGATGTCAGATAATGCGCAATCATCTCACCGCCAATATGGATCCGTTCCGGGTGTGAGTATGTCGCCTGTATAGCCCTTTGTTCATTCATCATTACAGGAATTGTCTGCAACAAATCCCCATCCAGGATTTGGCACTCAGGTTTTACTCCTGTTCCGTATTGTAATTGCTCTGATTCGAAATCATGGACTGAGCGATAGGCGAACGAAACGATATTTCCTGTTTCCTCGCAAATTGCGAACTGATAAACACTGGTTGTCACCGTTGAAGAAGAGGGAATTGCATGGTCATGCTTGTATTGTTTCCACAGCCTCCTTAGACAGGCCGATGTATGATAATTGAGATTTTGTATACCTGATACGACCATTCTGGTTGATGCTTCAAGCAACCAGGTGTTAGAAAATCCACCTGCCCCCGTACCTGCTATGATGGTTCTTAGCTGGGGGATGTAACCTGCTTTGGAAACAAAAGATAACGGCTCCCCATTATCGGTGACGGCAAGGGTATCTGTTACAATCAGTGCTTGTGCTTCGTCTGTATAAAATATCAGTGATGACATATTTTCCTCATCCAGAAAAGACATTACATGAATCACAGAACAGGTCACTACAACCACGTGAAAGGGAGTCAGACCATTTTCCAGAGGTAAATATATTCTTGTGTTTGGACGCGTTGCGGTTCTCTGTAAAAAATATATAGCACAAACAAAAGTCCCCGCAGGGATAAATATAGTTATATGCGCTTTTTCTGCTGGCTTTTACAATTGAAAGTGACAGGTAAACGAAATGTGTTACAGGTTTCTTTTGCTTTTCGTTGGGTTCTGTATATGCGAATTTACCCTGTGTGTTATTTTTGCAATGGACTCAGGCTGTATTCAATCAATTAAGGTTTACTTCTGGCATTAAGATGTATCCGTTGCCTGTTTTTTAAGGGCACGGTTTGTGCCGGGAAATGAAAATCACATCTTAAGTTCTTCACTCAAAGGATTTGTGATGTTTATCACGTATGGTCCGGGTAACGTGTTGAGGTCAATGTATTGCATCGTGATGGTGTCGTTACATCTTTTACTTTCCTCCTGATTTGCATATTCACTCCCGGCAACCTGGTTGTTTGTTTTTTCTTCTTCCGGATTTATAGTGTAGGCATGAGGTGGCGTTTCAGGGCGACAGACTGTGAGGATAATCACTAACATTCATGCGCGTTATGGGCGTGTCAGCAAACTGGATGCAACAGAGCCGAAACTGAAATTTGAACCCGGATTTCTGTATGCTGAAATACCTTATATTAGCGGCATCCAGAATCGAAAACTGAGCCGATATGTACACTTTTATCTTATGGATAAAGCTATCCTGCAGGCCAGGGATTTAAAGCCTTTAGCCCGGGCATTTTTACGCTGGATAAGGTGGCTGGAGGATAACGGACTTGACCCTTTCACCCCGGGAACGTTGAAATACCAAAGCCCTACATATGGCTTCAGGGAGTATCTTCTGGGGGCCGTAAGGCAGGGGCGCATCGCCTCATCCACCGCGGCGGTGTACATCAGCGTTATCCGACGGTTTTACGTATTTCTGGGCAAGTGTGGTGAGCTGGCTGCCAGCTCATTTTTTACGTTGGTCGAAAAAGTCGTTGACGGGCGACGCAAGGTGATAAGTTCGGATCTTGCCATCAGGATAACCAGCACAACAAAAAGGACAATCAACCCACTGAATGATGCAGAGGTTCATATCCTGGATGAGGCACTGAAATCTGAGTCCGGGTTGTTCAGTTTAATGATTGTGCTGATGAAAAATTGTGGGTTACGGCTGGATGAAATGCTGACCCTGCCGTCGTCACTCTTTACTGAAGAGTACCTTGCCAGTGTCCCTGTATCTGAGTTGACCATCAGGGGGCTTCATATTGGTCCGAGATGCGGAGTTCATACGAAGTTTGGGATGACGCGAGAACTCTTCATCACCAGACGATTGTACGAGCAGGTTCTGGATTATCTGGCGGATGAGGAGTATGAAAAGAAGATCCAAAAATGGCGTGCACGACAGGGTGGGGAAGGGCGGCACGAGCCTTTATTTTTAATGGCAAACGGGAAACGGATGTCTGAAAAAGCCTTTTACTCCCGCTGGTACAGTTTTCGCCATCGCCTGGCCCGGTCTGCTCCGGGAAATGTGTTCAGACATAAACCCCATGATTTGCGGGCAACGTTTGCGACCCATTTTTTACGCTCGGCACTGAGTTGCTATCCCGATCAGGCCGCAAATGCGCTGGGTACAGTAAAATACTGGATGGGCCATAAAAGCGAAAATACGACGATGAAATACATCGTCTTTCTTCAGCAAAACCAGATTTCTGATGCAGTCGCCGGGGTCATGGACGCATTGATTGACGGTGCTGCAGGTCGCGATGGAGCCATATATGAGCCGGAGTGAAACGCAGATAACGTGGATGGCCGAAAATGTGCTGTCATGGGAGACGGTCAGCGGACACATCACTCAGCGGGATCTGAACCGATATTATTTACTTGACGTTTATCTTCAGGCTCATTTTTCAGATTATGTGTTGCTCCCCGGATGGTTTAGTGAACATTCGCATCTTGCCCGCCCTGAAAAACGCGATTTTATTGCCTCTCTGAAACGATTTCTTCTGTCTTACCGTCCCGCCGGAAGGTTAACCATTTTCCGTTATCTCAATATGTTTTTTATATGGCAGTCAGTCAATCAGTATGACTATGGCACGGCTGAAGGCGTTGAAATGTATATTAAACATCTCATGAACGATATTCGTCGGCGAAAAATTTCAGTCAGGATGGCAAGACACTACTTGTCCGTGGTCAACCGGTTTTTGCTTACGGGCGGGCAGATTCAGAGGCGGTATGAATATGAATTCTTACCGAAAGGAACGTATCAGCAGCAGGGAAGGGATAGCTATACCAGGAATGAACTTTCCGAGATCCTGAGGCAGTTGTCATCCATGAATGAGTTCCTTGCGGGATGTATCCGGGAGCATATCGCTAAATCGGAAAAAGGGGTGCGGCATTTCTCACCGTCTTTGCTGGCACCTGTTTATGAAGCGTATTTCCGGTATCCGGGAGAGAACGGGGTCAGCAGGGCAGAGATCATCATCAGGGACGTTCTGGAAAATTACTTTCTTACTTCTTTTTTTCTGTTCTGTTACCACACATGGGGAAACACCTCTCAGGTTCTGGGTCTGACGCGGGATGATATACATCTGGATGAAAAGGGTATCAGCACTGATTATGTTTATAAGGGGAGAGCGAATAAGTATATACGTCTGACGATAGGTAAATCGGAGTATGTGACCAAACGTGCGGGCTATTACTGGTTTCTGTCTTTTATCAGGCTCAGGGACGACATCGTTAACTATCTGGTTTCCGCAGATAACTTCCCTCCGGTACAGGCGCTGTTTCTGAGTGAGCCGCAGGTGAAATTCCGTAAGCTTTATTCTCTTAATCCCAGTCATCTGACTAAATTTTCTAACTCTGAGGGGGCGTGGGCCACGATGCGGCAGCTTAATCCCTCGCTTCCATCAATTACCGTTTCTGGCTTGCGCAAAACGTCTGAGCAGTATACGGACAGAACATTAAAGAATGGTCTGATTACGGCGGAAAAAGCACAGCATAACTGGGGCACTTACAGGCGGAATTATGCTGCAGGTAACCCACAGGGGGCGAAGGAAAACTTCAGTGCTGCACTTGATACGCTTATGAATCAGGGGATTGCGACACGTGCGTTATCCGAGCGGGTAAAAGTTGCTGATGAGCTGGGGATCGATCTGCGTGGAAGCGATGAGGGTGTGGATCTTTTATTGAATGGCCTGGGATGTCGATCGCAGGAGCCGCCTACAGATATTGAATTGCGCTTTATAAAAAAGCAAAAACGATTTGGCCGGACACCAAAGGCTTGTGCGGATTTTTCTCATTGTGTCGAATGTTCAAAAAGTTGCGTTGTGGAAACGCTGGAGTCTGTATGGCTCCTGCTGTCATTCAGGCATGCTATCGAGTATGGAAAACCGTTGTACATCGGTTCGGTCAATGCTGTGGAGCGTTATGAAACGTTACTCCTGAAGATTGATTTACGGCTTGGGCTGGTAGATGAGGCGACCCTGAAAAAAGCGCGCGTTAAACTTCAGCGAGAAGGTGTGGCTCCGGTATGGCAGATTTGAAGAAAAAAGAGGTAAGCCGTAGTCGAATGGCGGAGTTTCCTGCCGGAACGCCGCTTCGTTCAGGGGATGAGTTTCCGACTGAGGATATCATCTGTGAGGCACTAGAAAACAAAAGCTTTGAACGTCTGAATAACTGCCTGGTTATCGCCAGCTCAGATGAACATGATATGCGTTTTATCAATGAGGAGACGCTGAATATTTATTTCAGGGATGATGTCTGGACCAATCGCTATGTCAGAACCCATATTGGTGAAACGTTAAGAACCGTTAATTTTTCAGGCATACGGGATCCTGAACTGCGTCTTGAAGCCAAAATCATCTCAGCCAGCCTGCTCTGGATTGTCGGCAGGACCGCGAAGACGCAGTCCCTGATCCGGAAATGTGCAAACATTGTGGCGGGAGCCCGTATTATTGAGTCTATGGGGTATCGCAGTCTGTTTCAGCTTCGTTTTCCGCTTGTCCGGAATGCTTTCATTGTAAAGATGAAGGAGGAGGATGAGCACGGCAGGAAGCGTTCTGAAAGAACATTACGTAATTACTTTATGGACCTGGCGGATATCTCGCTGACAGGTCATACCCGTCTTCGAAAATACGGTTACTTTCCTGATATTAGCTTCGACAGTTACAACAGTGTGGATGATTCAAACCAGACATATTGTATGCCTTTCAGTCTTATGATGTCTGTCTGGGAAGGGCTGATTACTGAACTGGATGCTGAAATCAGTGATTTCGATTTTGACGGGTTTTCCCGGCTGTGCGCTATCATAAACGGTTTTTATGATTCGCCTTACTATACGTCGATGCTGGAAGCCCGTAAAAGAGGGACAGCAAAAAGCATACCGGATTACCGGGCCGCGTATTACTACAATATTGTTGCCGGGGAAATTCGGGCGCTTTTCGCGACACTTGGCCCCGGGATGCAGGGCTGGTTCTCGGTACATAAAAATAAGCGCTGGAGATCTGATTTTATTGGCGTTGATCACATAAAGCTGAACACCTGGCATTTTGAGCTGACGTTAAAAGTCATGAATGTGATACAGGCCATGTCGGGGATGAGACACAGCGAAGTGCTTGGCGTGATGCACGGTTCACTGATTTATGATGGTGATATCCTGGGACTTCGTTCGGTGTTGCATAAGTTCGCCCCGGAAGGTGGAAGTCACGAAGACTGGGTTGTTTGTCGCTATGTGGAAAAGCCTTTTCAGCATTTACGCAGAATTAATCAAATCATGACAGGCCTGGACGGGAAGACGCTGGACAATGTTCCATTGTCTTTAAATATCAGGTCGTGGTTCTCGGAGCAAAAACTCTCTTTTATGGGGACGCAGCGCCAGACTGAGTGGGCAAAGAAATTTGTGAAAAGACACCATCTGTTCATCCGACGTGACCATATTGATGAGTTCAGGCTTTTAAATCCAAACATACGTGATGATGAACGCGTTGCGATGGAGATTCGGGAGGGGGCTTTCTGGCCATTGCGAACCCATCAGTTTCGCCGTTCACTTGCTGTACACCTCAGGCGTCTTGATCTGATTTCTACTAATGATCTTATCCGGCAGTTTAAGCACTTAATCAGAGGCATGACGGAGTGGTATATGTCCGGTGCACTCAACGCTTCGCATTTTAGCCGGGCGATCCCTCAGGCATTCGCTGCCGAGATTGAGAGGGTTGATACCGAACTCTCAGCTTCCAGGGCTGTTTCTTATCAGCATGAAGGCCTGCTTTATGGCGAAGGCGGGAAGTTACTGATGTCCCAGAGAGGTGGGCACTTACATCAGATGACGTTTCCTACACTGAAAAAAGCGATGAGCATGGCTAAACGAGGCGGGCAAAAACTGGTATCTCTTGGAAACGGTTTTTATTGCATGAATGGCCATGACTGCGAGTTTAAGGCGGTTGTTCAGTCAGCGTCCTGCAATCCGGGATGTGAGAACATGCTGGCCGGAGCTGATTCTGTTCCCGTGTGGAAACGCAGGATGGCTCATTATGACAACCTTCTGGAGATTGCCGTGCGAAATAATGCTCCTCAGGCTGACAGGGATTTTCTGATGCTTGAGAGAGATTTTTATGCAGATGCTGTCCGTTTTTTTGAAAAGGATGAATAGAGCATGACGAACGAACAGTCGGGGGTTAAAAAAACACAGGCAAGAGCAGAGCAGGCCCTGAGGGAACTGATGTTATCAGGGGAGCGTATCAGCCAGTATGCTGTGGAAAAACGAGCGGGGCTGGCAAACGGCACCCTGAATTATAACTGTCCTGAGTACAGGCAGGTCAGGGAGGCTATCCGCAGTCTGAAAAAAACGTGCCAGGGCACCGCGCCGGTTGATGAGCAGGGCATTGAGCAGCAGATCAAGCTGAAAGAAAAGTATCGCCGTCAGAGAAATGAGCTGAGGGAAGAAATCAAAAAGATGATGGCTGAAAATGTAGAGCTGTTACATAACCTTATACTTTTACAGCAGTATGTCAGGGAGCTTGAACGCAACACCGGGAGGGAGAAAGGGGACGTCATTCCGTTCTCGGGTGGTGTCAGGGACTGAGGCTATACTGAACGGAAGGACGCGAGGTGAATCGCCACAGGTTTAACAGACACCTCAGAGTCATTTAAGATGACTTAAAGAGAGGTGCCCATGAGCGGTAAGCGTTATCCTGAAGAGTTTAAAATTGAAGCAGTCAAACAGGTTGTTGATCGCGGTTATTCTGTTGCCAGCGTTGCAACGCGTCTCGATATCACCACCCACAGCCTTTACGCCTGGATAAAGAACTACGGTCCGGATTCTTCCACTAATAAAGAACAGTCAGATGCTCAGGCCGAGATCCGCCGTCTTCAGAAAGAGCTGAAGCGGGTTACCGACGAACGGGACATATTAAAAAAAGCCGCGGCGTACTTCGCAAAGCTGTCCGACTGAGGTACGCCTTTATTCGTGACAACACCTATTGCTGGCCTGTTCGCCTGCTCTGTCGGGTGCTGGATGAACATCCCAGTGGTTTTTACGCCTGGCTTCAGCAGCCGCATTCACAACGCCATCAGGCAGACCTGAGACTGACAGGACAGATTAAACAGTTCTGGCTGGAATCGGGATGCGTCTATGGTTATCGCAAAATCCATCTGGATCTGCGGGACAGCGGGCAACAGTGCGGAGTGAACAGAGTCTGGCGACTGATGAAACGTGTCGGGATAAAGGCTCAGGTCGGATACCGGAGCCCGAGGGCATGTAAAGGCGAGGCCAGTATCGTGTCGCCCAACAAGCTCCAGCGACAGTTCAATCCGGATGCTCCGGATGAGCGTTGGGTAATCACAGCGTGGTTTCCTCAAACCCTCGCTGTGAATTAACTGAAATACTTCATTGAAGCTGTAACCAAACAGTTAACTGAAAGAATGAGCCCGCAGAGCATTGCACAGCGATGACACCATTTGTTGAGCTTCACCGTTTTCGCATACAACCGTCCGGAATTTGGAAAAGCACTGTCTTTTTGTACTGACCGATCATGATTAAGTGACACCTCTTCGAAAAAGAGAGCGCGATGAGCGATTAATATATGGCTCGAAAGACAATTATGTTGGGCTTTTATGACCGCTGTCAGAGGTATTATCTTACCCGGACGGCAACAGGGTCGGAATGTCATCAGCGGCACTGTAACAAGCTATCCGCCATCTTAAATATCTGCAGGTCCTTGCACCGAGTATGCACACCAACCGACAGAGTGATTTGACCCAAACTGGTGGATATTTTGCAAAACTATTAGCCTCTTATGACCGGTCTGCAGCCTGATATTGAGGAATTAGTGCGCTTTCATGGAATGCCTGCCGGGATCGCAAGTACGAACCCCCGGTACTGTTACACTGAATGTGCTCAGTCCTGTATCAGATTGTATTTTTCAGCAACTCAAGAACAACCCTTATTTTATCATTGTCACGTTTGTAGTACGTCCAGGGACCGATGCGCTGAGAAGTAACAAGTTGTGCCCGTTGAAGAGCTGAGAGGTAAAGAGAAACGGTAGACTGTGAGAGCCCGACCTTTTCCTGAATGATACTGACACACACACCGAACTCGTCCGCATCAGCATAAGGCTGATGGAAGTGTATTTTCGGTTCCTTGAGCATATGCAGAATTTTTCTTCTAACAGGGTTTCCCAGCGCCTTAATCACGTCATTCAAATCAATATCAGGCATAAACTCTGTCACTTGTCGCATTGAGGAATTGCAATGTTACGATACTTCTCTACGTTAAGCATCAGCTTTTGAAAAGCTGATGCTCATAAGAATGGTTAGCCAAAGGCGGGATAATCTGTGTAGCCTTTTGCCGTTCCACCATACATGGTTGTTGGATCGACCGGATTCAGTGGCCATTCATGATAAAGGCGCTGCGGTAAATCCGGATTAGCTATGAACGGGCGGCCAAATCCGATAATGTCTCCCCAGCCAGCACCGATAATCCGTTCGGCTTTTTCTTGCGTATATCGCCCGGCATACATAATTACACCGCTGAATAACTTACGGACTTCAGCTCTGAATGCTTCAGGCAATTCGGGAGCATCATCCCAGTCGGCTTCAGCAAGAGAAATATAGGCTATTCCGATTTCTTCAAGAATTTTAACGGCTTCGGTATAGGTTTCATGGGGATCATCTTCCACCAGGCCAAGATAGACCCTTACTTCATCCGTGGTCTGAAAGAGCGGAGCAAAACGGACTCCCACACGGTCTTTACCGACCACATCAGCGACAGCCTGCGTCACTTCGCGCAGAAACCGCAGCCGGTTATGTAATGAGCCACCATATTCATCCTCTCTTTTGTTGCTATGGGATGACATGAACTGGTTAACCAGGTATCCATTTGCACAGTGAATTTCCACACCGTCAAAACCGGCATCAAGGGCGTTCTGAGCTGCCCCGGCGTACATCCTGACAATCTCACTAATTTCCTCTTTTTCCAGTGCGCGGGGGCAGGAAGCGGTAGCCAGCGCACCCTCTCCCGGCCCGGTTTCGATGAATACCTTAACGTTTTCCCCTGCCGGTATCGCCGACGGAGCGACAGGCGAGGCGTTACATGGCTGCAGGGAGTTATGGGATACTCTTCCGACATGCCAGAGCTGGGCAAAAATGATGCCTTCTTTTTCATGCACTGCCCGCGTCACTTTCTTCCAGCCTTCCACTTGCCGTGAGCTGTAGATCCCCGGGGTCCACGCATAACCCTGCCCACGAGGTTCGATTTGTGTTCCTTCGGTCACCATAAACCCGGCACTGCTGCGCTGTGCGTAATATTCAGCCATCAGTTCGTTCGGAATATCACCCGGTTGTGAGCTCCGTGAGCGGGTTAAAGGCGGAAGTACAACACGATTCTTCAGGGTGTAGGGACCTAGTCTGGTGGGAGAGAACAGGTTTTTCGTCTTCATTACATATCCTGATATAGCGAATTTTCAATATCACTGAAACGCCATGTCTCAGCATTTACGACCTGGCATGTCGTCGTTCGGCCGATGTAGCCGCAGAACCACGACACTTTATTCCACATATTGAGATTTACCAATATCTAGATTTATAAAAATTATGATCGGATGAGCGGAACGGGGGGGTTGCCTGATGGCTCACAGAATCGGCATCATGAACCTAAATGGTTCTGATAATGTTATCGGAGATCCTGAACGGGAACGGTATGCGTCACGATTTTAATGACTATGTTGCATTCATGGCAGTAGCACAGGAGTGCAGTTTTTCACGGGCTGCTGTCCGCCTCGGGATCTCGGCATCCACGCTTTCACACACGATACGTCGTCTCGAGGAGCGCGTTGGCATGCCGTTACTTATGCGTACAACCAGGCGGGTGGCTGTCACCGAAGCCGGTAAACAATTATTACTGACGCTTGAACCCGGTCTTGCGCGCATTGAAGCGGGCGTGACAGCTCTTCAGAGACTGCGCCATACACCGGCTGGGCTGGTCAGACTTACGGTATCAGATCACATGATTCATGAATGTCTCTGGCCACGATTGTCACCGTTACTAAAAAAATATTCGGATATCAAGGTGGAAATGTCGCAGCAGAACGGTTTTGTCGACATTGTTGAGGGCAATTTTGATGCCGGAGTCCGAATTGGTGATGACATATTAAAGGATATGGTGGCCGTCCGAATCGCACCGGACATACGGTTTGTCGTCATTGGATCGTCCACCTATCTTGCAGAAAGAGGTCTGCCGCTACATCCCTCTCAGCTGGAAAAACATGACTGCATCAATATACGTCTGTCACCCACAGGCCCGCTGTATGGCTGGGAATTTGTCAGGCAGGGGGATATTGTGAAAAAAGTGGACGGGCAGCTTACTTTTTCAAGCATTTATCCAATGCTTCAGGCAGTAAAAGATGGCTACGGCCTGGCCTACCTGCCGGAGTCTTCTGCCCTGGCGGGGATTGAGGCGGGACACTATTGTCGGGTGCTTGAGGACTGGTCAGAGGCTTTTCCCGCCGACATGATAATTCCAATAATGTCCATTACAGGCTCCGGTAAAGATAATACCGACACCTTACATGAGAAAGGCAAAAGCAATATAACCTGCTGTGCTCCGGATTTTAAGAATGAGCGGTTTACGTAGCAGGATGAGCAGTTCGAACCAGAAATTTCGTTACTATTGCTAAAGTAAAACCTGATGACCTCTAATCGTAACGGAGACCAATATGACTTCACAACTGAACTGGCAGGCCCCGGCTATCAATCGCAAAAAAGTAGGTGACATGACTGTGACCATGC
This sequence comes from Enterobacter sp. CCUG 70166, assembly GCF_020224095.1. NCBI lineage: Bacteria > Pseudomonadati > Pseudomonadota > Gammaproteobacteria > Enterobacterales > Enterobacteriaceae > Enterobacter > Enterobacter sp. CCUG 70166. The sequence continues at coordinate 27,319 of NZ_NRIQ01000068.1, forward strand.
TGAGTGATGGCTATCTGGACGTATCTTTTGAGCTGCTGTCTGGTATTGACGGCTCACGTGCCGAGGATTTACTGCAGAAGCGCGGTGTGCCAGCAGTACCCCGTATTAATATCAACGTCTACGTTATCCAGACGCCTGAGCGAACCATCCTGATTGACAGTGGTGCCGGAGGTATCAATGGCTGGGGCGGTCGGCTTCAGGTAGCCCTGGCCGCGGCAGGCATTGACCCGCTTCAGATTGATACCCTTCTCCTGACTCACGCGCATCCTGACCATATCGGCGGGCTTGCAGGCCCCCTGCAGACTCCCGTTTTCCGCAATGTTCAGCAGTTGTTTGTGCATGAGAAAGAACTCGCTTTCTGGCGTGATGAAACCATTTCCGCTGGCGCGCCTGACGCATTCAAGCCGTTCTTTGAAGTAGCAAGGAACGCCTTCAGCGCTTATGACGACAAACTGGTGCCATTCCGCGAGGAAGCGATTTTACCAGGTATTCAGACTGTACCGCTGTTCGGCCATACACCAGGACATACCGGTTATCTGCTGGGTGATGAAAAAGAGTCGCTGCTCATCTGGGGTGATATTGTTCACTTCCCGCACATTCAGGTTGCTCAGCCTGACGTTACTATCGCGTTCGACAGCGATCCTGCGGCGGCGGCGGCCATCCGTAGCAAAGTGCTTGACCGCGCAGCGAGCGATAACCTGGCTGTCAGTGGTATGCACTTCAACCTGCCTACTACCGGTAAGGTTATCCGTGAAGGTAACAGCTTCGCACTGAATTACGACCTGTGGTCACCCGCAGTCTGATCACCTTCCTTCCCGGTGCACACAATAGTGACCGGGAAGATCCCCTTTCATATCGCCCGACAAGAACCCACCTGCAATACTATGAATATCACTGCCTCACAAAAAAATGGCTCATTACTCTTGCGCCCTGGCTTTTTGTATTCCTCTGGAGTCAGGGTTTGTCGCAGCCAAATTTACCGTGCAGTACAGCGCGCCGTTTCATCTTTTATTCCTGCGTGGCGCATTTTCCTGTCTGGTCCTTCTGCTGCTTACACTGGGGTTCAGGGCCCGTTTTCCGTCCGGCAGAGGAATGGTTCGCAACCTGATTGTCGGACTTTTCCTGCAGAGCTTCTTTCTGGGCGGATGCTTTTATGCCATCCATCGTGGCATGCCGTCAGGCATTGTGGCGCTCATCACCGGCCTGCAGCCGGTACTGACTGCAATACTGGTTTCACTCATGCACCGTCAGTCCCTGCATCCCCGGAAATGGCTGGGTATTGCGATTGGCTTTGCGGGCGTTTTCCTGGTGCTCTCGCCAGGCCAGCATAGTTTTGCACTGGATCCTGTGGCTTTTGGGTCGGTCATGCTGGGGTTATTTGGCGTAACGATCGGAGCGCTTTATCAGCGCCGTGCTCAGGGAGATGGACATATCTTTGCGAACACGTTTTTACAGTACGTCACTTTGACAATATCGATGGGTGCAATTAGCCTGATGTTCGAATCTGCTCCGACGCAGTGGAGCTTATCATTTGCGCTGGGTCTGGGCTGGCTGGTTATTGGCGTATCGGTTCTGGCGATTATGTTGCTGATTTTTATGATACGAAGCGGTGAAGCAACCAAAGTCGCTACTTACTTTTACCTGGTTCCCATTCTCACGGCAGCTGAAGCGTGGTTGCTGTTTGGAGAGGCCATTACATTGCCCATGCTTGTGGGTATGGCAATAACTATAATCGGCCTGATTTTTGTCATCCGGGAATAGACAACCGCACGCGTCGCTGTATGCTTTTGTATATGGCGACGTATAATAGCGGTCAAAGTCAAATTCCGGATGAATATGCAAACAGTCAGCTTTTCCGATTCTCCCGTTGATGATCTCCTCGCTGAGCTTCTTACCCTGGCACGCTCCCGTTTTCCACTTCCCTGCGATTGCCTTCGCGCAGAACAGACGCATCAGGTAAAGAAGTTCGAGGTGGAAGGTGCGACCCTTTCCTTCCCGCTGGAAGGAGAATTCCGGTATCGTGAAAATGAGAAATGGCACCGGGTGATCCCGGGCGAGATTATGGTCGTCCCGAATGCCCGTAGCATCGATATAGAATATGCCCCTTCAGAACAAAGTGGTGAGTTTGTTGCCCTGAGCGTGGTGCTCGCGGAGGAACAGCTTGAAGCAGCCAGGCTGTTACTTGCCGCACCACCACCACAGGACACCGGCAGCATCGCAGCCATTTCCGTATCAGCTCTTCTTTCACCCCTTAACCGCTGGACAGCCGCAATGCGGGAAGGGAAGCGTCCGCTTTCCCTGCACGCCATGGTTGAAGTGGTGCTCTGGCTTTATGGCATGGGATACCATGCTTTGCTGCGAGCCCGGCAGCCAAGTCTGGCCATGAAAATCCGTCAGATGGTAGCGGACAAACCGGCTCATCCCTGGAGTGCTGCTGAAATTGAAGATCTGACGGGACTCAGTGGCCCCACGCTTCGGCGCCACCTGGCCAGTGAGTCAACCAGCTTACGCTCAGTTATCGCCGATGCACGTATCGCGGAGGCTCTCCGCCTGCTGATGACATCGACGCTGCCGGTAAAAACGGTCGCGGGGCGGGTGGGTTACAATTCACTATCGAGCTTCAGCAAGCAGTTTTCTGAACGCTATGGAATCGAACCTTCAGGGTTCCGCTGACTTCAGTTCGTTCAAGGTACACATTGCGTCCCTCGCACTTCAGTAACTTGCGTGGATCTTTCGAATATAACGGAAGATATTGGCCGGCATTGCGTGTAACCGGTTCAGGAGTTCTCATCGTGACGGGAGAGCTAAATCGGTACGGCTGTTGTTCTCAGCTATAAGAACAACTGAGTATCTGACCAGCTGTCTGGTGCTGGCAGCAGCATGCAGTGCAATCGGTCAGGCTCAAAGGAACTGACCTGATGTCAGGTTATAATTTCGGACACATCATAACCCCAGAAGGAGACAACTGTGGTTCATGTTTTCATTATCGGTGGTGCAGGCAAAATCGGCCAGCGTCTGTGCAGGATCCTTTCAGGTAGGGGGCATGCTGTTCGTGCCCTCTACCGTAAGCCAGAGCAGCAGGCATTGCTAGGCGAGCTGGGTGCTGAGCCCGTCAGTGGGAGCCTGACAGAGCTGGATGCAGCTGCGCTGGCGATGCACTTTGCAGGTAGTGATACAGTGGTGTTTACTGCCGGTGCCGGCGGTAAGGGGGGACAGGAGATGACCAATGCGGTCGACGGCGAAGGGCTGAAAAAGTCGGTAGCTGCCGCCCTCAGTGCCGGTGTGTCTCGCTTTCTGCTCGTTTCTGCATTCCCGGAGTCCGCACGGGGAGAAACCACTTCTGAATCATTCGAAAATTATATGCGTGTTAAAAAAATGGCCGATGTGGAACTAGCACAAAGCGAGCTTGACTGGGTGATCCTGCGCCCCGGCGCGCTGCAGGATAAGACTGGTACGGGTTATGTACGTGCCGGCCTGGCCATCCCGTATGGTAACGTGCCCCGTGATGACGTGGCGGCTACGCTGGCTGAACTCATTGAGCAACCTGCCGTCAGCCGCGTCATCATTGAGCTGACGTCTGGCGATGCTCCTGTCCGTGAAGCCATACAGAAGCTGGCGGGCCGATAAAAGGCAGCGCACGTACCAGCAGGCTGCAGGCCCCCAGGCGTTTACAATAAACTTTCCAGCCAGTCGGTAAACGCCCGTACTTTTCGGGAGAGATGGCGGTGCGGATACAGAAGTTACAGTTTGCGATTCGGGGACGTATTATCTGGCAGAACCTCTACCAACAGCCCGCGATCGAGATAAGGCTGCAAAAAAATATTCATGCCCTGTAGTATTCCCAGCCCCGCCAGGCCTGCTGCAATGTAGGCTTCTGAGTTATCCACGACAAGCCTGCCTGGAAGTTCAATTTCGGTGGAGCCCTCTGACGTCCCGAATGTCCAGGGCATAACTTGTCTGTTGCTGCTGTTAATCCAGTTGACGGCCTGATGCTGCTGCAACTCGTCCATTGTTTCCGGGGTGCCGTGTTGATCAAGATACGCAGGACTGGCGCAGGTCGTCATTTTAACGGTTCCCACCTCCTTTGCGATATAGTCGCCATCGTCCAGCTCCCCCACCCTCAGTATGCAGTCCAGGCCATCATGCAGCATATTCCGTCGGCGGTCTGAGCTGCTCAGGATAATTTCAATTCCGGGATGCTGGCGATAAAAATCAGGCAGGTTGGGTATAACAAGTAAAGCCGCAAACGCGACAGGCATATCTATGAGCGAATAGCGGGCGTCAAAATGATAGCGACAGGAAAGTTCTGCCATATTAAACATAACAACCCTTGGGCGCACCGCCGCATGTTAGAACCATTTAGTAAT
>NZ_NRIQ01000069.1:0-3819 GCF_020224095.1 Enterobacter sp. CCUG 70166
GCCTTTGAATGGGTTCATGTACAGCTCCATCAGCAAAAGGGGATGATAAGTTTATCACCACCGACTATTTGCAACAGTGCCAATTAATTCTCCAACCTGTTTGGCGGCCATAGCATAAGCAATAGCTGAGCCAGCACCGCCTGTTCCAGCTAGATAGACTCTTTTACCTGTCACATCGAAGCCTCTTTTCAAAAGGCTCGATACGAAACCTTCACCATCGAGCATATCCCCATGTAGTTGGCCCTGAGCATTCCTCCTGATGACGTTGCATCCTCCGATTGCCATAGCAGATTCACTGGCTGAATCAATTAATGAAAGCGCATGTTGTTTGTGAGGCATCGTTATAATGGCACCACGAAAATTCTGAATACATTTCAGACCATTGACAGCGGTTTGCAGACCTACAGAGTTTATATGGAGAGGGACCATCAAAGTGTCGGGGATTTGTTTTTCAAGGATGGCGGCATTTATCATGAGTGGAGCGCTGACCTGAGCGATCGGGTCACCTATGATCGACAACAGTTGCAATTTACCACTAACAATACTGAGTTCATTCATCACTGATACCCGTATGTAAAATAAATTAACCAGACTATTTTACATAGGATTACATGAAAGACTGGTTTAATGGCAAGTAGAAATGCTGTATCAGCCACCTCAACAGGGGAAGACACATCTACATACAGTGATTGAAGGTTACGCCTTCAAATGCTCATATGTCAATAACGTAATTAGAGAATTTGTAGAAACCTACATGTCAGGCTTATTGCGAGATATAATAGATTTAAATTGTACTTTTAATACCTGATACAACGATAAATCTCCAAAATTTGGTGTAAATAATTATCTCATCTGTATTTTTTAGTGGAACATTCGTATTGTCCTGTCCCCCGTTGACTACACATTCTGAAGTGAGGGATGTCTGTTCTTAGAACGAAGCGGACAAGATGGCTGGGTTAGAGGTCCGCTGTGAGCGAAAAGCAGTCCTAATATTGCTGTACTTGTTGTGATTGAAAGACGGGTAGCCGGAAGTCGCCTTGACCCGCATGGCATAGGCCTATCGTTCCCACGATCAGCGATCGGCTCGTTGCCCTACGCCGCTCCAAAACCCGCGACGCAGCGCCGGCAGGCAGAGCAAGTAGAGGGCGGCACCTGCAATCCATGCCCACCCGTTCCACGTTGTTATAGAGGCCGCATAGATCGCCGTGAAGAGGAGGGGCCCGACGATCGAGGTCAGGCTGGTGAGCGCCGCAAGAGATCCTTGAAGCTGCCCCTGACGTTCCTCATCTACCTGCCTGGACAACACTGCTTGCAGCGCCGGCATTCCGATGCCACCCGAAGCAAGCAGGACCATAATCGGGAACGCCATCCATCCCCTTGTCGCCAAGGCAAGCAGGATGTAGCCTGCGCCGTCGGCAATCATTCCGAGCATGAGTGCCCGCCTTTCGCCGAGCCTGGTGGTTACAGGGCCGGTGATCATTGCCTGGGCGAGTGAATGTAGAATACCAAATGCGGCAAGCGAAATGCCGATCAAGCTCGTGTCCCAATGAAAGCGATCCTCGCCGAAGATGACCCAAAGCGTGGCCGGCGCCTGTCCGACGAGTTGCATGATGAAGAAGACAGCCATCAGGGCGGCGATGACGGTCATGCCCCGGACCCACCGGAACGAAGCGAGCGGGTTGAGAGCCTCCCGGCGTAATGGTCGACGTTCGCCTTTGTGCGACTCCGGCAAAAGGAAAATGCCCATCAGGAAATTGAGGCCATTCAAGGCTGCTGCGGCGAAGAACGGAGCATGGGGGGAGAAACTGCTCATCAGCCCACCGAGCACAGGTCCCGCGACCATCCCGAACCCGAAACAGGCGCTCATGAAGCCGAAGTACCGCGCGCGCTCATCCCCATCTGTGATATCGGCAATATAGGCGCCGGCTACCGCACCAGTCGCCCCGGTGATGCCGGCCACGATGCGCCCGATATAGAGAACCCAAAGGAAAGGCGCCGTCGCCATGATGGCGTAGTCGATAGCGGCGCCGGACAGCGAGACGAGCAAGACCGGCCGCCGGCCGAAACGATCCGATAGCGCACCCAGCACAGGCGCGCAGGCAAATTGCATCAACGCATACAGCGCCAGCAAAATGCCATAGTGGGCGGTGACGTCGTTCGAGTGAACCAGATCTCGCAGGAGGCCCGGCAGCACCGGCATAATCAGGCCGATGCCGACAGCGTCGAGCGCGACAGTGCACAGTATTACGATCAGGGGTCTGTTGGGTTTCACGTCTGGCCTCCGGACCAGCCTCCGCTGGCCTCCGGACCAGCCTCCGCTGGTCCGATAGAACTCACGGATCCTTTATCACTGATAAGTTGGTGGACATATTATGTTTATCAGTGATAAAGTGTCAAGCATGATAAAGTTGCAGCCTAATACAGTTATCCGTGTCGCCCTGGACCTGTTGAATGAGGTCGGCGTAGAGGCTCTGACGACACGCAAACTGGCTAAACGGTTGGGGGTTCAGCAGCCGGCGTTATACTGGCACTTCAGGAACAAACGGGCGCTGCTCGACGCACTGGCCGAAGCCATGCTGGCGGAGAATCATACGCATTCGGTGCCGAGAGTCGACGACGACTGGCGCTCATTTCTGATCGGGAATGCCCGCAGCTTCAGGCAGGCGCTGCTCGCTTATCGCGATGGCGCGCGTATCCATGCTGGCACGAGACCGGGCGCACCGCAGATGGAAGTGGTCGACGCGCAGCTTCGCTTCCTCTGCGAGGCGGGTTTTTCGGCTTGGGACGCCGTCAATGCGCTGATGACAATCAGCTACTTCACTGTTGGGGCCGTGCTTGAGGAGCAGGCCGGCGACAGCGATGCCGGTGAGCGCGGCGGCACCATTGAACAGGCTCCGTTGTTGCGGGCCGTGATAGACACCTTCGACGAAGCCGGTCCGGACGCAGTGTTCGAGCTGGGGCTCGCGGTGATTGTCGATGGATTGGCGAAAAGGAGGCTCGTTGCGAGGAACATTCAAGGGCCGAGAAAGGGTGACGATTGATCAGGACCGCTGTCGGAGCGCAACCCGCTCACTACAGCAGAGCCATATAGACAACATCCCCTCCCCCTTTCCACCGCCTCGTGCGCCTGGCGGGCAAGAGCCAGGGCGGCCGTCTTCACATTCTGCCCTGCGCAGATAAGATAGATTTAGCGTGGACTCAAGGCTCTCGCGAATGGCTCGCGTTGGAGGCTTTCATTGATACTTGTGGGGCACCGCAGGGAAATACCGGCTATGTCGTGCTGCGCATCGCAGCCTGCGCCCTTGACTTGTCTCGCCTCTCGGGACTCACCCCTTGATACTGAACAATATCGCCAGCAGCTTCAGTCCTGTCCCGATAACCACCCCGTGGTATCCACTCCGATTTCAGACTGCGGAACAGTCATTCTGCAAAGCATTATCCCAGCAGTTCCCGCTGCGGCTCATGCTGAGCATCATTCCATATTGAGCGGCCAGAATCCGGTACGGCAGGCTGCAATATTGGGTTCCCTGGTCCGAATGGAAAATTATACCTCCCGGGCAACCTCGGCCCTGCCAAGCCATTGCCAGCGCTTGTTTTTGCAAGCAGGCTGTTTGCTTCTGACGAGAACGCCCAGACCACTAATTTATCTGTATATATTCAAGTTTCATCTTGTTTCCCCATGTAAGTATCCCTGCAAAACGAACCATTCACTTTTAGAGATCCTCCGACATACTAATTATGTCCTCTGAGGAGATCTCCATGCGTAAAGTCCGATTCACCGAGCTGCAGACATTCGGCCGGCACTGTTGCAAATAGTCG
>NZ_NRIQ01000070.1:0-883 GCF_020224095.1 Enterobacter sp. CCUG 70166
ACATGAACCCATTCAAAGGCCGGCATTTTCAGCGTGACATCATTCTGTGGGCCGTACGCTGGTACTGCAAATACGGCATCAGTTACCGTGAGCTGCAGGAGATGCTGGCTGAACGCGGAGTGAATGTCGATCACTCCACGATTTACCGCTGGGTTCAGCGTTATGCGCCTGAAATGGAAAAACGGCTGCGCTGGTACTGGCGTAACCCTTCCGATCTTTGCCCGTGGCACATGGATGAAACCTACGTGAAGGTCAATGGCCGCTGGGCGTATCTGTACCGGGCCGTCGACAGCCGGGGCCGCACTGTCGATTTTTATCTCTCCTCCCGTCGTAACAGCAAAGCTGCATACCGGTTTCTGGGTAAAATCCTCAACAACGTGAAGAAGTGGCAGATCCCGCGATTCATCAACACGGATAAAGCGCCCGCCTATGGTCGCGCGCTTGCTCTGCTCAAACGCGAAGGCCGGTGCCCGTCTGACGTTGAACACCGACAGATTAAGTACCGGAACAACGTGATTGAATGCGATCATGGCAAACTGAAACGGATAATCGGCGCCACGCTGGGATTTAAATCCATGAAGACGGCTTACGCCACCATCAAAGGTATTGAGGTGATGCGTGCACTACGCAAAGGCCAGGCCTCAGCATTTTATTATGGTGATCCCCTGGGCGAAATGCGCCTGGTAAGCAGAGTTTTTGAAATGTAAGGCCTTTGAATAAGACAAAAGGCTGCCTCATCGCTAACTTTGCAACAGTGCCCTGGCCATTAATTTTGACCCACCCCAAGGTGGCCAACCGGCCAGAAATGCAGATAGGGTTCCCAGCCTTTTGGCAGGCCGGGAACCGTTCTGATGATGAGGTGGAACGTGATACACAAAATAAA
>NZ_NRIQ01000071.1:0-26183 GCF_020224095.1 Enterobacter sp. CCUG 70166
ATAAATTGTTAAAGAGCAGTTGCGACGCGCTTCAGCGCTCTGTCGCGAGGTGGCGTATATTACGCTTTCCTCTTTCAGAGTCAACCCGTTATTTCAGGATTTTTTCTCTTCAACCGACCGGGTAGTCTGTGAAGTGATTCACATCTGCCGTGTCGATGGAGGCGCATTATAGGGATCCCAGTTTTTAGCACAAGTATTTTTTAGATCTTTTTTTCCAACTGATGATTTTCCGTGCTTTTCGCTGAAAACCCACCCGATCCGCTTAAAAATTGACGCATTTTGCCTTGCCTCGCTCCAGGAATACGATCAAAGTCTTCTTTAATAACGCTCATCTGTATCGAGGTAGATATGTTTGCAGTATTACGTCCTTATAAACATCTGTTCCCCCAAAAAGGCGATCGCGTGATGATCGATGCCAGCAGCGTGGTCATTGGTGATGTTCGCATGGCCGATGATGTCAGCATCTGGCCACTTGTCGCGATCCGGGGCGATGTTAACTACGTTGCAATCGGTGCACGCACCAATATTCAGGACGGCAGCGTGTTGCATGTGACTCATAAGTCATCTTATAACCCTGAGGGCAACCCGCTCATTATTGGGGAAGATGTTACCGTCGGCCATAAAGTGATGCTCCACGGCTGCACGATCGGTAACAGGGTTCTCGTTGGGATGGGATCGATTTTGCTGGATGGCGTCATTGTAGAAGATGACGTAATGATTGGCGCAGGGAGTCTTGTTCCGCAAAACAAGCGTCTTGAAAGTGGGTATCTCTATTTAGGCAGCCCGGTTAAACAGATCCGCCCCCTAAAAGAGACGGAGATCGAAGGATTGAAATACTCAGCGAACAATTACGTTAAATGGAAAAATGACTATCTGGATCAGGATAACCAGACCCAACCCTGATCGTCTTCCTGCTGATCGCGGATCAAATCGCTGGCATCCTCTTCCAGGTCCCAGCGATTTTCGCAAAAGACCGCTAACGGATCTGCCCCCCCAAAGCGCTGAAGCAACGTTTCCCCTTTAATCGCACAGGTGAGCTGCATTCCATGCACCAGCACCGGGAAACAAACCGCTTGCTTGTTTTCATCCCAGATTTCTCTGTCGGGAAAATGAATCGCCTGATTCACGCCGTCATTTCCTGTTTGAGCTTTTCAATCACCGGTTCTACTGCGGGTAACACGCCATGCCAGAGTAGCACCGCATGAGCCGCCTGCCCCACCAGCATTCCCAGACCATCAGCCACGTGTTTTGCCCCCTGTTGTTCGCACCAGGTCAGAAAGGGCGTTTTCCCTTTTTGATAAAACATGTCATAGGCGTAGATGTGGGAATGAATCAGGGATGCAGGAATCGCCGGGATCTCTCCATTAATACCGCTTGAGGTGGCATTAATCACAAGATCAAATTCGTGACGCGCGAGATCGTCAGGTGCTACCGCAGCTACGCTGCCTGTGTGTGCGAACAACGCCGCCAGCTCTTCTGCTCTGGAGAAAGTACGGTTGGTGATTGTCACCGCACAATCCAGCGAAAGAAGAGGAAGCAATACGCCGCGCGAGGCGCCACCCGCGCCGATCAGCAGGATCCGAAAGCCTGGTTTAATAAACGACAATCGCTCCAGATCGCTGAGTAAACCAATCCCATCGGTGTTATCGCCCAGAAGGCGACCATCTTCAAGCCGCTTAAGAGTATTGACGGCGCCAGCGAGCGACGCACGTTCGGTCAGTTCATCCGCGCGCCCGAAAGCCTCTTCTTTAAAAGGCACCGTGACGTTCGCACCTTTACCACCCGCATCAAAAAAGCTATTCAGCGTCGGTATAAATGCATCAACAGGCGCAAGAACCCGACCATACGGGTGATCTATATGCAATTGCTCCGCAAACAGCCGATGGATCAGAGGCGACTTGCTGTGCGCGATCGGGTTACCAAAAACAGCATAGGTTTCCATCACATTATCCCTGGCGAAAACGTTCGCCGGTCAAGGCATCGCGAATTTCTGACGGGTTAAGACGACCACCGGTTTCACCCACGGCTACCGGGAAATCATTCCCGAACTGCGCCAGAACTTCTTCGGTTGTCCGACAAGGGGGAAGCCCGGTCAGGTTGGCGCTGGTTGAAACCAGAGGTTTACCAAATGCCTGGCATAACTCCACCACCAGCGGATGGTCGGTGACGCGTACCGCGAGTGAATCGAAACGCCCGGTTAACCAGCGCGGCGTTGTCGGCTGTGCAGGAAAAACAAACGTCACGGGACCAGGCCACGCAGAGAAAATGGTTTCCCGCTGTGCAGGTGTCAGCATGGAATCATCAATATAAGGCTTAAGCTGCTCGTAGTTCGCAGCGATCAAAATCAATCCTTTTTCGACAGGCCGCTGTTTTAGCGCCAGCAGACGGTTAACGGCGACTTCGCTGTCAGGATCACACCCGACCCCGAAAACGGCTTCTGTTGGATAGGCGATGACTTCTTCTTTTTTCAGGATTTCCACCGCCTGCGCGATGGAGCCTGATGGCAGGTTATTATTCACTGATTTGATCCGCCGAAACCGGCTTTCCACATTGTTTACTGGCGCAAAAGCGTTTCAAGCCTTGCGCGGTTTTCTTCTCTATAAGTAACGGATAATCGCAATGAGAGCAGACGCCCGCTACTGGTTTGAAATTGATGACGAACTGGCATTCAGGATAGCGATCGCACGAATGGAAGGTCTTGCCATAACGAGAGCGCCGCTGCACCAATTGGCCACGCTGGCACTGAGGGCAGGCAATTGCCGTTTCATCTGGCTTATCAATTTGTTCCGTATGTTCACACTCCGGGTAGCGGCTGCATCCGATAAACATCCCGAACCGCCCCTGCCGCAGCGCCAGTTCACCGCCACAGAGAGGACAAAGCTGTCCCTCCAGAATTTTGACGATATGTCCATCCGCCTGGCTTTTCAGGGGACGGACATAATCACATTCCGGATAGTGTGAACAACCGAGAAACGGACCGTGTTTCCCGGACCGAATAACAAGTTCTGCCCCGCATTGTGGGCAGGGCTCGTTTTTATGCACCGTGAAGAGTGCTGATTTGGCCATAACAACTCTTGTTGCTGCACATAGAATTAATGCAGCATACCTTCATTCACTTCAAAGAGTAATTCTTCCATTTGCTGATAGGCATTTTCACAGCCTGGAATGTTGAACAGAACCATCAGGATCACCCATTTCAGATCTTCCAGTTCAAACTCAGCAGTATCCAGCGCCATGACGCGCTCTATCACCATCTCTCTCGTTTCGAGGTTTAGCACCTGAATCTGCTCGAGGAATAAAATGAATCCCCGGCAGCTGGCATCCAGCCTTTCACACTCTTCAGCTGTATAGATGCGCACAGACAATGGGTCAGAAGCAAGCTGCATCGGTTCGGCGAGGCCGTCCTGATAATCAGCCAACTTATCCAGCCACATCAACGCATTATATATATCTTCCCGCTCAAAACCTGCGTCGGTCAGATCCCGTGTTAATTTGTCCTGATCCACCTGCATTTCTGCTTCGTTGTGGATGTAAGTCTCAAACAAATACATCAGTACGTCGAACATGGCATGCCCTCCTTAATCGGACATAGCCGCCGGGTACAGCTGCGATCCACCCTGCTAACTCCAGTTCGAGTAGCTGTGCTACCGTTACTGGCACAGGTTGGCCGGCACGTTCAGCGACAACGTCAACAGGTGTTACCTCATCTCCTACGTTAGCCAGGAGCTTGGGAAATGGCAATGCTACTGCCTCCTGATCCGATGAAATATGTCGCTTTTGGAGATCATCCTGCAACCAATGCAGTCCATACTGCAAATTTTCAAGGATATCTTCTTTGCAGGTCACCAGCGTCGCCCCCTGTTTTATCAGCCAGTGAGGGCCTTCGCAGCCGGGGTTCCCCAACGGGCCGGGCAGCGCAAAAACTTCACGCCCCTGCTCCAGTGCGCACCTTGCGGTAACCAGCGATCCACTCCGAATCGCAGCTTCGACCACCAGCACACCCTGGCTTAACCCACTGATGATCCGGTTACGCCGTGGAAAGTTACCCGGTCTGGGCGGTGTTGAGAGTGAAAACTCAGACACTATTGCCCCCTCTGAAGCAATAAGTTGCTCAGCCAGAATATGATGACGACGCGGATAGAGACTAAAAAGACCATTGCCAAGCACGGCGACACTTCGCCCTTTTGCGGACAACGCCGCATGATGTGCTACACCGTCGATGCCGCAAGCCAGGCCACTGGTGATCGTAAAGCCACATTGGGACAGCTGTTCGCTCAGCATTTTCCCCCAACGCTCGCCATACCACGAGGGCGCACGGCTGCCCACTACCGCAAGCTGCATGCTATTAAGCACGTCAACGCGGCCTCTCACAAATAGCGCCCCGGGAAAATCAGGGATAGAACGCAACAATGGCGGGAAGCGAGGATCATCCGCCGTGAGAAGGTGGTTGTCGGCGTGTTCCAGCCATTCCAGACTACGTTCAAGCTCACTCTCGCTGAACGAAAAAAACTTTACGGCATGTTTGGGCGAAAGCCCTGACGCGTTGACGGCTTCAGCATCGACGGTTGCCTGGCGAAGCAGCCTCTGCGCAATCTCCAGCATCGCATCACCGTATAACGACCCGATGTTTATAAGCCGTAACCATATCTCTGTGGACGTCATCCTTTTCCCTGCCATAAGCAGCCTCAGCAATCTTTGCGATTGGTCACTGATGCTGTCAATCGACCGGGGATTTGTCTAGAATAGAAGTAATATTCTTATCAACTCCTGAACACGACTCTGGAAATTTATGGCAGTTTTGCAAGTGTTACATATTCCTGACGAGCGCCTTCGCATCGTCGCGGAACCGGTTAAAGAAGTGAATGCAGAAATTCAGCGTATCGTCGATGATATGTTCGATACCATGTACGCTGAAGAAGGCATTGGCCTTGCCGCGACCCAGGTAGACATTCACAAACGTATTATTGTGATCGACGTTTCTGAAAATCGTGATGAGCGCCTGGTGCTGATCAACCCTGAGCTGCTGGAAAAAAGCGGCGAAACAGGTATTGAGGAAGGCTGTCTGTCTATCCCTGAACAGCGCGCTTTGGTGCCACGTGCCGAAAAAGTTAAAATCCGCGCACTGGATCGTGACGGCAATCCGTTTGAGCTGGAAGCCGACGATCTGCTGGCAATTTGCATTCAGCATGAGATGGATCACCTGGTCGGTAAACTGTTTATCGATTACCTCTCACCTCTGAAGCAACAGCGTATTCGTCAGAAAGTTGAGAAACTGGATCGTTTGCGTTCTCGCGCTTAACGCCCCCGGATACAAGGAATAACGTGTCTACATCACTACGTATAATCTTCGCGGGTACCCCTGATTTTGCAGCGCGTCATCTCGACGCGCTGTTAACGTCTGGCCATCAGATTGTTGGCGTATTTACTCAGCCGGACCGTCCGGCTGGCCGCGGTAAAAAACTGATGCCTGGCCCGGTTAAGGTACTGGCAGAAACACATGGTTTACCGGTTTTCCAGCCTGCGTCATTACGACCTGAGGAAAACCAGAAGTTAGTGGCAGACCTGAACGCGGACGTGATGGTAGTTGTGGCTTACGGCCTCATTCTGCCGAAAGCGGTACTTGATATGCCCCGCCTTGGCTGTGTTAACGTTCATGGTTCTTTGCTCCCACGCTGGCGTGGTGCAGCCCCTATTCAGCGCGCTCTGTGGGCAGGCGATGCTGAAATTGGCGTGACAATCATGAAGATGGACGTAGGTTTAGACACGGGCGACATGCTGTATAAACTGGCGTGTCCCATCACCGCAGAAGATACCAGCGCCACGCTGTATGACAAGCTGGCGGATCTCGGCCCGCAGGGGCTGATTGAGACGCTGCAACAGCTTGCTGACAATACAGCGACACCTGAAGTGCAGGATGAGGCACAGGTGACCTATGCTGAGAAACTGAGTAAAGAAGAAGCCCGGATCGACTGGTCCCTGTCAGCAGCTCAACTCGAACGCTGCATCCGCGCCTTTAATCCATGGCCGATGAGCTGGTTGATGATTGATGAGCAGCCAGTGAAAGTCTGGAAAGCTTCAGTTATTAACGGCAATGCATCGGCAGAGCCCGGTACGATTATCGACGCCAGCAAAAACGGTATCCAGGTTGCGACCGGAGAAGGGATACTGAATCTTGAATCGCTGCAACCGGCCGGTAAAAAGGCAATGAGCGCGCAGGATCTATTAAATTCTCGTCGTGAATGGTTCATCCCTGGCAATCGCCTTGCCTGAACAAATTTATTCTTAAGGCCCGGTGTTTCCGGGCATTTTTATTTTTACGGTTATGAAAAGACAAAATCTACGCACTATGGCGGCTCAGGCCGTTGAGCAGGTTATCGAGCAGGGCCAGTCACTGAGTAATGTCCTGCCTCCACTGCAACAAAAGGTTTCCGATAAAGACAAAGCCCTGCTCCAGGAGCTGTGCTTTGGCGTGCTGCGCACCCTCTCTCAGCTTGAGTGGTTGATTAACAAGCTGATGTCACGCCCGATGAGCGGCAAGCAGCGTACCGTGCATTATTTGATCATGGTCGGTTTCTACCAGCTTCTTCATACCCGCATTCCACCTCATGCTGCGCTGGCCGAGACAGTGGAGGGTGCCGTTGCGATTAAACGTCCTCAGCTAAAAGGATTGATCAACGGCGTGCTGCGTCAGTTCCAGCGTCAGCAGGACGAACTGCTGGCAGAATTTGCGCAAAGCGAAGCGCGCTTCCTTCACCCTGAATGGCTGCTGAATCGCCTTAAAAAAGCCTACCCACAGCAATGGCAAGACATTGTGGATGCCAATAATCAACGTCCGCCGATGTGGTTACGCGTCAATCGTAACCATCATACACGCGACGCATGGCTGGCCCTGCTGGAAGAGGCCGGAATGAGCGGCTTCACACACGCTGCTTATCCTGATGCGGTTCGTTTAGCCTCCCCTGCACCGGTACATGCATTACCCGGTTTTGAAGAGGGCTGGGTAACGGTACAGGACGCATCTGCTCAGGGCTGCATGACCTGGCTTGAGCCGAAAGACGGGGAGCAGATCCTCGATCTCTGTGCAGCGCCAGGGGGGAAAACAACGCACATCCTGGAAGTGGCGCCGCAGGCCAGCGTGATGGCCGTGGATGTTGATGAGCAGCGCCTTTCACGCGTCTATGACAACCTTAAGCGTCTGGGTATGAAAGCACAGGTTAAGCAAGGCGATGGACGCAAACCCGCTGACTGGTGTGGTGATACCCGGTTCGATCGCATTTTGCTGGACGCCCCCTGCTCAGCAACCGGCGTGATTCGTCGTCATCCCGATATCAAATGGCTGCGTCGCGATCGTGATATCAAGGAGCTTGCCCAGTTGCAATCCGAAATTCTGGATGCCATCTGGCCGCATCTCAAACCCGGCGGAACCCTGGTGTATGCAACCTGCTCTGTTCTCACGGAAGAGAACAGTCAGCAAATTGCGGCTTTCCTGAAACGCACCCCGGACGCTACGCTGCACGATACGGGAACGCCTGAGCACCCGGGTCTGCAAAACCTGCCGGGCGCAGAAGAGGGTGATGGCTTCTTTTACGCTAAGCTAATCAAAGAGTGATGTTGAGAACAGGTCACGAAAGATGAAAATTATCATTCTGGGCGCAGGGCAAGTTGGCGGAACGCTGGCGGAAAATCTCGTGGGCGAAAACAACGATATCACCATTGTGGATACCAATGGCGATCGCCTGCGCGTTTTGCAGGACAAGTTCGACCTCCGCGTTGTTCAGGGGCACGGCTCTCATCCACGTGTGCTTCGGGAAGCGGGCGCGGACGATGCCGACATGCTGGTTGCAGTAACCAGTTCTGATGAAACCAACATGGTTGCATGTCAGGTGGCCTACTCGCTTTTCAACACCCCAAACCGCATCGCCCGCATTCGTTCTCCGGACTATGTCCGGGATGCGGAAAAGCTGTTTAATTCCGAAGCAGTACCCATCGACCATCTTATTGCGCCTGAACAGCTGGTTATCGACAGTATTTATCGTCTGATTGAGTACCCGGGCGCGTTGCAGGTTGTGAACTTTGCTGAAGGGAAAGTAAGCCTGGCGGTCGTGAAGGCTTATTACGGGGGCCCGCTGATTGGTAATGCCCTGTCGACAATGCGCGAGCATATGCCACATATCGATACGCGTGTTGCGGCGATTTTCCGTCACGACAGACCTATTCGTCCGCAAGGTTCCACCATTGTAGAAGCCGGGGATGAAGTCTTCTTTATTGCGGCTTCTCAGCATATCCGTGCGGTGATGAGTGAACTACAGCGTCTCGAAAAACCGTATAAACGTATTATGCTGGTTGGCGGCGGTAATATTGGCGCAGGTCTGGCGAGACGGCTGGAAAAAGACTACAGCGTGAAGCTGATCGAACGGGATCAACAACGCGCGTCAGAGCTGGCTGAAAAACTTCAGAATACCATCGTGTTTTATGGCGATGCTTCGGATCAGGAATTGCTGGCCGAAGAGCATATCGATCAGGTTGATCTTTTTATTGCCGTCACCAACGACGACGAAGCGAATATTATGTCCGCCATGCTCGCTAAACGTATGGGGGCGAAAAAAGTTATGGTGCTTATCCAGCGTAAGGCTTATGTCGATCTGGTACAGGGTAGCGTAATTGATATTGCTATTTCACCCCAGCAAGCCACCATCTCTGCCCTGCTAAGCCATGTGCGTAAAGCGGATATTGTCGGCGTGTCATCTCTTCGTCGTGGTGTTGCTGAAGCCATTGAAGCCGTCGCTCACGGGGATGAAACGACGTCACGCGTTGTTGGTCGCGCAATCGATGAAATTAAACTTCCACCAGGCACCATTATCGGCGCAGTAGTGCGAGGTAATGATGTGATGATCGCCAATGATTATTTACGTATTGAGCAGGGTGACCACGTTATTATGTTCCTGACCGATAAAAAATTTATTACCGACGTCGAGCGTTTATTCCAGCCAAGCCCGTTCTTCCTGTAATGATTTGGGTGCTCAGACGAGGGCACCCAAATATTAACCTTCTAATTTTCATGCCTTTTATTTTTCATAACGATTATTTATCCCCAATGGCAATTAGCTAATCATTTGTTAAACTTATAGGCGTCAGCTGGCACAAGGAGAACATAATGAGTTTTATTAAAGAATTTCGCGAATTTGCGATGCGCGGGAATGTGGTGGATTTGGCTGTGGGTGTCATTATTGGTGCGGCGTTCGGTAAGATCGTTTCATCATTAGTCGCCGACATTATTATGCCGCCGTTAGGACTGTTGATTGGAGGCATTGATTTCAAACAATTCGCCTTTACCCTTCGGGAAGCTCAGGGCGATATCCCTGCGGTTGTAATGCACTACGGCGTATTCATTCAGAACGTATTTGATTTCGTGATCGTGGCATTTGCCATTTTCATGGCGATCAAACTTATCAACAGACTTAACCGTAAAAAAGAAGAACCGGCTGCTGCCCCGCCAGCACCAACTAAAGAAGAAGTCTTACTGACTGAAATTCGCGATCTGTTAAAAGAGCAGAATAACCGCGTTTAATGAGGCGAGAGAAACAGAAAGGCCAGTGGTAAAAAAGCGATTAGCTTGCTTGCCACTGGCCTCCCAGTTACCACGTTGTGCATGTTTACCTTTACGCAAATAACTCCCTTTTCCCTTCTTGTTCTTCTCAACACGCTGTCTAAAAAGCGGGTCGTGAAGCAATGCCTCAATGGCGTTATCCTTAATTTGTCCCTTAGTATGCTGATAGCGGCTCATCATTTCTCCTGAGCATAGTTAATGTCGGCGGGAGTCTAGTCCGTGGCTGATAAAAAATCAACAACCCTGAGTTTCACTACTGGCGCCCTGTTCAAGGGCTTCCAGTATTGAGCAATAAACACTGCTGTGAGCAGTACCGCAGCACGCGTCATTCAGCCTTTGTAGAGATCGTTGCATGGCCTGCAGCTCCTGAATTCGTCCTTCAACTTCATCCAGCCGGGCCTGAACGATGCTTTTAGATTCCTGACACGTATGATGTTCAGGATCGATACGGATCGACAGCAGTTCACGGATCGACTCCAGCGTGAAGCCGAGTTGCCGGGCATAGCGGATAAAACGAAGGCGTTGCAGGTCGTTATCCGTATAAAGGCGAAATCCACCTTCTGTTCTGACCTCATGATCGATCATCTGCTGCTTTTCGTAGTAGCGGATAGTATCCGGCGTTACGTTAGCAAGCTTCGCAAGTTCACCTATGCGGTACATGGCTACTCCTCGTTTATTTTTTGCATTAACCTTTCACTGTACTCACCATGCAAAAAGTCAGTATTCATTCCCGTCTGGCGCAGTTTTAGCTCGATGAGCGCTAACCGACGACTGATTTCGGAGTACCGCGGGTCATTCTTATGAATGCCTTTAAGCAGATCGGCAAGCTCGACGGCTTCATTGCGTTGCTGAAGTTCAGGGGGTAAACAACCTGCGTTTTTCAGTAAGCGATAACCGGCCCGTAATTCAGGGGGAATGTGTGAATTATCGTCCAGCACCAGTGGCTCACCGCTACCGGGGAGATTTTCAAACTCGCCTTTGTTTTGGGCATCGCTAATATGGCGTTCAGCCCACTGATCGAGCAACCACATAATGAACTCCAGGGGATGAGCAGAAAAGATACAGACATTGTAGATAAGTGGAGATTCTGCGGATATAAAAAAACCCGCCGAGGCGGGTTTTTTTACGTTACTACAGATTACTCTGCAGCAGCTTCTGCTTTCTCTGAACGATCAACCAGCTCGATGTAAGCCATCGGCGCGTTGTCGCCTGCACGGAAGCCACACTTCAGAATGCGAGTGTAACCACCGGCACGGCTCGCGAAACGCGGGCCCAGTTCGTTAAACAGTTTTGCCACGATCTCGTTATCACGAGTACGGGCGAATGCCAGACGACGATTAGCAACGCTGTCAGTCTTGGCAAGAGTAATCAGCGGCTCAACTACGCGACGCAGCTCTTTCGCTTTAGGCAGGGTCGTCTTGATGATTTCATGACGAACCAGTGAACCTGCCATGTTGCGGAACATAGCCTGGCGATGGCTGCTGTTGCGGTTCAGTTGACGACCACTCTTACGATGGCGCATGACCTTATCCTTCTCAGTAAAACCTTAACCTGTGATCCGGTTACTCGTCAGCAATGCTTGCTGGTGGCCAGTTTTCCAGGCGCATGCCCAGAGACAGACCACGTGAAGCCAGCACGTCTTTAATCTCGGTAAGAGATTTTTTACCCAGGTTCGGCGTTTTCAGCAACTCAACCTCGGTACGCTGTACCAGATCACCGATATAGTGGATAGCTTCTGCCTTGAGGCAGTTAGCAGAGCGGACAGTCAATTCCAGATCGTCAACAGGGCGCAGCAGGATCGGATCGAATTCTGGTTTCTCTTCTTTCACTTCCGGCTGACGTACATCACGTAAGTCAACGAAAGCTTCCAGTTGTTCTGCCAGGATGGTTGCCGCACGACGAATCGCCTCTTCAGGATCGATTGTGCCATTGGTTTCCATTTCGATGACCAGCTTGTCCAGGTCGGTACGCTGTTCTACACGCGCTGCTTCAACATTGTAGGCAATACGCTCTACAGGGCTGTAGCATGCGTCGACCAGCAGACGGCCGATTGGGCGCTCATCTTCTTCCGAATGAATTCGGGCAGAAGCCGGCACATAACCACGACCGCGCTGAACTTTGATACGCATGCTAATAGCTGCGTTCTCATCGGTCAGGTGGCAGATCACGTGCTGCGGCTTGACGATTTCAACATCACCGTCGTGGGTGATGTCGGCTGCAGTCACAGGGCCAATGCCAGATTTATTCAGAGTAAGAATAACTTCATCTTTACCCTGAACTCTCACCGCCAGCCCTTTCAGGTTGAGCAGGATTTCAAGGATATCTTCCTGAACGCCTTCTTTGGTGCTGTACTCATGAAGTACACCATCAATCTCAACCTCGGTCACCGCGCAACCCGGCATCGATGAGAGCAGAATACGGCGCAGTGCGTTACCCAGAGTATGGCCAAAGCCACGCTCTAAAGGCTCAAGGGTCACCTTGGCGTGCGTCGAACTCACTTGCTCGATATCTACCAGGCGCGGTTTTAGAAACTCTGTCACAGAACCCTGCATTGTGTCCTCTCTTTGGTACTAAGCTTTACTTGGAGTAAAGCTCGACGATCAGGTGTTCGTTAATGTCCGCAGACAGATCAGAACGCTCAGGCTGACGCTTGAACGTACCTTCCATCTTGCCAGCATCAACTTCCAGCCAGGTTGGCTTTTCACGCTGCTCAGCCAGCTCCAGAGCGGCTTTCACGCGAGATTGCTTTTTCGCTTTCTCACGAATGCTAACAACGTCATTCGCTTTAACCTGATAAGAAGCGATGTTAACAACACGACCGTTTACCATGATTGCTTTATGGCTAACCAACTGGCGTGATTCAGCACGAGTCGCGCCGAAGCCCATACGGTATACAACGTTGTCCAGACGACCTTCCAGCAGAGCCAGCAGGTTTTCACCTGTGTTGCCTTTCAGACGTGCTGCTTCTTTATAGTAGTTACGGAACTGACGCTCCAGCACACCGTAGATACGGCGAACTTTTTGCTTTTCACGCAACTGCACACCATAGTCAGACAGACGCGGTTTACGCGCACCGTGCTGGCCAGGAGCTTGTTCAATTTTACACTTGGTATCGATCGCGCGAACGCCAGACTTAAGGAATAAGTCGGTGCCCTCACGACGGCTCAGCTTGAGCTTAGGACCCAAATATCTTGCCATTTTCTATCTCCAACTAACCTAAAAAACGAGCGTTATACGCGACGTTTTTTCGGCGGACGACAACCGTTATGAGGGATCGGAGTCACATCAGTAATATTCGTGATGCGGAAACCAGCGGCGTTCAGAGCGCGAACAGTAGATTCACGACCCGGACCCGGACCTTTAACCATAACTTCCAGATTCTTGATGCCGTATTCTTTTACGGCTTCAGCGCAACGCTCTGCTGCAACCTGAGCTGCGAACGGAGTGGATTTGCGAGAACCACGGAAACCGGAACCACCGGCTGTTGCCCAACCCAATGCGTTACCCTGACGATCAGTAATAGTAACGATGGTGTTGTTGAAAGAAGCATGGATATGAGCCACGCCGTCAGAGACTTGTTTTCTTACACGTTTACGTGCACGAACTGGTGCCTTTGCCATTATTCAATCACCCCGATTATTTCTTGATCGGTTTGCGCGGACCCTTACGGGTACGTGCGTTGGTCTTAGTACGCTGACCGCGCACTGGCAGACCACGACGATGACGCAAACCGCGATAGCAACCAAGATCCATCAGGCGCTTGATGCTCATGCTGATTTCACGGCGCAGATCACCTTCAACGACAAATTTGGCAACTTCGTCACGCAGCGTGTCGATTTGTTCTTCAGACAGCTCACTGATCTTAACATCTTCAGCGATACCCGCTGCAGCCAGAATGGCTTTGGAACGGGTCTTGCCGACGCCGTAGATCGAAGTTAATGCGATCACAGCATGTTTCTGATCAGGAATGTTAATGCCTGCTATACGGGCCACTATGCACTCCTACTATTTAATATGTACGCACCATGCTGAAAAGCCCGTTTTCAGGATACTCAAATGGAAACGTACAGACATACAAAAGATTGGCTGGCTAATCTAGCCAGCTCAACCCAACTTTGCAAGAAAAATATGCGAAATAATCAGCCTTGGCGCTGTTTATGCTTCGGCTCGGCACTGCAAATCACACGGATGACACCATCACGCTTAACGATTTTGCAGTTACGGCATAATTTCTTGACGGAAGCACGAACTTTCATTTTTACTCTCCGTAACTTCTCAGACGACCATTTAGCGGCCGTAGCCTTTCAGGTTCGCCTTCTTCAATGCAGACTCATACTGACTGGACATCATCAGAGTTTGCACTTGAGCCATAAAGTCCATAATCACGACAACAACGATAAGCAGTGAGGTCCCACCGAAGTAGAACGGTACTTTCATTGCATCACGCATGAACTCCGGGATCAGGCAGATAAAAGTAATATAAAGCGCACCAACCAAAGTCAGGCGAGTCATTACTTTATCGATATACTTCGCCGTTTGCTCTCCCGGACGAATTCCTGGTACAAATGCACCGGACTTCTTCAGGTTATCTGCTGTTTCACGCGGGTTGAAGACCAACGCCGTGTAGAAGAAACAGAAGAAGATGATCGCAGACGCATAGAGTAACACATAAAGTGGTTGCCCAGGCTGCAAATACAGCGAAATTGTTGTCAGCCAGTTCCAACCAGTACCGCCCCCGAACCATGACGCGATGGTTGCCGGGAACAGAATAATACTGGAAGCGAAGATAGCCGGGATAACCCCCGCCATATTCACTTTCAGCGGTAAATGTGTGCTCTGTGCAGCATAGACACGACGACCCTGCTGACGTTTAGCGTAGTTCACCACAATGCGGCGTTGACCACGTTCAACGAAGACAACAAAGAACGTCACTGCAAATACTAATACTGCAACCAACAGCAACAGGAGGAAGTGCAGGTCGCCTTGACGCGCTTGCTCGATAGTATGGGCGATGGCCGGCGGGAGACCCGCAACGATACCGGCGAAGATAATGATTGAGATACCGTTACCGATACCTCGTTCAGTAATCTGTTCGCCGAGCCACATCAGGAACATGGTCCCTGTGACCAGACTTACAACAGCGGTGAAATAGAATGCAAAGCCTGGGTTTAATACCAGGCCCTGCATACCAGGCATATTCGGAAGACCGGTAGCAATACCGATCGACTGGAATATTGCCAGCACCAGAGTGCCGTAACGGGTGTACTGGCTAATCTTACGACGTCCAGACTCCCCTTCTTTCTTCAACTCTGCCAGGGCCGGATGAACGACCGTCAGCAGTTGGATAATAATCGATGCCGAAATGTACGGCATAATACCCAGTGCGAAAATAGAAGCACGGCTGAGAGCACCACCAGAGAACATGTTGAACATTTCAATGATGGTGCCTCGCTGTTGCTCAAGCAGTTTGGCAAGTACAGCGGCATCAATACCAGGGATCGGAATAAAAGAGCCAATACGGAACACAATCAGCGCGCCGATTACAAACAGCAGTCTGCGTTTCAGCTCGCCAAATCCACCTTTGGCACTTTGAAAATCTAATCCCGGTTGCTTAGCCATCTGCTACTTATTCCTCAATTTTACCGCCAGCAGCTTCGATAGCAGCACGAGCACCTTTAGTAACACGCAGGCCACGAACAGTTACCGGAGTAGAAACTTCACCAGACAGGATCACTTTCGCGAACTCGATCTGGATACCGATAATGTTAGCTGCTTTCAGCGTATTCAGGTCTACAACGCCGCCTTCAACTTTCGCCAGGTCAGACAGACGGATTTCCGCTGTAATCGCTGCTTTGCGAGAGGTGAAGCCGAACTTCGGCAGACGACGGTACAGTGGCATCTGGCCACCCTCGAAACCGCGACGTACGCCACCGCCAGAACGAGAGTTCTGACCTTTGTGACCACGACCACCGGTTTTGCCGAGGCCAGAACCGATACCACGACCCAGGCGTTTACCCGCCTTTTTAGAGCCTTCGGCCGGAGACAGAGTATTTAAACGCATCTCTTACTCCTCAACTTTAACCATGAAGTAAACCGCGTTGACCATACCACGAACAGCAGGAGTATCCTCGCGCTCAACGGTATGACCAATACGACGCAGACCCAGGCCAAGCAGCGTTGCCTTGTGTTTCGGCAGACGACCGATTGCACTGCGGGTTTGAGTGATTTTAATAGTCTTTGCCATGGTCAATTACCCCAGAATTTCTTCAACGGATTTACCACGCTTGGCAGCGACCATTTCTGGAGAATTCATATTTTCCAGGCCATCAATAGTTGCACGAACCACGTTGATCGGGTTGGTGGAACCATATGCTTTAGCCAGAACGTTATGAACTCCAGCAACTTCCAGAACGGCGCGCATTGCACCACCGGCGATGATACCGGTACCTTCGGAAGCTGGCTGCATGAATACACGAGAACCCGTGTGAACACCTTTAACTGGGTGTTGCAGGGTACCGTTGTTCAGCGCGACGTTAATCATATTGCGACGGGCTTTTTCCATCGCTTTCTGGATCGCTGCTGGAACTTCACGCGCTTTACCGTAACCAAAACCAACGCGACCGTTACCATCACCCACTACAGTCAGAGCTGTGAAGGAGAAAATACGACCACCTTTAACGGTTTTAGATACGCGGTTTACCGCGATCAGCTTTTCCTGCAGTTCGCCAGCCTGTTTTTCGATGTGAGCCATCTTACACCTCTACCTTAGAACTGAAGGCCAGCTTCACGGGCAGCATCTGCCAGTGCCTGGACACGACCATGATATTGGAACCCGGAACGGTCAAAGGAAACATTGCTGATGCCTTTTTCCAGAGCGCGTTCTGCAACAGCTTTACCTACAGCTGCAGCGGCGTCTTTGTTACCGGTATACTTCAATTGTTCTGAGATAGCTTTTTCTACAGTAGAAGCAGCTACCAGAACTTCAGAACCGTTCGGTGCAATTACCTGTGCGTAAATATGACGCGGGGTACGATGTACCACCAGGCGAGTTGCACCCAGCTCTTTGAGCTTGCGGCGTGCGCGGGTCGCACGACGGATACGAGCAGATTTCTTATCCATAGTGTTACCTTACTTCTTCTTAGCCTCTTTGGTACGCACGACTTCGTCGGCGTAACGAACACCCTTGCCTTTATAAGGCTCAGGACGACGGTAGGCGCGCAGATCTGCTGCAACCTGACCGATCAGCTGTTTATCAGCGCCTTTCAGCACGATTTCAGTCTGAGTCGGGCATTCTGCAGTGATTCCGGCCGGCAGCGGATGCTCAACAGGGTGTGAGAAGCCCAGAGACAGGCCTACTGCATTCCCTTTGATAGCTGCACGATAACCTACACCAACCAGCTGAAGCTTTTTAGTGAAGCCTTCGGTAACACCAACAACCATTGAGTTCAGCAGGGCACGCGCGGTACCAGCCTGAGCCCATCCATCCACGAAACCATCACGTGGACCGAAGGTCAGAGCGTTATCTGCATGTTTAACTTCAACAGCTTTGTTGAGGGTACGAGTCAGCTCGCCGTTTTTACCTTTGATCGTAATAACCTGACCGTCGATTTTGACATCAACGCCGGCAGGAATAACGACCGGTGCTTTAGCAACACGAGACATTCTTTCCTCCGATTAGGCTACGTAGCAGATAATTTCGCCACCAAGACCAGCCTGGCGCGCTGCACGATCAGTCATAACACCTTTAGAGGTAGAAACAACTGCGATACCAAGACCAGCCATTACTTTTGGCAGCTCATCTTTTTTCTTATAGATGCGCAGGCCTGGGCGGCTGACACGCTGAATGCTTTCTACAACAGCTTTACCCTGGAAATACTTGAGAGTAAGTTCCAGTTCCGGCTTGGTGTCGCCTTCAACTTTAAAATCTTCGATAAAACCTTCTTCCTTCAGCACGTTGGCAATTGCCACTTTCAGCTTGGCGGAAGGCATGGTGACCGCAACTTTGTTCGCGGCCTGACCGTTACGGATACGGGTCAGCATATCCGCGATCGGATCTTGCATGCTCATCTGTCTTTACTCCCGTGATTCAATTGGTAATTACCAGCTAGCCTTTTTCAAGCCTGGTACTTCACCGCGCATGGCGGCTTCACGCAGTTTGATACGGCTCAACCCAAACTTGCCCACATAACCATGTGGACGACCTGTTTGACGACAGCGGTTACGCTGACGAGACGGGCTGGAATCACGCGGCAGAGACTGCAGCTTGAGAACCGCATTCCAACGATCTTCGTCGGAAGCGTTCACATCAGAAATGATCGCTTTCAGTTCAGCGCGTTTAGCGAAGAATTTATCAGCTAAAGCTACGCGCTTTACTTCGCGTGCTTTCATTGATTGCTTAGCCATTCAGTAACCCTACCTTACTTGCGGAACGGGAAGTCAAAGGCAGCCAGCAGAGCACGGCCTTCTTCATCAGATTTCGCAGTAGTGGTAATGGTAATATCCAAACCACGCACGCGGTCGACTTTATCGTAGTCGATTTCTGGGAAGATGATCTGCTCACGGACACCCATGCTGTAGTTACCACGACCGTCGAAAGACTTAGCGGACAAGCCACGGAAGTCACGGATACGTGGAACAGCAATAGTGATCAGGCGCTCAAGGAACTCCCACATGCGTTCGCCACGCAGAGTTACTTTACAGCCGATCGGATAGCCCTGACGGATTTTGAAGCCTGCAACAGATTTGCGTGCTTTGGTGATCAGCGGTTTTTGACCGGAGATTGCTGTCAGGTCAGCTGCTGCGTTATCCAGCAGTTTCTTGTCAGCGATCGCTTCACCAACACCCATGTTCAGGGTGATCTTCTCGACCCGAGGGACTTGCATGACAGAATTGTAGCTAAACTCAGTCATGAGTTTGTTAACTACTTCGTCTTTGTAGTAATCATGCAGTTTCGCCATCGTACTACTCCAAATTACTTGATAGTTTCGCTGTTAGACTTGAAGAAACGGACTTTTTTGCCGTCTTCGAATCTAAAGCCTACACGGTCAGCCTTACCGGTAGCCGCATTGAAGATTGCAACGTTAGAAACCTGAATAGCAGCTTCTTTTTCAACGATGCCGCCTGGTTGGTTCAGGGCCGGAACCGGCTTCTGATGTTTCTTAACCAGGTTGATACCTTCAACGACGAGTTTGCCGGAAGACAGAACATTTTTTACTTTACCGCGTTTACCTTTATCTTTACCGGTTAACACGATAACTTCGTCATCACGACGGATTTTCGCTGCCATGATTCGCTCCTTAGAGTACTTCTGGTGCCAGAGAGATAATTTTCATGAACTTCTCAGTACGAAGTTCACGAGTTACCGGCCCAAAGATACGCGTGCCGATAGGCTGCTCGCTGTTATTGTTTAAAATAACGCATGCATTACCATCGAAGCGAATGACAGAACCGTCAGGGCGACGAACACCCTTCTTGGTGCGCACCACTACCGCCTTCAGCACATCACCTTTTTTGACCTTACCACGTGGAATTGCTTCCTTGATGGTGATCTTGATGATGTCGCCTACGCCTGCGTAGCGACGGTGCGAGCCACCCAGAACCTTGATACACATTACGCGACGTGCACCGGAGTTGTCGGCGACGTTCAGCATAGTCTGTTCTTGGATCATTTTAGTGCTCCGCTAATGTCAACTACTACCTGAGACTCTAAAATCAGAGCCGTTAAAAAGCCCCATATCGAGGGCGCGGCATTATAACACCGCTTCTGCAATATGGGTAGAAAAAATAAACGGCTCATTGCTGAGCCGTTTATTCGTATTGAGAATGCGTACTCTATTACAGAACCGCTTTCTCTACAACGCGAACCAGCGTCCAGGACTTAGTCTTGGACAGTGGACGGCATTCACGGATTTCAACCTTGTCGCCGATACCACATTCGTTGTTCTCGTCATGTACGTGCAGTTTGGTCGTACGCTTGATGAATTTACCGTAGATCGGGTGTTTCACAAAACGTTCGATAGCTACAACAATGGATTTCTCCATTTTATCGCTAACAACACGACCTTGCAGAGTACGGATTTTATCGGTCATTACGCACCCGCCTTCTGAGTCAGTAAAGTCTTAACGCGCGCAACATTGCGACGCACTTGCTTCAGCAGGTGAGTCTGTTGCAGCTGGCCACTTGCAGCCTGCATACGCAGGTTGAACTGCTCACGCAGCAGGTTCAGCAGCTCAGCGTTCAGCTCTTCAACGCTTTTTTCACGCAGCTCTTTTGCTTTCATTACATCACCGTCTTAGTTACAAAGGTGGTTTTGATAGGCAGTTTCGCTGCTGCCAGGCCGAAGGCTTCACGGGCCAGCTCTTCCGGAACACCGTCCATTTCATAAAGGACTTTGCCCGGTTGGATCAAGGCAACCCAGTACTCCACGTTACCTTTACCTTTACCCATACGAACTTCCAGTGGCTTCTCGGTGATCGGTTTGTCCGGGAATACACGGATCCAGATCTTACCTTGACGCTTAACTGCACGGGTCATTGCACGACGTGCTGCTTCGATCTGACGTGCAGTCAGACGACCACGGCCAACAGCTTTCAGACCGAAAGTGCCGAAGCTAACATCCGTACCCTGCGCCAGACCACGGTTGCGGCCTTTGTGCACTTTACGGAATTTTGTACGCTTTGGTTGTAACATCAGCGACGCTCCTTATTTACGGCCTTTACGCTGCTGCTTTTTAGGTTGAGCAGCCGGTTTTTCCGGTTGTTCAACAGCAGCCATACCACCCAGGATCTCACCTTTGAAGATCCATACCTTAACGCCGATTACACCGTAAGTGGTGTGCGCTTCAGAGGTGTTGTAGTCGATGTCAGCACGCAGAGTGTGCAGCGGTACGCGACCTTCGCGGTACCATTCGGTACGTGCGATTTCCGCGCCGCCCAGACGGCCGCTAACTTCAACTTTGATACCCTTAGCGCCCAGACGCATTGCGTTCTGTACAGCACGCTTCATAGCACGACGGAACATAACACGACGTTCCAGCTGAGAAGTGATGCTGTCAGCAACCAATTTAGCGTCCAGTTCAGGCTTACGAACTTCAGCGATATTGATCTGTGCAGGAACGCCAGCGATATCCGCTACGACCTTGCGCAGTTTTTCTACGTCTTCGCCTTTCTTACCGATAACGATACCAGGGCGAGCAGTGTGAATAGTCACACGGATGCTCTTAGCTGGACGCTCGATAACGATACGAGATACAGACGCTTTAGCCAGTTCCTTAGTCAGGTACTGACGTACTTTAAAATCGCTGTCCAGGTTGTCAGCGAATTCTTTGGTGTTCGCAAACCAGGTAGAGTTCCATGGTTTTACAATACCCAGGCGAATACCATTAGGATGTACTTTCTGACCCATTGCTAGTCTCCAGAGTCTCAGCGATCGGACACAACCACAGTAATGTGGCTGGTGCGCTTCAGGATGCGATCTGCACGACCTTTCGCACGCGGCATAATGCGCTTCATGCTTGGGCCTTCATCTACGAAAATTTTCGCGACTTTCAGATCGTCGATGTCAGCGCCATCGTTGTGTTCAGCGTTAGCAATGGCAGATTCCAGTACTTTCTTGACCAATACCGCAGCTTTCTTGTTGGTATAGGTCAGGATGTCCAGGGCCTGCGACACTTTCTTACCGCGAATCAGGTCAGCAACAAGGCGAACCTTCTGTGCAGAAGAACGAGCATGGCGATGTTGAGCTAAAGTTTCCATCTCTTCCTCCTACCTTATTTCTTCTTCGCTTTTTTATCAGCAGCGTGGCCGCGATAAGTACGAGTCGGTGCGAATTCACCCAGTTTGTGACCAACCATTTCGTCGGTAACAAAGACTGGAACGTGCTGACGACCATTATGGACAGCGATGGTCAAACCGATCATGTTAGGAAAGATCGTTGAACGACGGGACCAAGTGCGCAGGGGCTTCTTGTCTCCGCTTTCCACCGCTTTCTCTACCTTCTTCAGCAAGTGCAGGTCAATAAAAGGACCTTTCTTGAGAGAACGTGGCATGGCTTATCCTCTAAAATTATTTGCTACGGCGACGTACGATAAATTTATCAGTACGCTTGTTGCTGCGGGTCTTCTTACCTTTGGTCTGAACGCCCCACGGAGTTACCGGGTGCTTACCAAAGTTACGACCTTCACCACCACCATGTGGGTGATCGACTGGGTTCATCGCAGTACCGCGAACGGTAGGACGAACACCACGCCAGCGTGCAGCACCAGCTTTACCCAGAACGCGCAGCATATGCTCAGCATTGCCAACTTCGCCCAGAGTAGCGCGGCAGTCTGCTTCGACTTTACGCATTTCACCAGAACGCAGACGCAGGGTGACATAAGCACCGTCACGCGCAACGATCTGAACGTAAGTACCCGCGGAACGCGCCAGCTGACCGCCTTTACCTGGTTTCATTTCTACGTTATGAACGGTAGAACCAACCGGGATATTGCGCATCGGCAGGGTGTTGCCTGCTTTGATTGCAGCATCAACGCCAGACTGAATCTGGTCGCCAGCTTTCAGGCCTTTAGGGGCCAGGATGTAACGGCGTTCGCCATCTTTGTACAGAACCAGCGCGATGTTCGCGGAACGGTTCGGATCGTACTCAAGACGCTCAACAACTGCTGGGATACCGTCTTTGTTGCGTTTGAAGTCAACAATACGATAAGCCTGCTTGTGGCCACCACCGATGTGACGAGTGGTGATACGGCCATTGTTGTTACGACCACCGGATTTGCTGTTTTTTTCCAGCAACGGAGCAAAAGGTTTGCCCTTGTGCAGCTCAGGGTTAACCACTTTAACTACGTGGCGACGACCCGGAGATGTCGGTTTACATTTAACAACTGCCATTGTATTACTCCTCCGACTTACTCAGCGCCGCCAACGAAGTCCAGGTTCTGGCCTTCTTTCAGGGTGACGTAAGCTTTTTTCCAGTCGCTACGACGACCGATACGCTGTCCGTGACGTTTAACTTTCCCTTTAACTACCAGGGTGTTAACGACTTCGACTTCGACTTCAAACAGTTTCTGCAC
This sequence comes from Enterobacter sp. CCUG 70166, assembly GCF_020224095.1. NCBI lineage: Bacteria > Pseudomonadati > Pseudomonadota > Gammaproteobacteria > Enterobacterales > Enterobacteriaceae > Enterobacter > Enterobacter sp. CCUG 70166. The sequence continues at coordinate 22,675 of NZ_NRIQ01000071.1, forward strand.
AGCAGCTTTGATCTCTGCTTTGGTCGCGTCTTTAGCAACTTTGAGAACGATGGTGTTTGTTTTTTCCATCGCAGTAGACGCTTTTTCAGAAACGTGCGGTGCGCGCAGCACCTTCAGCAGACGTTCTTCACGAATCATGCCAGCATCTCCTCAACTTGCTTAACAGCATCAGCAGTCATTACGACTTTGTCGAAGGCGATCAGGCTAACCGGGTCGATACCAGTCGCGTCGCGTACGTCAACCTTGTGCAGGTTACGCGCGGCCAGGAACAGGTTCTCGTCCAGCTCACCGGTGATGATCAGCACATCTTCCAGAGCCATGTCTTTCAGTTTCTGTGCCAGCAGCTTAGTTTTAGGCGCTTCAACAGAGAACTTCTCGACAACGATCAGACGATCCTGACGTACCAGTTCGGACAGGATGCTTTTCAGCGCGCCGCGGTACATCTTTTTGTTAACTTTTTGACTGTGGTCCTGTGGACGCGCAGCGAAGGTCACGCCACCTGAACGCCAGATCGGGCTCTTGATAGAACCTGAACGCGCACGGCCGGTACCTTTCTGGCGCCATGGCTTTTTGCCTGAACCAGTTACTTCAGCACGAGTCTTCTGAGCACGAGTACCCTGACGAGCACCAGCTGCATAAGCAACAACAACCTGGTGAACCAGCGCTTCGTTGAAATCACGACCGAAGGTAGTTTCGGAAACAGTCAGCGCGCTCTGCGCGTCTTTCAATACTAATTCCATTGCTATCCCCTTACGCCTTCACAGCTGGTTTAACGATCAGGTCGCTACCGGTTGCACCCGGGACCGCACCTTTAACCAGCAGCAGGTTGCGCTCAGCGTCAACACGTACTACGTCCAGGCTCTGAACGGTTACACGTTCGTTGCCCAGCTGACCTGCCATTTTCTTGCCTTTGAACACTTTGCCCGGAGTCTGGTTCTGACCGATAGAACCCGGAACGCGGTGAGACAAGGAGTTACCGTGAGTAGCGTCCTGGGTACGGAAGTTCCAGCGCTTAACGGTACCAGCAAAACCTTTACCTTTAGAGGTACCGGTTACGTCAACTTTTTTAACGTCAGCAAACAGCTCAACGCTAATGTCCTGACCTACGGTGAACTCTTCGCCTTCAGCAAGACGGAATTCCCACAGACCACGGCCAGCTTCTACGCCAGCTTTAGCGAAGTGACCCGCTTCTGGTTTGGTTACACGGTTAGCTTTTTTAGCACCAGTGGTCACCTGAACAGCGCGGTAGCCATCGTTAGCCAGATCTTTAACCTGGGTAACGCGGTTTGCTTCAACTTCGATTACGGTTACTGGGATTGAAACGCCATCTTCAGTGAAGATGCGGGTCATGCCCACTTTTTTACCGACTAAACCAATCATTGTATCAACCTCTCAATCGCTCGATGACCTGATTAACCCAGGCTGATCTGCACGTCTACACCGGCAGCCAGATCCAGACGCATCAGAGCATCAACGGTTTTCTCAGTTGGCTCAACGATGTCAACCAGACGCTTGTGAGTGCGGATCTCGTACTGATCACGCGCATCTTTGTTAACGTGCGGAGAGATCAGAACGGTAAAGCGCTCTTTGCGGGTCGGCAGCGGGATCGGACCACGGACTTGCGCACCAGTGCGCTTAGCAGTCTCGACGATTTCCGCGGTTGATTGATCGATCAGACGATGATCAAACGCTTTAAGGCGGATACGGATTCTTTGGTTCTGCATGAGACCAGAGCTCCAATTATTTTATAAACGAAAATGATTACTCCTCAAACCCATTACGATTGATGGGAGAGTGTAACCGTTCTTACGTAGCTCCCCAATTGGGAGCATTGTTGAGTAACAAAGTGAGCTACTCTGGTTCAGATTGAACCCGCCGTCAATTACGACAAGCCCGCGCATTATACGTAAATCAGCGAAAGACGCAAGTGCCGTTTAGAAATTAAGCGCCAAAGTCGTACTCTGCGTAAGGCCTCGCAATTTTTTATGCAAAGTATCCCTTCACAACTCTTTGTCTGAAGCCGCTATGCAATTGTTGTTTTTACACATTGCCGGGCATGCAGATTATTACGAGTATGCGCACAAACCATTTTGAGGCTCTCGCTATGCTAATGTCCCTCCCCTTTCTGCTGATCTATTTTGCGTTATCGGCCTTGCTTGTACGCACCGATATTCGCACGGGGCTGCTTCCCGATAAATTCCTTTGCCCGCTGCTATGGACGGGCCTGCTCTACCAGCTTTGTCTTCATCCTGGTTTTTTGCCGAGCGCGGTACTGGGTGCGACCGCAGGATACGCCGGATTCGCCGTTATCTATTGGGGATATCGACTCATCTGCCGATGTGAAGGGATGGGGTATGGCGACATAAAATATCTGGCGGCGCTGGGAGCATGGCATGGCTGGTGTGTACTGCCAGTACTGGCATTAGTGGCCGCGTTAATGGCTCTGCTGTATCTGGTTGGTTTCTCGTTGTTCAACCCTGATAAGCAGGCATTAAAAAACCCACTGCCTTTTGGGCCATTTCTGGCGGCAGCGGGTTTATGCGTTGGCTGGGAAAGCCTGATTAACTTTCCACTTTGATCTGAGACTGAAGGTAGTTCTGTAGGCCAATTTTGCTAATGAGATCCAGTTCGGTCTCAAGCCAGTCGATGTGCCCTTCTTCATCGGCCAGGATCTGGATCATCATATCCCGGCTGACGTAGTCATGTACGCTGTCTGCATAGGCAATGGCTTCACGCAGGTCTTTTGCACCCTCCAGCTCTAGCCGGAGATCAGAACGCAGCATCTCTTCAACATCTTCTCCGATGCCCAGTTTTCCGAGATCCTGTAGGTTAGGAATGCCTTCGAGGAATAAAATACGCTCAATATATTTATCGGCGTGTTTCATTTCATCAATGGACTCATGGTATTCAACATCGTTGAGGCGAGTCAGTCCCCAGTTTTTGAACATTCTTGCATGGAGAAAATACTGATTGATTGCGACAAGCTCATTTCCCAATAATTTATTGAGATAACTTATGATTTTAACATCACCTTTCATTATATAGTCCCTCCGCTTCCACTCATTGAAGCGTAGATCGGGCTACGGGGATGTCAAAAAAAAGATGGAGGCTTACGCGATCTCTTTGAATTCCGGGATCTGCATCAGTTCGTCCTGCATGATCTCACGCGCTGCGCGAACGCATTTACCGCATTGATTTCCCACCGGAACAAACTTACGAAGCTGCTGGAAAGATTGTGGTTGAAACTGGCGAACGGCCTGACGAATTTTTTTGTCGCTTACACCATTACATAAACAAACGTACATAAAGACTCCCGTTCAAAATATGCGCAAAGTGTAAGTGAGAATGGTTATGATTACAATAGCACGGGCGTCGGAATACGTGGCGGGAGAAAGCAAAAAATGCGAATTTTTATGACAATGCCCAACGGCAGAAAACAAAAAAGGACGCCGAAGCGTCCTTTTTATTTCAGGGATAATTAATTAGCCCAGAACTTTAGCAACAACGCC
>NZ_NRIQ01000072.1:0-12209 GCF_020224095.1 Enterobacter sp. CCUG 70166
TATGTATCCGGTCATACACTAACGCTTACCGGGCCTACAGGTATCGAGTGGGTCGGGTAAGGCGTAGCCGCCTCCCGACTCATGGCATTAAATCACCATATTCAACAGCAGCACCCCGACCAGGCCACACACCGAAATAATGGTCTCCAGCGCGGACCAGGACTTGATGGTTTCACCGATGGTCAGGTTGAAGTACTCCTTGAACAGCCAGAAGCCCGGATCGTTCACGTGGGAGAAAATCACGCTGCCCGAACCGACCGCGATAACCATCAGCTCAGGGCTTACGCCCGTGGTCGCAATCAGCGGCGCAACGATACCACCCGCGGTAATCGCCGCAACGGTTGCAGAGCCCAGCGCGATACGCAGCACCGCGGCAATAGACCATGCCATCAGGAGCGGCGATACGTTGGTTTCATGCATCATGGCAGCAATGTATTTATCCACGCCGCTGTCGACCAGCACCTGCTTAAACGCGCCGCCACCGCCGATGATCAGCAGCATCATGGCAATGATTTTGATGGAAGAGGTCAGCGTGTCGTTGATCTGATCCATGGAACGACCACGGTTAAGACCGAAGGTGAACATGGCGATCAGGACCGCAATCAGCGTTGCCATCACCGGGTCGCCCAGGAACTCCGCAACGGACAGGAACGCGTGACCTTTCGGCAGAACCATCTCTGCTACGGCACGCATTGCCATCAGGATCACCGGCACCAGAGAGGTCCAGACGCTGACGCCAAAGCCAGGCATCTCTGCATCTGTGAAGGTTTTGGCGCTGTACAGGCCTTCCGGGATGGGCTTATCAATGCCTTTCAGGAAGCGCGCATAAACAGGACCGGCCAGGATAACCGTTGGGATCGCCAGAATCGTACCGAACAGCAGGGTTTTACCCATGTCGGCGTGGAAGATGGTGGCGATAGCCGTTGGACCCGGATGCGGCGGCAGGAAGCCGTGGGTGACGGACAGCGCCGCAGCCATCGGTACGCCTACGAACAGCAGCGGGATGTTGGCGGCAGCGGCGATGGTGAACACCAGCGGCAGCATCAGGACGAAGCCCACTTCATAGAACAGTGCGAAACCGACGGTAAAACCGGTTAACACCACCGCCCACTGGATGTGCTGCTTGCCAAATTTATCGATAAGGGTAGTGGCAATACGCTGCGCGCCACCGCAGTCCGCGAGCATTTTACCGAGCATGGCGCCGAAGCCCATGATCAGCGCCAGGCTGCCGAGCGTACCGCCGACACCGGCTTTAATGGAGCTGATAACTTTAACCAGCGGCATTCCCTGCATCAGACCGACTGCAAGTGCCACCAGAACCAGAGCGATAAATCCGTTCATTTTGAAGCGGATCATCAAGAGCAGTAATAACACAACACCGATAGCGACGATGACTAATGGCATGATTGACCTGGCCTTTGAATTGTTATGGGTAACGTCATTGTTTCAACGACAAATTCCGGTTGTCCCAACTGGGAACAGAGTATTAACGGCACTCATACTGATGCCTGCGAAAACGATAAGTTTAGTCGGCTGTTATAAGGGTGTTGAGTGCCCATGGGAATGATACGGGTAACATGGCGTGATTGAGAATCACCCAGGGAGGCAAAATTTGAATTATGAGACGCAGGTCAACATATAGAGGGGGAGGCAAGAAAAAGCAGGCCCGGTAAGCGCAGCGCCACCGGGCAATACAGACGGGCACTGAATTAGTAGTAAGAGTGCTCGCCGCGCTGGTGTTCGGTCAGATCGCGCACGCCTTTCAGTTCCGGGAATTCGTTCAGCAGCTGCTTCTCGATCCCTTCTTTCAGGGTTACATCGACCATGGAGCAGCCGTTACAGCCGCCGCCGAATTGCAGGATCGCCAGACCATCTTCGGTGATTTCCATCAGGGAAACACGTCCACCGTGGCCGGCCAGCTGCGGGTTGATCTGCGATTGCAGCAGATATTCCACACGCTCCATCAGCGGGGCATCGTCAGAGACTTTACGCATCTTCGCGTTTGGCGCCTTCAGCGTCAGCTGCGAACCCAGCTGGTCGGTGACGAAATCAATCTCCGCATCTTCAAGATACGGCGCGCTCAGCTCATCAACGTATGCGGTGAGCTGTTCAAATTTAAGGGCAGTGTCAGTTGCTTCCACAGCATCCGGAGGACAATAAGAGACACCACATTCTGCATTCGGAGTGCCTGGATTGATCACAAACACGCGGATCTGCGTCCCTTCTTCCTGATTTGCCAGCAGTTTGGCAAAGTGCGCTTGTGCAGAATCGGAAATACGGATCATAGCTTTGGCCTAATAGTTGACTAAATTACCTGGGTATAATCATACGCCCATTGAAGAAGGGCTACAAGGTACGGCACAGACACCATACCTGAACTGACGCGGCGCCGCTTTGCAAAAGCAGTCGGGAAAGTTCAGCCACGGTACTGCCCGTGGTGACGACATCATCCACAATCGCGATATGGAGACCGTTGACCGGCAATTCAAGGCGAAAGGCGTTTTTCAGGTTTCTTTTGCGCGACCGGGCGTTGAGCCGGTGCTGAACGGCAGTGGCATGAATACGTTTCAGCGCAGAGGCGGGGTACCGGCAACCCAGCCAGCGGGCGAGCGGACGGCACAGCAGGTCGCTCTGATTGTATCCCCGCCGCCAGTGCCGACGCTGAAAGAGTGGCACGTTCACGAGCGTGTCGACCGACGGTAGCCCGCGCGTTCTTCGCGCCTGCAATACCGCCAGTAATAACAGGCGTGCCAGTGGCTCCGCCAGCGCGAACTGGCTGGAAAACTTAAACTGATGAACCAGACGACTCAGCGGCAAAACGTAATCATCCACTGCCACCAGCGCGCTCCACGGCGGCGCTTTTTTCAGGCATCGACCACAGGGGAGCGTCTGGCTTACGGCAGGCAAGCCGCATTGCGGACAGCCCTTCAGGTAACCCAGCGCTCCCGTGCAAACGGAACAGACGCCCCACGCGCTCAGCGCAAGTGGCATTCGGCATAGCCAGCACAAGCCGGGCACTGTTAGCATACGCAACCTCCATGTGAAAAAAGAGAACGTTAACTGATGAAGACGCTGTGGTGGCAGACCGTTGGAACGGGAAATTGTCATCTTGTGCTGCTGCACGGATGGGGACTGAACGCCGAAGTGTGGCGTTGCATAAGTGAGGAACTGGCCTCGCAATTTACGGTACACCTGGTGGATCTGCCGGGGTATGGCCGCAGCCAAGGCTACGGCGCGATGACGCTCGAGGACATGGCGGAGCAGGTTCTGGAAGCGGCGCCGCAAAAAGCCGTCTGGCTCGGCTGGAGCCTGGGCGGGCTGGTGGCAAGCCAGATTGCGCTGCGCCATCCTGAGCGGGTGCAGGCGCTGATCACCGTTGCCTCATCACCCTGTTTCAGCGCCCGCGAGGCGTGGCCGGGCATCAAACCTGAGGTGCTGGCCGGGTTCCAGCACCAGTTGAGCGAAGATTTCCAGCGGACGGTGGAGCGTTTCCTGGCGTTGCAGACGATGGGAACAGAAACCGCCCGTCAGGACGCGCGAATGCTGAAGCAGACGGTGCTTTCCCTGCCGATGCCGGAGGTTGAGGTGCTGAACGGTGGACTGGAGATCCTGAAAACGGCCGATTTGCGTGAGCCGCTGGCGTCACTGACGGTGCCGCATCTGCGTATTTATGGCTATCTGGATGGGCTGGTCCCGCGCAAGGTGGTTCCGCTGCTGGATGCGCTGTGGCCGGAGAGTGAATCAATGGTGGTTGCCAAAGCGGCACATGCGCCGTTCATCTCTCATCCTGCTGAGTTTTGTTCGGCGCTGTCCAATTTTATCAGCGAAGCGCCCACCACTCCCTGAGGCAGGCTTTACCTTCCGGACAACTTTTACAACTGCCGGACAGACAACTGTCCGGCTCTTCCTGAATGCGCACGGCTTTCCCCATCGCCTCCAGCCTTTCCAGCATGGCATCGATCATCGGCTGCGGCGTATGCAGGCTGAGGCTGAGCTGCTTCGCCTCCATTCGTCCCTGTAACGCCAGTAAGTCACGGACCTGAATCAACGATGCCATCTTTTTCCCCTCAGTGACAGTCGCCCGCAGGGCTACTACAGCAGGTCGTTGGGGTTTTGCGCGTTGCCAGCAGGTTAACGTCAACGCGGCTACGTGCCCGGCGCAGCAGGCCAATCACCATCACGTTAAACAGGATCACCGCGAGGATACAGACCAGGCTGTAGCGCGGATGCTGGCTGTAATTGACGGCCTGATAAAACACGGTCGCCAGCGAGTAGGCAATGTTCAGCCCCCACAGAATGGAGAAGCCCATCCAGCCGCGGCTGGACTCACGGGCAATGGCGCCCATGACCGAGATGCACGGAATATAGAGCAGGACGAAGATCAGGTAGCTGTAGGCCGCCGACGCGCTGCCAAATTTCTGGCCCATCACGCCCATTGCTCCGGTCGCCATTACGCCGTCGCCTTTGCTGGCTTCAATCGGGTTCGCCAGCACGCTCAGGCTGAAGGTGTCTTTCAGGCTCTGCCAGGTCTCTTCTACTGCACCCAGAAGTTCGTCACCGAGGCTGAACTCAGCCGGGTTGAACTCCTCTTTCTGGATGTTTTCCGCGGTGTAGAGCGTGTTCAGGGTGCCGACAACCACCTCTTTTGCCATCGCGCCAGTGAACAGGCCCACGGTTGCCTGCCAGTTGTCTTCCTGTACGCCAATCGGTTTGAAGACCGGCGTAATGATCCGGCTGACGGAGGCAAGGGCAGAGTTATTAATGTTGTCCGCTGCCTGGCCGCTCAGGGTGAAGCTGTTCAGGGCGCTCAGGAAAATGCTGACCACTACAATCACCTTACCGGCGCGCAGAACAAAGCCCTTCAGGCGCTGCCAGGTTTGAATAATCAGGCTTTTCAGATGCGGAACGTGATAAACCGGCAGTTCCATCACGAACGGCGACGCTTCGCCACGCATGATGGTGTGCTTCAGCATCAGGCCGGTGAGAATAGCCATCACGATACCCAGCACATACAGGGAGAAGACGGCAAGCGCCCCTTCCTGACCAAAGAACGCCGCGGCAAAGACCGCGAAGATCGCCAGACGTGCGCCGCAGGACATGAACGGCGCCATCATGATGGTCATCAGGCGTTCGCGCGGTGCGTCCAGCGTACGCGCGCCCATGACTGACGGCACGTTACAGCCAAAACCGACAATCAGCGGCACGAAGGATTTCCCCGGCAGCCCCAGCGCCTGCATCAGGCGGTCCATTACGAAGGCGGCGCGTGCCATGTAACCGGAATCTTCAAGGAAGGAGAGGAACAGGTACATCATGCCGATCTGCGGTACCAGCGGCAGGACGGTGTTGATCCCGCCGCCGATCCCCTGCGCAAGGAAGATGGTCAACCATTCCGGGAAGTGGAGGGTGTAGCCCAGCCACTGAATACCGTGCACGAAGATAGCGACAGAGCCGCCATCAAAGATGGGTTGCAATGCACCGCCGATGTTTATAGCGAGCAGGAACATTACGTACATCACCAGTAAAAAGATTGGCAAACCGAGGAAGCGGTTGAGCACAATCTTATCCACGGCGGCGGTGAAGCGGCTGGGTTCAGCGGTTAATGCATTGCTGACCACGTCACAGATAGCGGCGATGGCCTGATAGCGCGCATCCGCAATATGCAGGGCCGGGTCATCCAGCTCGTCGCTCAGGCGAGCCTGTGCAACGCTCAGTTTATCCGCCGCATCGCCTGCGTAGGCGCGGCTGTAGATATCGCCTTCCAGCATTTGCAAGCCAAGCCACAGGCGCTGTCTGGCGGGCATGGCGTTGTCCATCTCCTGCGCCAGCTGCCCGGCCTCGCGCAGCAGCGGCTGGGCGTAGTGCACCAGTTCGACGTCGGCATTGCCCGTGTGGCGGTCAATTGCCAGCTTCAGGGCGTCAATGCCGCGCGCGCGGGTAGAAACCAGCGGAACCACCGGGCAGCCCAGACGGGCGGAGAGGGCGTCGACGTCGATGCGCAGCTTTTGCTTCTCGGCGATGTCGAGCATGTTAAGCGCTACGATGCAGGGGATCCCCAGCTCCAGCAGCTGTAGCGTGAGGTACAGATTTCGTTCGAGATTGGAGGCATCCACCACATTGATGAGCAGATCCGCGTCGCCGCTCAGAATATAGTGGCAGGCAATTTGCTCATCGAGAGAGGTCTGAGATGAAATTGTGGTGAGTGAATAGGTCCCCGGTAAATCAACCAGCGTGACCTGATTATCTGTCGTGGTGAACTGGCCTTCTTTGCGTTCAACCGTTACGCCTGCCCAATTTCCCACACGCTGGCGTGCGCCGGTTAACTGATTAAATAAGGTTGTCTTGCCGGAATTAGGATTGCCAATTAAGCCAATAGTTAATTTTTTCATTGTTTTAGACTCACTGAAACCGCTGGCTTGTTAACGGGATAAAGATTCAACTTCAATTAATGCGAGGTCTTTTTTACGCAGAACCAGATTAACGCGTCGGGTTTCGATATGAACAGGATCGCCCAACGGCGCCACGCGCACCACCTGGAATGATGAGCCGGGTAGCATGCCCAGTGACAGTAACTTCTGCCGATAGGCCGGGCTTATCTCACGGGTAAAACCGATAATTTTCCACGCACTTTCTGGAGTGAATTGCATAGCGCCTGATTCCACGAGAGGTTAAATAATCAACACTGCGATGATAATGAGAATAGTTTTTATCAGCAATAATAAAAATGTGACGGGATGTTGTTAATCGTATTAATTTGCGGTCTGCTTGACCTTGCTCAATATTTGCGGGAATACCCGGGAAGGAATAAAAAGCGTATTTGTTAATGGAGTGATAAATAGCGGTTTAAATATGGATATGCAATCGGTTTCATATTTTACGATATAATTTTTCCCCTCACCCCGGCCCTCTCCCCAAAGGGGCGAGGGTGTTCAAGTTCCCTCTCCCCTTTGGGGAGAGGGTTAGGGTGAGGGGCATTTACAGGATTAGCGTTTCTTACCCATCGCCGCTGCCAGCGCATCCATCATCGCGCTGTTGCCTGCTGGCTGTGCGTCACGTCCGCGTGGCTTCGCGGCTTTCGCTGCCGGACGCTGCTGTTCACGGCCACCGCCATTACCGCCACGGCGCGCGTTAGTGTCGCCCGGTTGCTCGTCCAGACGCATGGTCAGGGCGATACGCTTACGCTGAAGATCCACTTCCAGCACTTTCACCTTCACGATGTCGCCTGCTTTGACCACGGTGTGCGGATCTTCAACGAACTTGTCGGCGAGGGAAGAGATATGCACCAGACCGTCCTGATGCACGCCGATATCCACAAACGCGCCAAAGTTGGTGACGTTGGTTACCGCCCCTTCCAGCACCATGCCCGGCAGCAGGTCGTTCATGGTTTCCACGCCGTCAGCAAAGGTCGCGGTTTTAAACTCAGGACGCGGATCGCGGCCCGGTTTTTCCAGCTCTTTGATGATGTCAGTGACCGTTGGCACGCCGAACTGTTCGTCGGTAAAATCCACCGCTTTCAGGTTACGCAGCGCGCTGCTGTCGCCCATCAGGTCTTTCAGCGCCTGCTGGGTGGCGGCCAGGATACGCTCGACAACCGGATAGGCTTCCGGGTGAACGGTAGAGGCATCCAGCGGGTTATCGCCGTGGTTGATGCGCAGGAAGCCCGCGCACTGCTCAAAAGCTTTCGGCCCCAGACGGCTCACCTTCAGCAGCTGCTGGCGGTTCTGGAACTGACCGTTCTCATCACGCCAGGCGACGATATTCTGCGCCATCATACGGGTCAGGCCTGCTACGCGGGTCAGCAGCGGAACGGAAGCGGTGTTCAGGTCCACGCCGACGGCGTTAACGCAGTCTTCCACCACCGCATCCAGCTTGCGCGCCAGTTGCGTCTGGCTCACGTCGTGCTGATACTGGCCCACGCCGATGGATTTCGGGTCAATTTTCACCAGCTCCGCCAGCGGATCCTGCAAACGACGGGCGATAGAGACCGCACCGCGCAGGGAAACGTCCAGTTCCGGGAACTCCTGCGCTGCCAGCTCAGAGGCGGAATAGACAGATGCCCCCGCTTCGCTGACGATCACTTTCTGCGCCGTCACTTTCGGGAACTGCTTCTGCACGTCGAGATAGAAACGTTCGGTTTCGCGGGACGCCGTACCGTTACCGATGGCAACCAGCTCAACGTTGTACTTTTCGCACAGCGCGGCGACCACGACAGCCGCTTTCGCTGCCTGACCGGTGTGCGGGTAAATGGTGTCGGTGGCAACCAGCTTGCCGGTGCCGTCAACCACGGCCACCTTCACGCCGGTGCGCAGACCCGGATCGAGACCCATGGTGGCGCGCAGGCCAGCCGGCGCAGCCATCAGCAGGTCGTGCAGGTTACGGGCGAAGACGTTGATCGCTTCGTCTTCGGCGCGCTCGCGCACGGTGCCCATCAGCTCGGTTTCGAGGTGCATGAGCACCTTGATGCGCCAGGTCCAGCTCACCACGCCTTTGCGCCAGCTGTCCGCCGGCGCGTTGTTCAGGCGCAGACCGAGGTGATCCATAATGATCTGCTCACAGTGGCTCTCTTTAGGCGGCTCGTCAAACTGCGGATCGGCATTCAGGGAGAGCTGCAGCACGCCTTCGTTACGACCGCGGAACATCGCCAGCGCGCGGTGAGACGGCGCGGTAGAAATGGGTTCGTGGTGAACGAAGTAGTCGCGGAATTTCGCGCCTTCGTCCTCTTTGCCGGACACCACGGTGGAGACGATATGGGCGTTCTTCCACAGGTAATCACGCACTTTGGCCAGCAGCGCCGCGTCTTCGGCGAAGCGCTCCATCAGAATGTAGCGAGCGCCGTCCAGCGCGGCTTTGGTGTCCGCTACGCCTTTTTCGGCGTCGATAAATCTGGCGGCTTCGGTTTCCGGATCGTGAGACGGCTCGTTCCACAGCAGGTCGGCCAGCGGCTCAAGGCCGGCTTCGATCGCAATCTGCCCGCGCGTGCGGCGCTTCGGTTTGTACGGCAGATAGAGATCTTCAAGTTCGGTTTTGCTCAGGGTGCCGTTAATGGCTTTTTCCAGGTCACTGGTCAGCTTTCCCTGCTCGCCGATAGATTTGAGGATCGCCTGACGTCGGTCTTCCAGCTCGCGCAGATAGCCCAGACGGGTCTCAAGGTTACGCAGCTGCGTGTCATCCAGACCGCCGGTGACTTCCTTACGATAACGTGCAATAAACGGCACGGTGTTCCCTTCATCAAGCAGACGAACGGCAGCTTCTACCTGTTCGGCTCTGGCCTGAATATCACCCGCAATAATGCGGCAGAGCGACTCTTTCATCATGGTCAGTTCATCTTGTGGATCGAAAATCAGGGGGATAGTTATACGGGCTGACACCAAAAAATGCCAGCCGGGGAGGGCGCTCTCGGACTATTTAACATACTCGATTTCGTTGACGTACCAGCTTGCTTCACCCGCGGGCGTCTGGACAACGGCTAAATCGCCCACCTCTTTTTTCAGCAGGGCGCGGGCCATGGGTGAATCGATAGAAATGTAATCCTTACGACCGAAAATCTCATCATAGCCGACGATACGAAAACGCAGGGTGTCGCCGTTGTCGTTTTCAATTTCGACCCACGCGCCGAAAAACACTTTACCTTCCTGTTGCGGGGAGTAATCGACAATTTTGAGATTCTCGAGGCATTTCGTCAGGTAGCGTACCCGGCGATCGATTTCGCGCAGTCGCTTTTTATTGTACTGATAGTCCGCATTCTCGCTGCGGTCGCCCAGACTTGCGGCCCAGGTGACTTTTTTGGTCACTTCCGGACGCTCTTCGCGCCACAGGTAATCCATCTCTTTTTTGAGTTTCTCGTACCCTTCGCGGGTGATCAGAGGCGTTTTCATGGTGCTGCCTTTAATGCCGGTTAACTGTCTTTGCGCACAATACGTAGCGCACAGTGTAACAGACAAGATTAATAATGATTTATGTGATGAAATGAACAGATAAGCTGCTGTTAAATATGCTTTGTAACAATTTCGTCTAGAATTTATACCAGAATTTGCTGGTCGAACCCGTGCACTTTTTTAGAATACGCTGTTCCAGGCTTATCCGAACCTTTGGGAGTACACACAATGCAAGAGAACTACAAAATTCTGGTCGTAGATGACGACATGCGCCTGCGTGCGCTGCTGGAACGTTATCTGACCGAGCAGGGCTTCCAGGTTCGTAGCGTCGCGAACGCGGAACAGATGGATCGTCTGCTGACGCGTGAATCCTTCCACCTGATGGTGTTGGACCTGATGCTGCCTGGCGAAGATGGGCTCTCTATTTGCCGTCGTCTGCGTAGCCAGAGCAACCCGATGCCAATCATCATGGTGACGGCGAAGGGTGAAGAAGTTGACCGTATCGTCGGCCTTGAGATTGGCGCTGATGACTACATTCCTAAGCCGTTCAACCCGCGTGAACTGCTGGCGCGTATTCGCGCCGTGCTGCGTCGTCAGGCGAACGAGCTGCCGGGCGCGCCGTCTCAGGAAGAGGCCGTCATTGCATTCGGTAAGTTCAAGCTGAACCTCGGCACCCGTGAAATGTTTCGTGAAGATGAGCCAATGCCGCTCACCAGCGGCGAGTTTGCGGTACTGAAAGCGCTGGTCAGCCACCCGCGTGAACCGCTTTCACGTGACAAGCTGATGAACCTGGCGCGCGGCCGTGAATACTCCGCAATGGAACGTTCTATCGACGTGCAGATCTCTCGTCTGCGCCGCATGGTGGAAGAAGATCCGGCGCATCCTCGTTATATTCAGACCGTGTGGGGTCTGGGCTACGTGTTTGTCCCGGACGGCTCTAAAGCATGAGGCGAATGCGCTTCTCGCCGCGAAGTTCGTTTGCCCGCACGCTGTTATTGATCGTCACCCTGCTGTTTGTCAGCCTGGTGACGACCTACCTGGTGGTGCTGAACTTTGCGATCCTGCCGAGCCTTCAGCAGTTTAATAAGGTGCTGGCATACGAAGTGCGTATGCTGATGACCGACAAACTGCAACTGGAGGACGGCACGCAGTTGGTTGTCCCCCCGGCGTTCCGTCGGGAAATCTACCGTGAGTTGGGCATTTCTCTCTATTCGAACGAAGCGGCGGAAGATGCCGGCCTGCGCTGGGCGCAGCACTATGAATTCCTTAGCCAGCAGATGGCGCAGCAGCTTGGCGGCCCGACGGAAGTGCGCGTTGAGGTCAATAAAAGCTCGCCGGTTGTCTGGCTGAAAACTTGGCTGTCACCCAACATCTGGGTGCGTGTTCCGCTCACCGAGATTCATCAGGGCGACTTCTCACCGCTGTTCCGATACACCCTGGCGATCATGCTGCTGGCCATCGGTGGCGCATGGTTGTTTATTCGTATCCAGAACCGACCGCTGGTCGACCTGGAGCATGCGGCATTGCAGGTTGGTAAAGGTATTATCCCACCGCCGCTGCGCGAGTATGGCGCATCGGAAGTGCGCTCGGTAACGCGTGCTTTTAACCACATGGCGGCAGGCGTTAAACAGCTGGCTGACGACCGTACGCTGCTGATGGCGGGGGTTAGCCATGACCTTCGCACCCCGCTGACACGTATCCGGCTGGCAACAGAGATGATGGGCGAGCAGGATGGTTATCTTGCAGAGTCCATCAACAAGGATATCGAAGAGTGTAACGCCATCATCGAGCAGTTTATCGACTACCTGCGTACCGGGCAGGAGATGCCGATGGAGATGGCGGATCTGAACGCGGTTCTGGGCGAAGTTGTTGCTGCCGAAAGCGGTTATGAACGTGAAATTGCGACCGACCTTCAGGCGGGCGAGATTCAGGTACGTATGCACCCGCTCTCCATCAAACGCGCGGTGGCGAATATGGTGGTCAACGCGGCACGCTACGGCAACGGTTGGATCAAAGTCAGCAGCGGTACGGAACTCAACCGCGCCTGGTTCCAGGTGGAAGACGATGGCCCGGGCATCAAGCCTGAGCAGCGTAAGCACCTGTTCCAGCCGTTTGTGCGCGGCGACAGCGCGCGCAGCACCAGCGGAACCGGCTTAGGCCTGGCGATTGTGCAGCGTATTGTTGATAACCATAACGGACTGCTGGAAATTGGCACCAGCGAACGGGGTGGTTTGAGCATTCGCGCATGGTTACCGGTGCCGGTTTTACGGGGGCAGGTGAAAGAGAGTTAAAAAAGGGTGGGGCCTGATGCCCTCACCCCGGCCCTCTCCCACGGGG
>NZ_NRIQ01000073.1:0-7937 GCF_020224095.1 Enterobacter sp. CCUG 70166
GAATTCTGAGACGACCCCTGTGTGTTGAAAGACAAGATGAGAACCATGATGTGTACGTAGGTAAATTCATCCAGTTACATGTAGCCGCTAATAAGAGCCTTAAGATCGTCGAAATGGGCGATGTGAAACTGGTGGCCATAACCAGCTCGATTCCTACCACTTTTAATGGTGGGATAAAGAGATACAAAGGGGTTACGTATGTGTCACTTTCCCAAACAGCTCAAACCACTATCGACTTCCCGAAGCGTATCTACAAAGAGGGCCAGGAATGTACTTCTGTCACCAGTCCTGACCAAGGTCCTTTCGCCCGGGATGTTAGGTTGAATTGCTACGGGCGATGTGTTGTCACCGGCGTAAGGTCCCCCTGGCGTACTGAGGCCGCGCACTTAACGCCACGTCATGAAGAAGGCATTCCCGACGTAACGAACGGAATTTTACTTCGCCGTGATATCCATACACTGTTCGACAATGACCATTGCGCCATAAACCCTGACACTATGAAAATTTACTTCAGCCGGGAGGCCCGGGAGTTGGATGATGATCTCCTGAAATGGCATGGGAATGAGATAGAGACGACACGCATGCAGGTTCCGGTTAACATCGAAAACCTTCGGATACGATGGCAAAAATTTAAGGCTAAGGATCGTCAGCGTAAATAAAGCCATAAGCTGAACCACGGCGAGGATTAGTCTTGTTCACTAAATGACAGCGAGAGATTAAATGCAAACCCAAAAAGATATTACAGTTGGCCAGATCTGGGAAGAAGTGGATCCAAGACTGATCCGGAAAGTGCGAGTTGTTGAGGTGGCCTCGTTAGAAGGGCCCAAAGGCATCCTAATCGAAAACGTGGAGTCTGGTCGTAAGAACTGGGCGTCGTCATCCCGCTTTAATGGAAAGCGTGGAGGGTATCGTCTTATTTCCTGAAGGTTTTGCCAATATGGGAAACTGAAGAGGTTGAAACCATCCCGGTGAGGGAGCATATCTGGTAAAGAAGAGTCTTTAAAAAGGTTTTACGCGACCTGGGATAATAAACGGGAAAACGATACCCAAAAAAAGAATACAGCGATGATAACGATAAGGAATGGTAAGGGCTTCAATATTTTGAGAAATGACCTGGCTTACTTTGCATCTGCATTTCTAATCAAACTGTCCACATAGGGATCACAGCTCTTAGGTTCTGAATTTTTCATATGTTCTGTACCTGAAATTGATTCCGTATGAGAAAAGGCCACCGAAGTGGCCTCTATCAAAACTGGTGGCAAAAGTTAGATCAGGAAATCATCAAGACTTTTACCGGCTGCAATTTGTTCTGCCAGAGCTTTGGGGGTACGGCCCTGTCCAGTCCACGTTTTTGTTTCGCCATTTTCATCAGTAAATGAGTATTTGGCCGGGCGTGGTTCACGGCTTTTCTTGGTAGCCGTAGATTTGGCCTGGAATGAGCCAAGCAGCTCTTCCGGGTTGATACCATCTTCTTCCATTAACTTACGCAGGGCGTCAAGTTTCTCCTGACGAGCTTGCAGTTCGGCAGCTTTGGATGATTCTTCCTGACGACGCTCATCAACAATGACATTAAGCTTTTCGAGGATTTCCTCAAGTACTTCTAAAGGCAGCTCGCGGCCCTGGGCGCGAAGAGTACGAATATTGTTTAACGATTTGAGTGCTTCAGACATACGACCTCACTTTCTAATTCTTTGATAAGGATTTACTTAATCATAATACACTCTATAAGGAAAAAGATGCCAGCTTTATGTCTTCAGGTACAAAGATATCTTGCTAAGAATACTCCTTATCTTCCTTGTGCAGACTGTTTCGTGCTTTCGATGTTGTTCATGAGTCTTAAAATCTGCTCACTGTTTAGGGTACTCATGCTGTAAATCATCAAGAAGGAAGCGCAGAACAACATAAGCAATCGGAAAAGGAAACCATGCCAGTGACAGGCCATATATGGCGGAGATAAACATAGGGTAATTTAACTCACTTACAAAATTCGCTTCATTGTATTGTTGAATCGAAATGGCAGAAGCAAAAATTATAATTAAAGTAAGAAAAATCCACTCTAGCCATCTCTTTTTATAACAAGCATAAGCGAAAGCTGTAGGGTAAAAAATAAAGCAAAAAATTCCAGCTGCAATTACGTTCATAAAAGTAACTTTCCTGATAGCGCAGTTATTTTTCGAATGCAGCATCATGAACAACTGCCATAACATTGATGATTGGCTTTCTTTTTCTGAAGAACCTTCCGCGCGGCAAAGTTTCTCCCGCTTTGAGACGATAAAGCCAGAAAACATAAGCCGGAGGAACATTGCTGTCAAAAATATCTGAACAAGTTTGAACTGTGATGCCTACTGTATTGTCTTTCCTCATCTCTTTAAAAGTGCCTTGCAATGCAGCGGATAACGTCATTTTTAAGAAACCTTTTTCTGTTTGAACGGATAGACTTGACTTAGCTGGCTTGACTGTAATGTTTGCCACTAAAGATCCCTCGTTCTGAGGATGCAGGCACTACAAAGTTACCGTCAGGTCTAATCATACGAGTTTGGATGAAATTTTTGCCGGATTTGGTTTTTTCAACCTGGTGCTCGATCTTCCATTCTTCTTTGACGGGACCGGATGACAAATGAACTAGAACCGGTACTTTTTTACGTGTTCTATCCAGAACAATACAATTTGATTTATCCGTATCAACGCTTCCCTGAAGAGTATTCAAAGAGCAATTATCATATCCCTCAACCGGAACTGCATTACCTTGGATATCAATTTTGAATCCTCCAGCTATTACAATTTCGGGTGCATTATCATTTAAAGTCTCGTCATAGGCAGCATCAACTACATCGCAAGCAGTAAGAGTAAGTGACGATGCCACAGCAAGACACAATAAAGAAAATCTGTTTTTGAGCATATTTGAGACCTTTTATAAAAATAAAATAACAGGAGAATTGTATCATTAACAGTCTAGTTCTAACGACTACCACTTTTAAGTATGTATTGAGCCAGTTTTATATTCAGGCACACCATATTGCACTCTAGCTCTTTCATCATCCTAGAAGAACTCTTAATTAAGTATTCTTCAAGTGGGCCAGCATATGCCCCTGATGTCACGATCGTTAGTTGCGTAAGAGGATGAGTCAAACTCTCAATGCCCTTCAGGATGTCATTCTGGACAGCAGAAATATAAACAGGCGAAGCCGCAATCAAATATTCATCATTCGGACTGGACTGCATTAACTGGCTTATAGTTGCGCAACGGTTATGCTTTCCTAGTGATTTTGTGATGGCTTTCCACCAGAGATCATGCCTGAATGGTACTTGATGAAATGTCGCCTCGTAAGAGGGCACCCGATCTCGACTATTTAAAAACCCCATCCCGGCAGAGATTATCCACAACTCCAGATTTCTGGTTGAGTTTAAAATTTCCTTTGCCGTAGACCAGTGATTACCTGAATACAAGGACAATGCCGGTACCGCCTGATTACTTCTGGCGTCGTCTACAATGTTACTCCAGGCATATGCTGCGTCGTCCGGGGTTTGTTTTGGATCTATGTCCAATGTCGGCCAGACGTGGCCCTGATGATTCTTGCCCTTTGTACAGGAAGTGATTAAGTGTACTGAGCGTTCAGAGAACATTATCTTCCTTACATACCCATAGAACAGCTTTCTAAGAACGGTGGGCTCGCCTGAAAATTACAAATCAGCCCCTTTCACGGCATCATTTTGATTCTTCGCGTCTGCCCCCAGTAAGATGACCGGTTTTCTGCATGACAGTGTTATTCCTAACAAACGCAACACAAAACCACGCCAGCCAGAGCAAATTTTTTCATTTGCTGCGTAAAGCCTATTGTTTTCTCTTTTAAGCTTCGCCCACTCGTTACAGAGGGTAACATCATCAAGCGCTGTTATATGCTTCGCCTCACCTTCGACGATAACGGTATGGATACCGTATGCTGTAAATCTCATACTATTTTCCAGAACCCAGTTGCGGTATTCGTTGAGTCCACCTTCGGAACCGGTAGCTCTGCGCCACATTTCAATTTGCTTGTGTGATGGGTCAAGTGTACTTGTCATTGAAGCCTCGTCTCAGCGATAACGCTTGAAATAGCCCGCTTTGGTCAAAATGAAATTAGCCATCTGACTGGCGATTTGATTGTATCTTACTCATAGTGCCCAACCTATAGGTTAAAAAGGGGCATTTTCGCTTTATAGCGTGTTCAACATCATCAATCATCCCAAGAAAGGCTGGCTTATTAAGCCGGTCCATCATTTTCTGTATATCTCTCATCAATTTTTATATCCGGCCTGAAGTGCACCGTTCAAGCACACCGATCAGGCAGTTAGTCACTAGTTAACTCTTTACTAGAGACTAAATTCCATTGATTTACGTGACAACGTCACGTCATTAAGGTTTGCAAATGCCTAATTTTCATACTATGGGATTTAATTAGGAGTAAATCCCACAGGTTTACATAAAGCTGACATTTAAAAGTGTTAAAAATCAATCAGATAGAAAGAAAAGGCTCTCCGGAAGAACTCTTCTCATTATTTCGCCGCCCGGGGTTATTGCTGACAGATCTGAAAGTGCTAATATGTTAGTCATTAGTAATTAGTAAAGCCTTTACTAAACGCGTTTCTACGTAAATTCTATTGGTTTTAGAGGGTCCTACTGTCCGAAGACAATAAAGTTGTACACAAAGCACTAAAGTTGTAACCATTCTCAAAAAACGACGCTAATGTTGTATGCTTACTGAATGTGTGGTTATAGGGTTGGAGACTATAAAATGCACATATAGGTACGTATCAATGTCGTTTTTTGGGTACGATCATGGGTAGGGGTAGGCGTCTCAAATCCTATTTGGATTATGAAAATGCGCTAGGTGACGGCATAGGAGTGGGCTATGGCCAAAGTTATCAGCCCTGGCTTAGAGCTCAGGACGTTAAATCCCGTGGAAACCGTTCGATAGTCTTTGGCCTTAAGACGTTTCGAAACCATCATCATGGGGTTTGAGGGCCAATGATGTAAAAAACCACGCTAAGGAGATAATTCATTGTTTAAATTGAGATTTAACGGCCTCAATTCCCCCTTCATAATATCCTCCGGTAGTGTGAACGTATAATGTCCCAGCATGTTGATATGACCGTGCATCAGAGGCGAAAGCCGCGCGATATGTTCATCCTCTGGCCCTTCCCCGATGCTGCGCAGGTGCGACAAGGCTTCCTGCATATAAAGCGTATTCCACAGCACCACTGCGTTTGTCACCAGACCCAGCGCACCCAACTGATCTTCCTGCCCCTCGCGGTAACGTTTTCTGATCTCGCCACGCTGACCGTAGCAGATGGCTCTTGCAACGGCATGGCGGCCTTCACCCCGGTTCAACTGTGTTAGGATCCGGCGACGATAGTCCTCATCATCAATATAGTTGAGAAGATACAGTGTCTTGTTAACTCTTCCGACCTCCATTATTGCCTGAGCAAGCCCTGACGGTCGGGTACTTCTCAATAGCGATCGAATGAGTTCTGACGCATGAATAGTGCCCAGCTTCAGCGAACCGGCAACCCGCATCATCTCATCCCAGTGGCTTTCGATTTTAGAAAGGTCAACACAACCCCGCGCCAGTTTGTCCAACGCCCCGTAATTCGCTGCTTTGTCGGCCCGCCAGAACACAGCCTCACCCGCATCCGCCAGACGAGGTGAAAATTGGTATCCCAGTAGCCAGAACAGGCCAAAGATAATGTCACTGGTACCTGCTGTGTCCGTCATGATTTCAACCGGGTTTAGTCCCGTTTGTTGCTCAAGTAGCCCTTCCAGCACAAAGATGGAATCCCGCAGTGTTCCAGGAATCACTATGCCATGAAAACCCGAATATTGGTCAGAGACAAAGTTGTACCAGGTGATGCCGCGCCCTGAACCAAAGTATTTTCTGTTGGGGCCAGAATTCACCGTTTTCACTGGCGTGACAAAACGCATACCATCAGCGGAGGCTACCTCCCCGCCCCCCAGTATCCTGCCAACGCTAACGAGGACTGAAAATCAACCAGCCGCGCATTGGCGCTAACCAGCGTTTCTGCTCGGATGTAGTTCTGTTTCACCCAGCTCAGACGATGGCGAGTCAGTGCAGGGATATTGTGCTTGATCAGCGGCTCATGTCCGATATTGCAGGCCTCAGCCAGCATCACCGCACACAGGCTTATATGCAGATCCTGCGCACGGGCACCTGACTCGCTGACATGGCTGAATTCACGGGTGAAGCCAGTTCTGGCGTCAATCTCGAGCAACAGTTCTGTCAGGTCAACGGGTGGAAGCAATTGTCTGACTCGGCTGCTCAGTTGTATCAGCGCCGGTGGTTCATCCAATTTATCCAGGCTGCTGATGGTCAGCGAAGGATGTTTACCTTCATTGCAGATGTCCACGGCGGTATTGCGATCAAAACGTGATGCCACCGTTTTCCAGGTTTCATCTAACTGAGCGGCCAATTGCTCCGATGCTTTACTGCCATTAGTGGGGTGACCCAATGCCCGGCAGACTGGAACCCGCTGCGCCTGCCATTCCTCCCCCTGAAGAAGTTTTTGGCGCGGATCACCCCAACGATCGCTGTTTTCCAACCAGATGTCACGACGGCGTAGCGCATCCTGAAGTCGCTCCAGCAGACACAACGAGTAACCTGCTCGCTGTATCCGACCGTCAGCATCGTACACCAGGCGTTTCCAAGGGCCTGAAATGATATGTTCAGGTGCATCGTCCAGGATCCGTTTTTTCGAGCCGTTTAGCTCTGCCAGGTAATGGATGGCAGCCAAGGTATGTTCACCGTCTGGGGCCGCACGGAAGTGCAGATCGCGCAGTAGTGCGGGCAAAAAACGCCTTACCCGTCCGTATTGCTCCACCATTTCATCCTGAAAGTTTGTATCCTGGGGGCGGGCCAGTTCATTCACTTTTTCCACGGACTCTGCCAGTCTGGCGACAGACACACTGCTGAATATGGTCTTTCGCAGCAAATCATCGGCGGTATCTTCATCAAGTAAAAGTGCGCATGCCCGCGCCAGCAGCAACGCCGCGCGGTCAAGATCCTTGAGCGTCCTAAGTCGCTTTTTCTGCCCGGTTTTCTTCGCCTCCCGGGTAATATTGAGGATCAGCATATCCAGCACGTCAACGGCCTCGTCCAGCGCCGAGATTTCTTGCGCTTTCACGAATGCGGTAAGGATCGCCAGCCGCCGTTCTTCTGGCATTCTGCTGATATATTTCACCGATGCCATTCCGGCATAGCGTGCCAGATTGCGGAGCTGTATGGCGGGCAGCCCAGTGAAATTCAGACAGGAAAACTCCAGGCTGCGCAGGCGAGTGTAACGTTCAAGTGCTTCAGTGAACGCGGGGCCGCTGATAGTGACAGGGCCTCTTTTTAGGTGCTCCATCACTGAGAGTCGCTGTCCTTCGGGGATTTCAAGTAACCCAGCCAGTTGTGCGGTCTGCCAACGGTTTGGCAGCGCGGCCAATTTTCGCCACAAGCGGCGGGTCGCACGCTCACGGATTTCACCAATGACTCTCGTCAGGGTGGATGCGGCTGGCAACAACACTTTATTTTGAAGCAACCACGCGGTGGCAAAATCGAACATCAGTCCGGGGCGTTCATTACTGAGCCATGCACGGGTATACAGCAATCGCTTCAGTCTGAACGACCACGGGAAATCACCGAAATCATGATAGCTATAGTGCTGCCTGATAAGCCCGTGGTGCTCCCAACGTGTGTTTTCCCTTTGAGCATAGCGGGAAATGATCTCTGGATAGCGGATGTTAAGTTGCCTTGCGACATAAAACTGGACACCGGGCGGTATTTGCATGAGATCGGACAAGAAGGTTCCCAGAAAGCGGGCAGTTGTGAGTTGAAGGGCAATTCCCAACCGGTTATGCCTGCCCCTACGCAGGTTGATGAAAGGGCACTGTTGCAAAGTTA
>NZ_NRIQ01000074.1:0-4758 GCF_020224095.1 Enterobacter sp. CCUG 70166
TTCAGTAAACCACTTCACTATCCAAAATGCATAAAGGACAGCCTGACAGAGACAGAGAAAGCAGAACTTAAAAAGCTGACTTCCATTCTGAAAAATACTGCTTCCAGTGCCGTAAATTTGAGGTGTACTATGTACCCTAATCAGGCAGGTGGAGGCTGATAATGAGTATTTTTAATGAATTAAAATCTTCGCTTGAAGAGGCCGTTGAGATCCATAACGGAAGAAAAGCCGCTTCCCGGGTAACCCGCTATGAAGTTGCTGATGTGCGCGCCATCAGAGAGCAGCTCAATATCACGCAAAGCGAAATGGCGAAGGCGCTTGGCACGAGCGTCGATACGATAAAGAGCTGGGAGTCTAAACGTCGCAACCCAACCGGGCTGGCGGCGAAGGTACTTAATGTGATTCGGGAGAATCCTGCATTTTATAAGGCACTTGCCGGGCAGTGAGTCGCCCTTATGCCGGGTGGCGCTGCGCTTACCCGGCCTACAAAACTCCAAAACTGCTTTACCGTAGGCCTGATAAGCGAAGCGCCATCAGGCTCTCCCTCCGTTGACATAACTTTAATGATAACTATTTTCATTTAAATATAGCCTGTGCTATACCTTATAGCACGGGCTAATTTTGCTTTTAATTTAATCACCTCAGGAGACTTCTGCGATGCATCCACGGCAAGGATTGAAGCGTCTGTTGCTCGGCGCGCTGCTTATGACCACGACCACGACCGGCGCGCTGGCGGCCGAAAAGTTCCGGGTTATCACCACCTTTACCGTCATCGCGGATATGGCGAAAAACGTGGCGGGTGACGCCGCGGAAGTGACCTCTATCACCAAACCGGGCGCGGAAATTCACGAATACCAGCCCACCCCGGGCGATATCAAACGCGCACAGAAGGCGCAGCTGATCCTGGCGAACGGCATGAATCTGGAGCTGTGGTTCCAGCGCTTTTATCAGCATCTGAACGGCGTGCCGGAGGTGATTGTTACCAAAGGCATCACCCCGATGGGCATCAGCGAAGGGCCCTATAACGGCAAGCCCAACCCGCACGCGTGGATGTCGCCGGACAACGCCCTGATTTACGTCGATAACATCCGCGACGCGCTGGTGAAGTACGATCCGGCCAACGCGCAGACCTATCAGCGTAACGCCGACGCCTACAAGCAGAAGATTACCGCTACCCTTGAACCGCTGCGTAAGCAGGTCACGGCGATCCCGGAAGACAAGCGCTGGATGGTGACCAGCGAAGGGGCGTTCTCCTATCTGGCGCGGGATTTGGGCCTGAAAGAGCTGTACCTGTGGCCGATCAACGCCGATCAGCAGGGCACGCCGCAGCAGGTGCGCAAGGTTATCGATCTGGTGAAAAAACATCACATTCCGGCGGTGTTCAGCGAAAGCACCGTCTCGGATAAGCCCGCTCGTCAGGTGGCGCGGGAAACCGGCGCCCATTACGGCGGCGTGCTGTACGTTGACTCCCTGAGTGCAGAAAACGGCCCGGTGCCGACCTATATCGATCTGCTGAACGTCACCACCCGCACGCTGGTGCAGGGCATCCGCGACGGGATGAAGGAGTAACCATGCAGAAGGGGATTGTTGTAACCGACGTGACCGTGACCTACCGCAACGGCCACACGGCGCTGCGCGACGCGTCGTTCAGCGTGCCGGGCGGATCGATTGCCGCCCTGGTGGGGGTGAACGGTTCCGGCAAGTCCACGCTGTTTAAGGCGGTGATGGGCTTTGTGCGGGCGGCGAGCGGCACTATCTCCATTCTTGGGCTTCCGCCTCACCGGGCGCTGCGCCTGAACCTGGTCGCCTACGTGCCGCAGTCGGAAGAGGTCGACTGGTCATTTCCGGTGCTGGTCGAGGACGTGGTGATGATGGGCCGCTACGGGCATATGGGGTTTCTGCGTCGGCCTAAAGAGCGCGACAGGCAGATTGTAACCGACGCCCTGAAGCGCGTGGATATGCTTGAGCTGCGTCATCGGCAGATTGGCGAGCTCTCCGGCGGCCAAAAGAAGCGCGTGTTTCTGGCGCGGGCGATTGCCCAGCAGGGCGAGGTGATCCTGCTCGACGAGCCGTTTACCGGCGTGGACGTCAAAACCGAAGCCAGGATCATCAGCCTGCTGCGGGAGCTGCGCGACGAGGGTAAAACGATGCTGGTTTCGACCCACAATCTGGGCTCGGTCACGGAATTCTGCGATTACACGGTGATGGTCAAAGGCACCGTGCTGGCGAGCGGCCCGACGGATATCACTTTTACCGCTGAGAATCTTGAGCGCGCCTTTAGCGGCGTGCTGCGCCACGTGGTGCTCAGCGACTCGGAAGATCGCATTATTACCGACGACGAACGCCCCTTCGTCACGCACCGACAGGAGGCCAAATGAACGTGCTTCTCGAACCCTTCGGCTACGAGTACATGCTCAACGCGATGTGGGTCTCGGCGATGGTGGGCGGGCTGTGCGCGTTTCTCTCCTGCTATCTGATGCTCAAAGGCTGGTCGCTGATCGGCGATGCGCTGTCGCACTCCATCGTGCCGGGCGTAGCGGGCGCTTACATGCTCGGGCTGCCGTTCTCGCTGGGGGCGTTTTTATCGGGCGGGCTGGCGGCGGGCAGCATGCTGTTTCTCAACCAGCGCAGCCGCCTGAAGGAGGACGCCATTATCGGGCTGATCTTCTCCTCGTTTTTCGGGCTGGGGCTGTTTATGGTCTCACTCAACCCGACCTCGGTGAACATTCAGACCATCGTCCTCGGCAATATTCTCGCCATCGCCCCGGAAGATATCGTCCAGCTGGCGATTATCGGCGTGGTGTCGATAGTTATCCTGCTGTTCAAATGGAAAGATCTGATGGTGACCTTTTTTGATGAGAACCACGCCCGCGCCATCGGCCTGCGCCCGGAACGTCTGAAAATTCTCTTCTTTACGCTACTGGCGGTCTCTACCGTGGCGGCGCTGCAAACCGTCGGCGCATTTCTGGTGATCTGTCTGGTGGTTACGCCCGGTGCGACCGCCTGGCTGCTGACCGATCGCTTCCCGCGCCTGCTGATGATTGCCGTCGCCATTGGCAGCATCACCAGCTTCCTCGGCGCGTGGGCCAGCTATTACCTGGACGGTGCCACCGGCGGCATTATCGTGGTCGCCCAGACGCTGCTGTTCCTGCTGGCGTTCGTCTTTGCGCCGAAGCATGGGCTGCTTGCCAGCAGCCGTCGGGCGCGGGAGGCACATCCATGATGACGCTGATCCTCGAACCGTTCCAGTTTGCGTTTATGAACAACGCGCTGCTGATTTCACTCCTGGTGGCCGTGCCCTGCGCGCTGCTGTCGGTTTTTCTGGTGCTGAAAGGCTGGGCGCTGATGGGCGACGCCATGAGCCACGCGGTGTTTCCCGGCGTCGTGCTGGCCTGGATGATGGGCCTGCCGCTGGCGCTGGGCGCATTCGTGGCCGGTCTGTTCTGCGCGGTCGCCACCGGATACCTGAAGGATAACAGCCGAATCAAGCAAGATACGGTTATGGGGATCGTCTTTTCCGGCATGTTCGGCGCCGGGCTGATCCTCTATATCGCCGTCAAACCTGAGGTGCATCTCGACCACATTCTGTTCGGCGATATGCTGGGCATTAACGGGATGGACATTTTGCAAAGCGGTCTCGTCGCGGGGTTGATTGCGCTGGTGATTGGCCTGAAGTGGCGCGATTTTCTGCTGTTCTGCTTTGACTATCAGCAGGCGCAGGCGAGCGGCCTGCGCACCCGCTGGCTGCACTACGGCTTACTATGCATGGTTTCGCTGACCATCGTGGCGACGCTGAAAGCGGTGGGTATAATTCTGTCGATTTCGCTGCTGATTGCCCCCGGCGCGGTGGCGGTGCTGATCACCCGACGCTTTCACATGGCGCTGCTGGTGGCGGTCGCCGTTTCAGCGCTGGTGTCGGTAAGCGGCGTTTATGCCTCGTTTTATCTCGACAGCGCGCCCGCGCCGACCATTGTGGTCCTGTTCGCGATGGTGTTTATCGTGACGTTTGTGGTGACCAGCGTGAAGGCACGTCGGCAGGAGCGTGTGACAGCAGGGTGATGACCTGTTCGCCGTGCTGCTGCCAGTGAAGGGTGAAGGCAGTGCCTTCCTCAAAGCCTGCAAGTTGACGGGTCAATGCCAGCGTAAGCGTCCTGTCGTCGAGCAGGGTAATGCGGGCGCTGTCAAAACCCATCCAGGCCTGCACCTGCGGAAAGAGGGCCTTGAACAGGCTCTCTTTGGCGCTGAACGCCAGCGTCAGGGCGAGGGCGAACGGGTATCCCGAGCGGGAAAGCACAGGTTCTTCCTGCATATCAATAATGCCGTCTTTGATTTCCCAGGCTTCGTTTTCGGAAAGGATCGTTTCACAATCGATGCCGATAAGCGCCGGGTATTGCGTGACGACGGCCATCGCCTGCGTGCCGCTGTGGGTGATGCTGCCGGAAATACCTTGCGGCCAGAGCGGTTCGCCGCTGGGGCCGATGCCGGGGATTACGCGCTCGTTTAGCGCATGCGCCGCGGCGATGCGGCCTGCCAGGTGGTCGGATTTGCGCTTGCGTCCGGCGTCAGCCAGCTGTGCGTGATGGGGGAGCCAGAGGAGATCGGCGTCGGTGAAGGTGGTGGGGTCGAAAGTGATGCGGTGAAGGGTGTGGCCGGCGAGAGAAAATGTGCTGTGGGTTGTGTGCATGGTTTTCCCTTCAGTATTGTGCGGCCTGATGCCCTCACCCCGGCCCTCTCCCAAAGGGCTGAGGGTTCCCCACA
>NZ_NRIQ01000074.1:5016-12734 GCF_020224095.1 Enterobacter sp. CCUG 70166
CTCAGCCCACAGGGAGAGGGGGAAGTCACTGCCTGTATCAGAACCTCGTATTCACGCTCATGTACCAGGTGCGACCCGGCTCATTATACGTATACGCACCCGCACCGTACATATACGCACCCGTCGTGGTATTACCCGTGGTCTGGGCGTTACCGGCGCGCCACTGGCGCTTGTCGAAGACGTTGTCCACGCCGCCGGTCAGGCTGACGTTTTTCGTCACGTCCCAGGTCGCGCTCAGGCCAACGATGCTGTACGGGCTGACTTCGTCTTTCTCAGACCCGGTCACCGGCTGACCTTTGTAGTTGTACTTCTTCGGCTGCTGCTTGCCGTACCAGGTGAAGGTCGACTGCAATGAGACATCCTGACGTACCTGCCAGCTCAGGGTAGAGTTCAGCGTATACTCCGGGATGATCGACAGACGATCGCCGGTCTCCTTGTTCTTGCTTTGCAGCATGTAAGTGATGTTGTTGGTCCAGTTGATGGTGTCGCTGACCGGCACGTTCAGGGAGCCTTCCAGACCTTCCACCACCGCCTTCGGCACATTTTCCCACTGGTAGATATCGGTGGTGACTTTGCCGGTGGACGTCTGGCCAATCGGCGCGTAGCCCGCTTCAATCTTGTTGCGATAGTCGTTGCGGAACCAGGTCACGCCCGCCAGCCAGCCGTCGCGTTTCCACTCCAGGCCAATCTCTTTGTTGATACTGGTTTCCGCTTTCAGATCGTCGTTACCCATCATGTAGCAGCCCACGCCGTCGGAGCTGGCGTAGCAGCCCTGGCCTTTACTGTACAGCAGGTAGTTCGGGTTGGTCTGATACAGGCTTGGCGCTTTATAGGCGCGCGCGATGCCCATCTTCAGGGTGAAGTCATCCCCCAGACCTTGCGACAGGTTCAGGGACGGGCTCCAGTTATTGCCGACAATAGTGTGGTGATCGAAGCGCAGGGCAGGGGTCAGCATGGTGCTGTCGGTCAGCTCCATGTTGTTTTCGGCGAACAGGGAGAAGATCTCCGCTGACGTGTAGGGGCTACGGTCTTCGCTCATGCCCGGGATGGTGCCGCCCTGCTGGGTTTGCGTGAAGGAAGTCGAGTCCTTCATGCGCTGCTGGTTCCACTCGGTGCCGAGCGTCAGGTTCTGGTTCACAATGAAATCAATCGGCAGGTTGATTTCGCTGTGCAGCATCACGTCGGACAGATCGGTGTCGGTGAATTTATTGCTGTTGAACAGACCTTCAGTACCGCCCGCCAGTCCTTCGCCCAGACGCGAGTTGCGGGTGTGCTCGTACTGCGCCCAGTTGCTGGTGGTAATGCCGTTATCCCAGCCGCCGTTCCAGGTCACGGCGAAGTTCTGACGATAAATGCGGTTTGTCTCTTTACCGTAGTTCTTCTTCACCAGCGCGTTGTCGTTGTTGGTGTTCTGCGTGTCGCCCGCATACAGGTTGTTCTGGCGGCTGTAGCCCGCTTCAAACTCCAGCGACTGCATCGGTGCGAAGTCCCAGCGCACCACGCCGTTGATGTCTTTGTTTTCCACACCTTCACGGCCTGCGGGCAGGGTGTTGGCGTAGGCACCGGTACGTTCAGACTGGTGACCCTGGTTGATGTCCCACGCATCGGCCTGGGTTTTGTCCAGGTTACCGAACATGCGGAAGCTGAAGTCGCCGCCCAGCGGGCCGCTCAGGCTGAAGTTGGTGCGTTTAGTCGAACCTTCGTCCTTATGTTCTGGCGCGTTCAGGTAGGTGTTCCAGGAGCCGTGCCACTGGTCGTCGAATTTTTTGGTGATGATGTTCACCACGCCGCCCGCCGCGCCGTTACCGTAGCGTGCAGCGGCCGGGCCACGGATCACTTCGATGCGCTCGATCATCTCTGGCGGTACCCAGCCGGTATCGCCGCGGGTGTCACGCTCGCCGCGCCAGCCCAGACGGATGGAGTTGCGGCTGGTGACCGGCTTGCCGTCAATCAGGATCAGGGTGTTTTCCGGGCCCATGCCGCGAATGTCAATCTGGCGGTTGTTCCCGCGCTGGCCGCTGGTGGAGTTGCCGGTCAGGTTAACGCCCGGCATGGTGCGGATGATTTCCGCCACGTCGCGCGCGGGCGGGTTTTTGCGGATCTCATCGGCGGTGATGGTCGACACGCCCGGCGCCTGCAAATTCTGCTCGGCGGCGGTGATCACCATGGTGTCTTCGTGCTGCGCGGAGGCGGTGTTGTCGTCTGCCATGGCGGGCAGCGCGACACCATAAATCCCTAAATTGACCAGCAAGGCCAGAGAGTGAATCTTCTTATTCATTGTACGTCCCGCTTTTATGGTTATTTAATGAGCGCGCTTCCCACAGCGCGGGCATTACGCTATTGCAAATGCAAATAGTTATCAATAATATTATCAATAAAATTTGCTCTGAAACAAAAAAGACTGTTAAACATGGGGTTATAAGGGTGACGGCGTTAACAACCGGAAGTGAAGCGTGGTGGCAGGCGAAAAACGGGCCGGAACGGGAACGTCATCAGGAAAACTATCGCGTGACATTCTGGTGGCGGGACCCGGCGGGAACGCAGAAAACGTCGACGATTAAACGCGTCTGGCTCTACGTCACCGGCGTGACCGATCACCATCAAAATGCCCGTCCGCAGTCCCTTGAACGTATCCCGGATACCGACGTCTGGCAGTGGCAGGGCGAGTTCAGCCCCGAATGGCGCGGCAGCTACTGTTTTATCCCCTCCGACAATGAAGATGATTTTGCCAGCGCAGTGTTTGAAGGCGAGCAGCCGGACCGCATGGCGCTGCGCGAAGGCTGGCGCAAACTGCTGCCGCACGCGGTTTCCGATCCGCTGAATGCGCAGAGCTGGCGCGGCGGGCGCGGGCACGCCGTCTCGGCGCTGGAGATGCCGGAGGCGCCCGTACAGCCCGGCTGGAATCATCCCGATACGCCCTATAAAAAGCCTGTCTGCATTGAGTGGCACAGCGCGCGTCTGAAGAACCATCGCCGCGTGTGGATTTTTACCACCGGGGATGAAAGCCCGGAGCGCCCGCTGGCGGTGCTGCTTGACGGGCAGTTCTGGGCCGAAAGCATGCCCGTCTGGCCTGCGCTGGCGTCGCTCACCCATGAAGGCAAACTGCCGCCTGCGGTTTATGTCTTAATCGACGTTATTGACACCGCACACCGCAGCCGCGAGCTGCCGTGCAACCCTGATTTCTGGCTGGCGGTGCAGGACGAACTCCTCCCGCAGGTGAAAAGCATGGCCCCGTTCAGCGACCGCGCCGACCATACCGTGGTGGCGGGCCAAAGCTTCGGCGGGCTCTCTTCCCTCTATGCGGGCCTCAACTGGCCGCAGCGTTTTGGCTGCATCCTCAGCCAGTCCGGATCCTACTGGTGGCCGCACCGCGGCGCGCAGCAGGACGGGCTGCTCATTGAACAACTCAAAGCGGGTGAAAAAACCGCTCGCGGGCTGCGCATCGTCCTTGAGGCCGGGCGCAACGAGCCGCTTATCTTACGCGCAAACCAGGCGATCCTCGCCGAACTACACACTCAGCAACCGGTTTTCTGGCGTCAGGTTGACGGCGGACACGATGCGCTTTGCTGGCGCGGAGGGCTGACACAGGGGCTGATGACCCTCTGGCAGCCGCTTATTCAATAACGGAGTCTGTATGGAATTCAGCAATCCTTTCGATAATCCGCAGGGACAGTTCGCCATTTTGCAAAATGACCAGGGGCAGTACAGCCTGTGGCCGCAGGAGTGCGAGTTGCCCGCGGGCTGGCGCGTGGTGTGCGAACCGCAATCTCAGGAGGCGTGCCAGCAGTGGCTGGCGGAACAGTGGCAGACGCTTGAGCCGTCTTACTTTGCGGGGGAGCGCGCATGAACCGTCTCCCTCTTGTCGCCGCCCAGCCGGGGATCTGGATGGCAGAGCAGCTTTCCTCCCTGCCAAACGCCTGGAGCGTGGCGCACTACACCGAACTGAAAGGCGCTATCGACGCGCCGTTGCTGGCAAAAGCCATCGCTGAAGGCATGATGCAGGCCGACACCCTGCGGATGCGTTTCACCGAGGATAACGGCGAGGTGTGGCAGTGGATCGATGAGGCCATGATCCTGCCGGAGCCGTCCATTGTGCGCGTTAACTCCCACGACGCCGCCGTGGCGCTGATGGAGGCCGATCTCAACCAGAACCTGCGCGTCGACAGCGGTCAGCCGCTGGCGTTTCACCAGCTGATTCAGGTGGGAGAAAACCACTGGTACTGGTATCAGCGGTATCATCATCTGGTGGTAGATGGCTTCAGTTTCCCGGCCATTACCCGTCAAATCGCCGCCATTTACGCTGCGTGGCAGAAAGGTGAACCTGCGCCCGCCTCCCCGTTTACTCCGTTCGCCGAGGTGGTAGAGGAGTATCAGCGCTATCGCGACAGCGAGGCGTATCAGCGCGACGGTGCTTTCTGGGCCGAACAGCGCCAACAGCTTCCTTCTCCGGTCTCGCTCTCTTCCGCGCCCCTGCCGGGACGTGCCGCCACCACCGACATCCTGCGCCTGAAAATGGCGATGGACGGCCGTGCGTTCAGCCAGCTTGCACAGGCGGCCGGACAAACGCAGCGAACCGATCTGGCGCTTGCGCTGGTGGCGCTGTGGCTGGGCCGCCTGACCGGACGGCTGGACTACGCCGCCGGGTTTATCTTTATGCGCCGCATGGGCTCCGCCGCGCTGACCGCGACCGGCCCGGTGCTCAACGTCCTGTCGCTGGCGGTGAATATTCGCCCGCACGAGAGCTTGCCAGCGCTGGCGCTGCGCCTGGCGAACCAGCTGAAAAAGTTGCGCCGCCATCAGCGCTACGATGCCGAGCAGATCGTGCGCGACAGCGGGCAGGCAGCAGGGGACGAACCCTTGTTTGGTCCGGTGCTGAACGTCAAGGTGTTCGATTATCAGCTGGATATCGACGGCGTGGAGGCCATTACCCACACGCTGGCGACCGGCCCGGTGAACGATCTGGAGCTGGTGCTGTTCCCGGACGAGCAGGGCGGACTAAGCATTGAGATCCTCGCCAACAGGCAGCGTTACGACGAGGCGACGCTGAAGGGGCACGCGGTGCGGCTGAACGCAATGCTGACGCAGTTTGCCGCCAACCCGGACCTGCGCTGTGGCGACGTGGAAACCGTATCAGAGCAGGAATACGCGCGGCTGGCGCGAATCAACGATACCGGGCTGGCGCTGCCGTCCACCACGCTGGCGGATCTGGTCGCGGAGCAGGCGAGCAAAACGCCGGACGCCCCGGCGCTGGCGGATGCCCATACTGAGCTGAACTACCGCCAGATGCGCGAGCAGGTGGTCGCGCTGGCAAATCTGCTGCGCGCGCGCGGCGTGAAGCCGGGCGACAGCGTGGCGGTGGCGCTCCCGCGCTCGGTGTTCCTGACCCTGGCGCTGCACGGGATTGTTGAAGCTGGCGCCGCCTGGCTGCCGCTGGATACCGGTTACCCGGACGACCGTCTGCGGATGATGCTGGAGGACGCGAAGCCGTCGCTGCTCATTACCACCGACGAGCAGCTTCCACGCTTTAACGATCTGCCGATCGCCACCTTTAGTTACAACACACTATTACCGGCCACCGATGCTGAACCTCTGCGCCTGGCGAAGCCGGAGCAGACCGCGTACATCATCTTTACCTCCGGTTCGACGGGACGACCAAAAGGCGTGATGGTCGGCCATACCGCCATCGTTAACCGCCTGAAGTGGATGCAGGATCATTATTCACTGGCGGCGCATGACGTGGTGGCGCAGAAAACGCCGTGCAGCTTTGACGTGTCGGTGTGGGAGTTCTGGTGGCCGTTTATCGCCGGGGCGAAGCTGGTGATGGCCGAGCCGGACGCGCACCGCGATCCGCAGGCGATGCAGAGCTTCTTCGCACAATATGGCGTAACCACCACCCACTTCGTGCCGTCGATGCTGGCGGCGTTTGTCGCCTCGCTGACGCCGGAAAACGTCGACTGTTGCAGGACGCTGAAGCAGGTGTTCTGTAGCGGCGAGGCGTTGCCGACTGCGCTGTGCCGCGAGTGGGAACAGCTCACCCATGCGCCGCTGCACAACCTCTATGGCCCGACCGAAGCGGCGGTGGACGTCAGCTGGTATCCGGCGTACGGCCCCGAGCTGGCGGCGGTGGAAGGGAACAGCGTGCCGATCGGCTTCCCGGTGTGGAATACGGGGCTGCGCATTCTGGACGCGATGATGCGCCCGGTGCCGTTCGGCGTGGCGGGGGATCTGTATCTCACCGGCATCCAGCTGGCGCAGGGGTATCTGGGACGCCCCGACCTTACCGCCAGCCGCTTTATCGCCGATCCGTTTGCCCCCGGCGAGCGGATGTACCGCACCGGGGACGTTGCCCGCTGGCTGGACAACGGCGCGGTGGAATATCTGGGCCGCAGCGATGACCAGTTAAAAATCCGCGGACAGCGTATCGAACTGGGCGAAATCGATCGGGCGATGCTCGCGCTGCCGGATGTGGCCCAGGCCGTGGCCCACGCCTGCGTGTTCAACCAGGCAGCGGCGACGGGTGGCGATGCCCGCCAGCTGGTGGGGTACGTTGTCTCCGAATCCGGCTTACCGCTGGATCGCGACGCGCTGCTAGCATCACTCAAAGCCCAGCTGCCGCCACATATGGTGCCGGTGGTGCTGCTGCAAATCAGCGCACTGCCGTTAAGCGCCAACGGCAAGCTGGATCGCAAGGCGTTGCCGCTGCCGGAGCTGACCAGCAAAACCTCTGGTCGCGCGCCTGAGACACAAACCGAAGTCGCCGTGGCGCAGGCGTTTTCTGCCCTGCTGGGCTGCGCAGTGAACGATATCGAATCCGATTTCTTTGCCCTCGGCGGCCACTCGCTGCTGGCGATGCGCCTCGCGGCTCAGCTCAGCCGTGCGTTCAGCCGCAAGGTCACGCCGGGCCAGATTATGGTCGCCTCGACGGTAAGTAAGCTTAGCGGCCTGCTGGACTCGCAGATGAGCGACGAGCAGGCGCAGCGTCTGGGGTATGAAACTGTTCTCCCGCTGCGTGAAAGCAACGGCCCGACGCTGTTCTGCTTCCATCCGGCATCCGGCTTTGCCTGGCAGTTTAGCGTCCTGGCGCGCTACCTCAGCCCGCGCTGGTCAATCGTCGGCATTCAGTCTCCCCGGCCTGAGGGGCCGATGGAGCAGTGTGCGGATCTCGATGCGGTGACCGAACATCATCTGAACACGTTGCGTAAGCAGCAGCCGCAGGGGCCGTATTATCTATTCGGCTATTCCCTCGGCGGCACGCTGGCGCAGGGCATTGCGGCGCGTCTGCGCGAGCAGGGTGAAGCGGTGGCGTTCCTCGGCCTGCTGGATACCTGGCCGCCGGAAACCCAGAACTGGGCGGAGAAAGAGGCTAATGGCCTCGATCCGGAGGTGCTGGCGGAAATTGAGCGCGAGCGTCAGGCGTTTATCGCCGCCCAGCAGCGGCAAGGTTCCAGCGAGCTGTTTGACGCTATTGAAGGCAACTACGCCGATGCGGTGCGGCTGCTCACCACCGCGCATAGTTCACGGTTCGACGGTAAAGCGACGCTGTTTGTCGCCGAACGCACGCGAACCATGGATCCGCAGGCCGCATGGGCGCCGTGGGTGAGTGCGATGGAGGTGTACAGCCAGGACTGCGCCCACGTGGATATTATTTCACCGCAGGCGTTTGAAAAGATTGGGCCGGTACTGAAGGAAATTTTAGGATAGTGCAAATGCCCCTCACC
>NZ_NRIQ01000075.1:0-14241 GCF_020224095.1 Enterobacter sp. CCUG 70166
GGCGTTGTTGCTAAAGTTCTCGGCTAATCGCTGATAACATTTGACGCAATGCGCAATAAAAGGGCATCATTTGATGCCCTTTTTGCACGCTTTCACATCAGAACCTGGCTCATCAGTGATTAATTTTGTCATAATCATTGCTGAGACAGGCTCTGCGGAGAGCGTATAATACGAAAAGCGAATAGCATTTCGATTGGTTTGCCTCGCACTCGCGGGGTGAAAATGTTTGTAGAATACTTCTGACAGGTTGGTTTATGAGTGCGAATACCGAAGCTCAAGGGAGCGGGCGCGGCCTGGAAGCGATGAAATGGGTAGTTGTAGCCGTGCTGCTGATTGTGGCGATTGTCGGCAACTATCTTTATCGTGACATGATGCTGCCGCTACGCGCGCTTGCAGTGGTAATTCTGATTGCTGCGGCGGGTGGTGTCGCGCTGTTGACGACGAAAGGCAAAGCGACCGTTGCGTTTGCCCGCGAAGCGCGTACCGAAGTCCGCAAGGTCATTTGGCCGACTCGCCAGGAAACATTGCACACCACGCTGATTGTAGCGGCGGTAACCGCTGTAATGTCACTGATCCTGTGGGGACTGGATGGTATTCTGGTTCGCCTGGTATCCTTTATCACTGGCCTGAGGTTCTGAGATGTCTGAAGCCCCTAAAAAGCGCTGGTACGTCGTTCAGGCGTTTTCCGGTTTTGAAGGCCGCGTAGCTACGTCGCTGCGTGAGCATATCAAATTACACAATATGGAAGAGTTATTTGGCGAAGTTATGGTTCCGACCGAAGAAGTGGTTGAGATCCGTGGCGGCCAACGTCGCAAAAGCGAGCGTAAATTCTTCCCGGGTTACGTGCTGGTTCAGATGGTGATGAACGACGCGAGCTGGCACCTGGTGCGCAGCGTACCACGCGTGATGGGCTTTATCGGCGGCACATCTGACCGTCCGGCGCCAATCAGCGACAAAGAAGTTGATGCGATTATGAACCGCCTCCAGCAGGTGGGTGATAAACCGCGTCCGAAAACGCTGTTTGAACCGGGTGAGATGGTTCGTGTTAACGACGGTCCGTTTGCTGACTTTAATGGCGTCGTCGAAGAAGTGGACTACGAGAAGTCCCGCCTGAAAGTTTCCGTTTCTATCTTTGGTCGTGCGACCCCGGTAGAGCTGGACTTTGCTCAGGTAGAAAAAGCCTAAGCAGCGATCAAAAAAGCGACGATTTAATCGTTGCACAGGGCGCGAGATTGGAATACAATTTCGCGCCTTTTGTTTTTATGGGTTCCGACCCGTAAAACGAATTTTATTCACGGGGAGCCTCTCCGAGGCGTTATTACCCAATCAGAGGATTTTAGAATGGCTAAGAAAGTACAAGCCTACGTCAAGCTGCAGGTTGCAGCAGGTATGGCGAACCCAAGTCCACCAGTTGGTCCAGCTCTGGGTCAGCAGGGTGTGAACATCATGGAATTCTGTAAAGCGTTCAACGCCAAAACTGAATCCATGGAAAAAGGTCTGCCAATCCCAGTTGTAATCACTGTTTACGCTGACCGTTCTTTCACTTTCGTTACCAAAACCCCTCCAGCAGCAGTTCTGCTGAAGAAAGCAGCGGGCATCAAGTCTGGTTCCGGTAAGCCGAACAAAGACAAAGTGGGTAAAATTTCCCGCGCTCAGCTGCAGGAAATCGCGCAGACCAAAGCTGCCGACATGACTGGTTCCGACATTGAAGCGATGACTCGCTCCATTGAAGGTACTGCACGTTCCATGGGCCTGGTAGTGGAGGACTAAGAAATGGCTAAACTGACCAAGCGCATGTCCGTGATCCGTGACAAAGTTGATGCGACCAAACAGTACGACATCAACGAAGCTATCGCTCTGCTGAAAGAACTGGCAACTGCTAAGTTCGTTGAAAGCGTTGACGTTGCCGTTAACCTGGGCATCGACGCTCGTAAATCCGATCAGAACGTTCGTGGCGCAACTGTACTGCCACACGGTACTGGCCGTTCCGTACGCGTAGCTGTATTTGCTCAGGGTGCAAACGCTGAAGCGGCTAAAGCTGCCGGCGCTGAACTGGTAGGTATGGAAGATCTGGCTGATCAGATCAAGAAAGGCGAAATGAACTTTGACGTTGTTATTGCTTCTCCAGATGCAATGCGCGTTGTTGGCCAGCTGGGCCAGGTTCTGGGTCCACGCGGCCTGATGCCAAACCCGAAAGTGGGTACTGTAACTCCTAACGTTGCTGAAGCGGTTAAGAACGCTAAAGCAGGTCAGGTTCGTTACCGTAACGACAAAAACGGCATCATCCACACCACCATCGGTAAAGTGGACTTTGACGCTGACAAACTGAAAGAAAACCTGGAAGCTCTGCTGGTTGCGCTGAAAAAAGCTAAACCAACTCAGGCGAAAGGCGTGTACATCAAGAAAGTTAGCATCTCCACCACCATGGGTGCAGGTGTTGCAGTTGACCAGGCTGGCCTGAGCGCTGCTGCAAACTAATGCCTTTACGTGGGCGGTGATTTTGTCTACAATCTTACCCCCACGTTTGCTAACAAAAGTTAGCGGCTAAAAGAATTGTTCGTTGGAGCCTGGCCTATCCAGGCCTCCGTCGAAGACCGCAGGTGTTTCGCAAGAAACTTAATCCCCTGCGTAGACGGTGACAGAACGCTAAGATTATTTTAAATACTCTGGCTTGTTTCTGCTCACCGTATTAAGACGCTCTTCCCGTTGGGTCGAGTGAAGTGAGTTCCGGAACATGAGTTCCGGCAAACATCCAGGAGCAAAGCTAATGGCTTTAAATCTTCAAGACAAACAAGCGATTGTTGCTGAAGTCAGCGAAGTAGCCAAAGGCGCGCTGTCTGCAGTAGTTGCGGATTCCCGTGGCGTTACTGTAGACAAAATGACTGAACTGCGTAAAGCAGGTCGTGAAGCTGGCGTATACATGCGTGTTGTTCGTAACACCCTGCTGCGTCGCGTAGTTGAAGGTACTCAGTTCGAGTGCCTGAAAGACACGTTTGTTGGTCCGACCCTGATTGCATACTCTATGGAACACCCGGGCGCTGCTGCTCGTCTGTTCAAAGAGTTCGCGAAAGCGAATGCAAAATTTGAGGTCAAAGCTGCAGCCTTTGAAGGTGAGTTGATCCCGGCATCGCAAATCGATCGCCTGGCCACCCTGCCGACCTACGAAGAAGCAATTGCACGCCTGATGGCAACCATGAAAGAAGCTGCGGCTGGCAAACTGGTTCGCACTCTGGCTGCTGTACGCGATGCGAAAGAAGCTGCTTAATCGCAGTTATCTTTATAAAGCATTTGCTTACGTATAAACTTATTCTGATTTTCAGGAACAATTTAAATGTCTATCACTAAAGATCAAATCATTGAAGCAGTAGCAGCTATGTCCGTAATGGACGTTGTAGAGCTGGTTTCTGCAATGGAAGAAAAATTCGGTGTTTCTGCTGCTGCTGCTGTAGCTGTAGCTGCGGGCCCGGCTGAAGCTGCTGAAGAAAAAACTGAATTCGACGTAATTCTGAAAGCTGCTGGCGCGAACAAAGTTGCTGTAATCAAAGCAGTACGTGGCGCAACTGGCCTGGGTCTGAAAGAAGCTAAAGACCTGGTAGAATCTGCTCCAGCTGCGCTGAAAGAAGGCGTGAGCAAAGACGACGCAGAAGCACTGAAAAAATCTCTGGAAGAAGCTGGCGCTGAAGTTGAAGTTAAATAAGCCAACTTTTCTGGTTGCAGCCTAAGTAATTAGGCTGATGGCTGGTGACTTTTTAGTCACCAGCCTTTTTGCGCTGTAAGGCATCAGCAGCATTTCACACTGTTTGACTGCTGGTTGTCCTGACAATGCTTGTTTCTATCGACGACTTAATATACTGCGACAGGGTGCTCGCTCTGTGTAAATCGCAATGAAATGGTTTAAGCGTGATAGCAACAGGTATTGCGGAAAGTATTCAATTTTCCGGTCCACAAAATGGTGTTGCACAAACTGTCCCTTCGTCGGACAGATGGGTCGACTTGTCAGCGAGCTGAGGAACCCTATGGTTTACTCCTATACCGAGAAAAAACGTATTCGTAAGGATTTTGGTAAACGTCCACAAGTTCTGGACATTCCATATCTCCTTTCTATCCAGCTTGACTCGTTCCAGAAGTTTATCGAGCAAGATCCTGAAGGGCAGTACGGCCTGGAAGCAGCCTTCCGTTCCGTGTTCCCGATTCAGAGCTACAGCGGTAATTCCGAGCTGCAGTACGTCAGCTACCGCCTTGGCGAACCGGTGTTTGACGTTCAGGAATGTCAGATCCGTGGCGTGACCTATTCCGCACCGCTGCGCGTAAAACTGCGTCTGGTGATCTACGAGCGCGAAGCGCCGGAAGGCACCGTAAAAGACATTAAAGAACAAGAAGTCTACATGGGTGAAATTCCACTCATGACGGACAACGGTACTTTCGTTATCAACGGTACTGAGCGTGTTATCGTTTCCCAGCTGCACCGTAGCCCGGGCGTCTTCTTCGACAGCGATAAAGGTAAAACGCACTCTTCCGGTAAAGTACTGTATAACGCACGCATCATTCCTTACCGTGGTTCATGGCTGGACTTCGAATTCGATCCAAAAGACAACCTGTTTGTCCGTATCGACCGTCGTCGTAAGCTGCCTGCAACCATCATTCTGCGTGCACTGAACTATACCACTGAGCAGATCCTGGACCTGTTCTTTGAGAAAGTGATCTTTGAAATCCGCGACAACAAGTTGCAGATGGAGTTGGTGCCGGAACGTCTGCGTGGTGAGACCGCGTCGTTCGACATCGAAGCCGACGGCAAAGTGTATGTGGAAAAAGGTCGCCGTATCACCGCGCGCCACATCCGCCAGCTGGAAAAAGATGATATCAAACACATCGAAGTTCCGGTTGAATACATTGCAGGAAAAGTAGCCGCGAAAGATTACGTTGATGAATCAACTGGCGAGCTGATCTGCCCGGCGAACATGGAGCTGAGCCTGGATCTGCTGGCTAAGCTGAGCCAGTCTGGCCACAAACGTATCGAAACGCTGTTCACCAACGATCTGGACCACGGTCCGTACATCTCTGAGACTGTACGCGTCGACCCAACCAACGATCGTCTGAGTGCGCTGGTTGAAATCTACCGCATGATGCGTCCTGGTGAGCCACCAACTCGCGAAGCGGCGGAAAGCCTGTTCGAGAACCTGTTCTTCTCCGAAGACCGCTACGATCTGTCCGCGGTAGGACGTATGAAGTTCAACCGTTCTCTGCTGCGCGACGAAATCGAAGGTTCCGGTATCCTGAGCAAAGACGACATCATTGAAGTGATGAAGAAGCTCATCGATATCCGTAACGGTAAAGGCGAAGTGGACGATATCGACCACCTCGGCAACCGTCGTATCCGTTCCGTAGGCGAAATGGCGGAAAACCAGTTCCGAGTTGGCCTGGTTCGTGTAGAGCGTGCGGTGAAAGAGCGTCTGTCTCTGGGCGATCTGGATACCCTGATGCCTCAGGATATGATCAACGCCAAGCCGATTTCTGCGGCAGTGAAAGAGTTCTTCGGTTCCAGCCAGCTGTCTCAGTTCATGGACCAGAACAACCCGCTGTCTGAGATCACGCACAAACGTCGTATCTCTGCACTCGGCCCAGGCGGTCTGACCCGTGAACGTGCAGGCTTTGAAGTTCGAGACGTACACCCGACTCACTACGGTCGCGTATGTCCAATCGAAACGCCTGAAGGTCCAAACATCGGTCTGATCAACTCCCTGTCCGTGTACGCACAGACAAACGAATACGGTTTCCTTGAGACCCCGTATCGTAAAGTGACCGACGGTGTGGTTACCGACGAAATTCATTACCTGTCTGCTATCGAAGAAGGCAACTACGTTATCGCTCAGGCGAACTCCAACCTGGATGACGAAGGCCACTTTGTAGAAGATCTGGTTACCTGCCGTAGCAAAGGCGAATCCAGCCTGTTCAGCCGCGACCAGGTTGACTACATGGACGTATCCACCCAACAGGTGGTATCCGTCGGTGCGTCCCTGATCCCGTTCCTGGAACACGATGACGCCAACCGTGCATTGATGGGTGCGAACATGCAACGTCAGGCCGTTCCAACTCTGCGTGCTGATAAGCCGCTGGTTGGTACCGGTATGGAACGTGCTGTTGCCGTTGACTCCGGTGTTACAGCAGTTGCTAAGCGTGGCGGTACCGTTCAGTACGTTGACGCATCCCGCATCGTTATCAAAGTTAACGAAGACGAGATGTATCCGGGCGAAGCGGGTATCGACATCTACAACCTGACCAAATACACCCGTTCTAACCAGAACACCTGTATCAACCAGATGCCTTGCGTATCTCTGGGTGAGCCAGTTGAGCGCGGCGACGTGCTGGCAGACGGTCCGTCCACCGACCTCGGTGAACTGGCGCTCGGTCAGAACATGCGCGTAGCGTTCATGCCGTGGAACGGTTACAACTTCGAAGACTCCATCCTCGTCTCCGAGCGTGTGGTTCAGGAAGATCGTTTCACCACCATCCACATTCAGGAACTGGCCTGTGTGTCCCGTGACACCAAGCTGGGGCCAGAAGAGATCACTGCCGACATCCCTAACGTGGGTGAAGCTGCGCTCTCCAAACTGGATGAATCCGGTATTGTTTACATCGGTGCGGAAGTGACCGGCGGCGACATTCTGGTTGGTAAGGTTACACCGAAAGGCGAAACCCAGCTGACGCCAGAAGAGAAACTGCTGCGTGCTATCTTCGGTGAGAAAGCGTCTGACGTTAAAGACTCTTCTCTGCGCGTACCAAACGGTGTTTCCGGTACGGTTATCGACGTTCAGGTCTTCACTCGTGACGGCGTTGAGAAAGATAAGCGTGCGCTGGAAATCGAAGAGATGCAGCTCAAACAGGCTAAGAAAGACCTGTCTGAAGAACTGCAAATCCTCGAAGCGGGTCTGTTCAGCCGTATCTATGCGGTGCTGGTTGCCGGTGGCGTTGAAGCTGAGAAGCTCGACAAACTGCCACGCGATCGCTGGCTGGAGCTGGGCCTGACCGACGAAGAGAAACAGAATCAGCTGGAACAGCTGGCTGAGCAGTATGACGAACTGAAACACGAGTTCGAGAAAAAACTCGAAGCGAAACGCCGCAAAATCACTCAGGGCGACGATCTGGCACCAGGCGTGCTGAAGATTGTTAAGGTGTATCTGGCTGTTAAACGTCAGATCCAGCCTGGTGACAAGATGGCAGGTCGTCACGGTAACAAGGGTGTTATCTCTAAGATCAACCCGATCGAAGATATGCCGCACGATGCTAACGGTACGCCGGTAGATATCGTACTGAACCCACTGGGTGTACCGTCTCGTATGAACATCGGTCAGATCCTGGAAACCCACCTGGGTATGGCTGCGAAAGGTATCGGCGACAAGATTAACGCCATGCTGAAGCAGCAGGAAGAAGTCGCGAAACTGCGCGAGTTCATCCAGCGTGCCTACGATCTGGGAACCGACGTGCGTCAGAAAGTCGACCTGAACACCTTCAGCGATGATGAAGTTCTGCGTCTGGCGGAAAACCTGCGTAAGGGTATGCCAATTGCAACGCCGGTATTCGACGGTGCAAAAGAAGCTGAAATTAAAGAGCTGCTGCAACTGGGTGGTCTGCCAACGTCTGGTCAGATTACGCTGTTTGACGGCCGTACCGGTGAACAGTTCGAGCGTCCGGTAACCGTAGGTTACATGTACATGCTGAAACTGAACCACCTGGTCGACGACAAGATGCACGCTCGTTCTACCGGTTCTTACAGCCTGGTTACTCAGCAGCCGCTGGGTGGTAAGGCTCAGTTCGGTGGTCAGCGCTTCGGGGAGATGGAAGTGTGGGCGCTGGAAGCATACGGCGCAGCATACACCCTGCAGGAAATGCTCACCGTTAAGTCTGATGACGTGAATGGTCGTACTAAGATGTATAAGAACATCGTAGACGGCAACCATCAGATGGAACCGGGCATGCCAGAATCCTTCAACGTACTGTTGAAAGAGATTCGTTCGCTGGGTATCAACATCGAACTGGAAGACGAGTAATTCTCGCTCAAACAGGTCACTGGTGTCGGGTTAACCCCCGACACCAGATTGTGCTAACTCCGACGGGAGCAAATCCGTGAAAGATTTATTAAAGTTTCTGAAAGCGCAGACTAAAACCGAAGAGTTTGATGCGATCAAAATTGCTCTGGCTTCGCCAGACATGATCCGTTCATGGTCTTTTGGTGAAGTTAAAAAGCCGGAAACCATCAACTATCGTACGTTCAAACCTGAGCGTGACGGCCTTTTCTGTGCGCGTATTTTCGGGCCAGTAAAAGACTACGAG
The DNA here is from genome assembly GCF_020224095.1 of Enterobacter sp. CCUG 70166. Lineage (NCBI taxonomy): Bacteria > Pseudomonadati > Pseudomonadota > Gammaproteobacteria > Enterobacterales > Enterobacteriaceae > Enterobacter > Enterobacter sp. CCUG 70166. The sequence goes on from NZ_NRIQ01000075.1 coordinate 8,329, forward strand.
TGCCTGTGCGGTAAGTACAAGCGCCTGAAACACCGTGGTGTGATCTGTGAGAAGTGCGGCGTTGAAGTGACCCAGACCAAAGTACGCCGTGAGCGTATGGGCCACATTGAGCTGGCGTCTCCAACTGCTCACATCTGGTTCCTGAAATCTCTGCCGTCCCGTATCGGCCTGCTGCTTGATATGCCGCTGCGCGATATCGAACGTGTTCTGTACTTCGAATCTTATGTTGTGATCGAAGGCGGGATGACGAATCTGGAACGTAACCAGATCCTGACCGAAGAACAGTATCTGGACGCGCTGGAAGAGTTCGGTGACGAATTCGACGCGAAGATGGGTGCGGAAGCTATCCAGGCCCTGCTGAAGAGCATGGATCTGGAGCAAGAGTGTGAAACTCTGCGCGAAGAACTGAACGAAACCAACTCCGAAACCAAGCGTAAAAAGCTGACCAAGCGTATCAAACTGCTGGAAGCGTTCGTACAGTCTGGTAACAAACCAGAGTGGATGATCCTGACCGTTCTGCCGGTTCTGCCGCCAGATCTGCGTCCGCTGGTTCCGCTGGATGGTGGTCGTTTCGCAACGTCGGATCTGAACGATCTGTACCGTCGCGTGATCAACCGTAACAACCGTCTGAAACGTCTGCTGGATCTGGCTGCGCCGGACATCATCGTACGCAACGAAAAACGTATGCTGCAGGAAGCGGTAGATGCCCTGCTGGATAACGGTCGTCGCGGTCGTGCGATCACCGGTTCTAACAAACGTCCTCTGAAATCTTTGGCCGACATGATCAAAGGTAAGCAGGGTCGTTTCCGTCAGAACCTGCTCGGTAAGCGTGTTGACTACTCCGGTCGTTCTGTAATCACCGTAGGTCCATACCTGCGTCTGCATCAGTGCGGTCTGCCGAAGAAAATGGCTCTGGAGCTGTTCAAACCGTTCATCTACGGCAAGCTGGAACTGCGTGGCCTGGCCACCACCATCAAAGCCGCTAAGAAAATGGTTGAGCGTGAAGAAGCTGTCGTTTGGGATATCCTGGACGAAGTGATCCGCGAACACCCGGTACTGCTGAACCGTGCACCAACTCTGCACCGTTTGGGTATCCAGGCATTTGAGCCAGTCCTGATCGAAGGTAAAGCGATCCAGCTGCACCCGCTGGTTTGTGCGGCCTATAACGCCGACTTCGATGGTGACCAGATGGCTGTTCACGTACCGCTGACGCTGGAAGCCCAGCTCGAAGCGCGTGCGCTGATGATGTCTACCAACAACATCCTGTCTCCAGCGAACGGTGAACCTATCATCGTTCCTTCTCAGGACGTTGTATTGGGTCTGTACTATATGACCCGTGACTGTGTTAACGCCAAAGGCGAAGGCATGGTGCTGACTGGCCCGAAAGAAGCTGAGCGTATTTATCGCGCTGGCCTGGCCTCTCTGCATGCGCGCGTTAAAGTGCGTATCACCGAATACGAAAAAGATGAAAACGGCGAATTCGTGGCGAAAACCAGCCTGAAAGACACGACCGTTGGCCGTGCGATTCTGTGGATGATCGTACCGAAAGGTCTGCCTTTCTCCATCGTCAACCAGGCGCTGGGCAAGAAAGCGATCTCCAAAATGCTGAACACCTGTTACCGCATTCTGGGCCTGAAGCCGACCGTTATCTTCGCTGACCAGACAATGTACACCGGCTTTGCTTATGCAGCGCGTTCAGGTGCATCTGTTGGTATCGATGACATGGTCATCCCAGAGAAGAAACACGAGATCATCTCTGAAGCGGAAGCTGAAGTTGCTGAGATCCAGGAGCAGTTCCAGTCTGGTCTGGTAACCGCAGGCGAACGTTACAACAAAGTTATCGATATCTGGGCTGCGGCGAACGATCGTGTATCCAAAGCGATGATGGATAACCTGCAAACCGAAACCGTGATTAACCGTGACGGCGTAGAAGAGCAGCAGGTCTCCTTCAACAGCATCTACATGATGGCCGACTCCGGTGCGCGTGGTTCTGCGGCACAGATTCGTCAGCTGGCAGGTATGCGTGGTCTGATGGCGAAGCCAGATGGCTCCATCATCGAAACGCCAATCACCGCGAACTTCCGTGAAGGTCTGAACGTACTCCAGTACTTCATCTCCACGCACGGTGCGCGTAAAGGTCTGGCGGATACCGCATTGAAAACGGCGAACTCCGGTTATCTGACGCGTCGTCTGGTTGACGTTGCGCAGGATCTGGTCGTCACCGAAGACGATTGTGGCACCCTCGAAGGTATCACCATGACCCCGGTTATCGAGGGTGGTGATGTTAAAGAGCCGCTGCGCGATCGCGTACTGGGTCGTGTGACCGCGGAAGACATCCTGAAGCCGGGCACCGCAGACATTCTGGTTCCACGCAACACTCTGCTGCACGAACAGTGGTGTGACCTGCTGGAAGCGAACTCTGTTGACTCTGTGAAAGTGCGTTCCGTTGTATCCTGTGACACCGACTTTGGTGTGTGTGCGCACTGCTACGGTCGTGACCTGGCGCGTGGCCACATCATCAACAAAGGTGAGGCTATCGGCGTTATCGCAGCACAGTCCATCGGTGAGCCGGGTACACAGCTGACGATGCGTACGTTCCACATCGGTGGTGCGGCATCTCGTGCGGCTGCTGAATCCAGCATCCAGGTGAAAAACAAAGGTAGCATCAAGCTCAGCAACGCGAAGTCTGTTGTTAACTCCGCAGGCAAGCTGGTTGTGACTTCTCGTAACACCGAGCTGAAGCTGATCGACGAATTCGGTCGTACCAAAGAGAGCTATAAAGTGCCTTACGGTGCGGTCATGGCGAAAGGTGATGGCGAGCAGGTTGCCGGCGGCGAAACCGTAGCAAACTGGGATCCACACACCATGCCGGTTATCACCGAAGTAAGTGGTTTCATCCGCTTCACTGACATGATCGACGGCCAGACCATTACTCGTCAGACCGACGAGCTGACCGGTCTGTCTTCTCTGGTGGTTCTGGATTCTGCTGAACGTACTACCGGTGGTAAAGATCTGCGTCCTGCACTGAAAATCGTTGATGCTCAGGGTAACGACGTTCTGATCCCTGGCACCGATATGCCTGCGCAGTACTTCCTGCCGGGTAAAGCGATTGTACAGCTGGAAGATGGCGTACAGATCAGCTCTGGTGACACCCTGGCGCGTATTCCTCAGGAATCCGGCGGTACCAAGGACATCACCGGTGGTCTGCCACGCGTTGCGGACCTGTTCGAAGCACGTCGTCCGAAAGAGCCTGCTATCCTGGCTGAAATCAGCGGTATCATCTCCTTCGGTAAAGAGACCAAAGGTAAGCGCCGTCTGGTTATCACGCCAGTAGATGGCAGCGAGCCGTACGAAGAGATGATTCCTAAGTGGCGTCAGCTCAACGTGTTCGAAGGTGAACGCGTGGAACGTGGTGACGTGGTCTCCGATGGTCCAGAAGCGCCGCACGACATCCTGCGTCTGCGTGGTGTGCATGCTGTTACTCGTTACATTGTTAACGAAGTACAGGACGTATACCGTCTGCAGGGCGTTAAGATTAACGATAAGCACATCGAAGTTATCGTTCGTCAGATGCTGCGTAAAGCAACCATCGAAAACGCGGGCAGCTCCGACTTCCTGGAAGGCGAGCAGGTTGAATACTCACGCGTTAAGATCGCTAACCGCGATCTGGAAGCGAACGGCAAAATCGGTGCGACCTTTGCACGCGATCTGCTGGGTATCACCAAAGCGTCTCTGGCAACCGAGTCCTTCATCTCTGCTGCATCGTTCCAGGAAACCACTCGTGTCCTGACCGAAGCGGCTGTTGCAGGTAAACGTGATGAACTGCGCGGTCTGAAAGAGAACGTTATCGTGGGTCGTCTGATCCCGGCCGGTACCGGTTATGCGTACCACCAGGATCGTATGCGTCGTCGTGCAGCGGGTGAACTGTCAGCTGCACCGCAGGTGACTGCCGAAGATGCATCCGCGAGCCTTGCAGAACTGCTGAACGCAGGTCTGGGCGGTTCCGACAACGAGTAATCGTTGATGCCCGGTAGGTAAAATTACCGGGCATATGAATCACAGGTCGGGTAAGCGCAGCGCCACCCGACAATAAAAAACCCGCCTCGGCGGGTTTTTTTACGTCTGTATGTCTTCAATTCACTAACGGGATGCGTCGATAAAGCTCAATCATATCGCCCGCCAGATCCTGAATGACCATCGCGTTCATCAGGTGATCCTGAGAGTGAACGGTGATCAGGTTAACCGGAAGTTTACCTGTCCCTTCATCAAGACCGATGAGCTGCGTCTGGATAGTATGCGCATGTTTCACATATTCACGCGACTCTTCCATCGCTTTCTCGGCTTCGTCAAAGTCACCTTTTCGCGCCATCTGCAACGCTGTCAGGGCCGCACTGCGCGCCGCACCTGCATTGACCAGTAGCTCCATGATTGTGGTTTCTAAGTCTTCCATTATGACTCCAGAAGTTTGAGCGCTTTTTCCAGTACGGCATCACCTTTCATCATGCCGTAATCCATCATGTCGATAACCGCGACCTTTTTTCCGAGCGGATCGGCCTGCGCCTGGAGTTTTGCCTGTTCGTATTTAACCTGTGGCCCCAGTAATACGATATCAGCCGTCGCGATGTTATCTTTGAACTCCGCGACCGGAACGGCTTTAATGGTTACTTCGACTCCTTTTTTCTGCGCGGCATCTTTCATACGTTGAACCAGCATGCTGGTTGACATTCCCGCTGCACAGCATAAAACGATGTTCTTCATAGTCAGCCTCGATCTACATGTGTTTATTGATAATTATCCCGCGCAGACCGCTTCAACAACCGCTTTACCGCGATTGTGTGTCAGGCATCACAAAGAAATCGGCATTTTTCTGAAACCGGTTACAATTTTATACATGAAAGCATTCTGCCCGTCTTAACGGGCGGAATCTCAGGAAGGGTATTATCGGCTGGCCGTGCTTACGATGCGGTTTTTACCCTGTTGTTTAGCGGTATACAGCGCTTCATCTACGCTACCAATAAATTGTTCCAGCGGTTCGAAGTGCCACTCTCCCACCCCCGCGCTGAAGGTTACTCGCAGGTTCTCTTCCCGCCAGGTCCGTTTTTCCACGGCGGTGCGCCAGGCTTCCAGTAGCGCGTGCGCGGAGTTCATCAGCTCGGCCGGGAAAATCACCCCGAACTCTTCCCCACCGTAGCGGTAAACGGAAACGTGGTGAGGCTGCATGATCTGAATACCTTCGCGCGCCACGCTGCGCAGAACAATATCCCCGCTCAGGTGGCCCCAGGTGTCGTTAATAGATTTGAAGTTATCGATATCGACCAGCGCCAGAACGAAGGGTTGATGAGCGGTCAGCAGCTCATCCACATCGTTGTCGAAAGCACGGCGGTTCTTGCAGCCTGTCAGCGCATCATGGGTGGCCTGACGGACATAGGCCATCTCACGTTCCTTATTGGTTCGAATGGTATGGCTGAGCATCGCCTCAAGACGTGGCGCCTGATTGACGTCTCCGGTTTTGATGGCGTTGATAATGTTCATCAGCACAGAACGCGAGGCATGGCGCAGATAGAGCCCGAACAGAATGATGATGATTGCCGCCAGCGCAAATCCCCAGCCGACGACGGTGGTCTCATGCCGGGTGATGACGGAAAGCGTGGCATCGGAGACCCGATAAATCACAAACCAGTCCGGATTGGTGAAAGAGTAGTAGTAATACCAGGTTTTACTTTTGGGGTCGAAAAGATGCCCTTCGCCGCTGGTCATTTTGTCCATCAGCGCTTCGCTTACGTACTGCTTAAAGAGCGCCCCCGTGTCCGGATGCAGCACAACGGCGCCGTCACGTTCCACGACAAAAAACTCACCCTGAACCGGTGCCACCATCTGGCGCAAGGTATACCCCATGAAGTGGTCAACAAAAAC
>NZ_NRIQ01000076.1:0-16724 GCF_020224095.1 Enterobacter sp. CCUG 70166
TTATCCGTGGCGATTCAGTCGGCGCCACCGATTGTAATCACACTCGATATAATTAAACACCGTCATCCGCATGATTTCCCGGCTGATAAGGCGTTCCCCGTGGATACATTCCACCTTCAGCGAGTGGAAGAAGCTTTCCGCGCAGGCATTGTCGTAACAACATCCTTTGGCACTCATGCTACCGTGCAGATTATGCCGCTTCAGTAACGCCAGATAGTCTGCCGAACAGTACTGCCCGCCTCTGTCCGTATGCACGATGACATTTTCCGGGCGCTTACGTCGCCAGAGTGCCATCTGTAGCGCATCGCAGGCCAGCTGCGCTGTCATCCGCGACGACATCGACCAGCCGATGACAGCACGGGACCACAGGTCAATGACCACCGCCAGGTACAACCAGCCTTCGTCCGTGCGCAAGTACGTGATGTCACCCGCCCACTTCTGATTCGGGCCACTCGCGTAAAAATCCTGTTTCAGCAGATTTTCAGACACCGGCAGGCCATGTTCGCGGTATCGGACCGGGCTGAACTTCCGGGCCGCTTTTGCGCGAAGCCCCTGACGCCGCAGGCTGGCGGCAATGGTTTTGACGTTGTACTCAGGCAGTTCGTCAGCGAGACGAGGCGCACCATAACGCTGTTTTGCCTCAGTGAATGCCTGACGGACAGCAGTATCACAGACGAGCCGGAACTGCTGACGTGGTGTTATCTGCTGACGACGCAGACGCCACGCATACCAGCCGCTACGGGCGACCCGCAGTACCCGGCATATGGCTTTGACGCTGAACTCAGCCCGATGTTTTTCAATAAAGACATACTTCATTTCAGGCGCTTCGCGAAGTATGTCGCGGCCTTTTGGAGAATGGCCAGCTCCTCTGCCTGTTCCGCCAGTTGGCGCTTAAGACGGGCAATTTCAACGGACATTTCCTGCTCACGTTCGGAAGAGCTGCGGGCATTGTTAATCTTACTGCGCCATGCGTAGAGCTGGGATTCGTACAGGCTGAGTTCCCGGGCAGCGGCAGCAACACCGATACGTTCCGCAAGCTTCAGGGCTTCGTTGCGGAATTCAGGCGTGTACTGTTTGCGGGGCTTCTTACTGGTTGATGCTGGTTTTGTCATGAGTCACCTCTGGTTAAGAGTTTACTCACTTAGTCGTGTGTCCACTATTCGTGGGTAAGATCATTGTTAGTAAAATATTGATTAAGGTCTGTTAGCACATAACGAAGCATCTGCACGGAAAGCAATGACAGTAAAATAAAAACGACGGTCAACCAGCTTAGCCTGCTGCTGACCCTCTTGTCGTATTCAACGATGTTACCCAGAGCCAGATTTTTATACTTATCCAACACATCCCGGGAGCCCGGACATTGTAGGCTGACCCCGTGGTGGATGACATCGATAAGCGCTTTTTTAGTTGAGCCATGATGGTAACGTTCTGCATCAAAGTTAATGAACGTAAAATCATCTTTAAGCTTTTTCTGCAGGAACTTCAATATTGTTGACTTACCTGAACCCAGCTCACCTTCCAGACCAATAATATTGACATCAGGTGTCCTGATGATCTGAGCCACATTCTCTGCAACTTTTTCATGACTGCTGCCTCTAAACATATCCTGGTCAGCGGGTGATTCCGTCTGCAATCGTAGAGTCATTCAGCAATTTCCTTCGTTATAACGTAAGATTCTTTCACTATTAGACACAGTACAGAGCCCACAGCAACCAAATGACTGCAGCCGGGGCAGTTTAGTTTTAAGCATGCATAAGCCGATTTCGATGGAATCCCTTTCACACAATAATATTGAATTGAAGCAATGAAAACATTAATGTGTTTGTTGTGACTAGCTGCAGGGGCCTGGAAGAAATTCCAAAGCCTGACAAACCGGAACAGGGCTTGCTCTGCTCCGGTTTTATCCAGTTCATCTTGAAGCCCTTGTTTTTGTTACATATCCCTGCTCACTCTTTCAGCCATTGTTAAGCTTCTTGTGTGTAATCTGCGAATAATACGGATGCAAAATTGATGCAATGGATTATACATACCTACAGCGCACGTTACGCTGAGCTGAATCGAATTTCAGAGAACGTTCTTCGCTATTACCCTGCCCAGCCAGTTGAACACATTTTATCATCCGGCCCCGAGAGTGACATGTTCTCTGCCTGGTACAGCCTTCATCAGAGTCAAACTAGACGTTATTTACAGGCAAAAGAAGACAGCTACAGAGTTTAAGTCTGACATTATTCGTGGCTGTGTCTGCCTTCGGAGTTTTCAGCTTATCCCGATAACAGCGGTTTTGAAAAATTGACGTTTTTTACACCGGTACATTGCCCGAACGCAATCTCCCCCGTAGCGAAATACCGCCCCGCAGAAAATCGTCCATGCTCGGCATGCCCCTGGAACATCAGCATCTTTTCAATAAAGGTTTTACAGCCTATAGTCTGTATAACACAAAATACACCTTACCTGCTGTATTACAGGGCGGTACTCCCTACTCAGTCTGCGAGGCAGGTCACTTATGAATAATCAGTTCCCGATAAAAACGCTGAACCAGCTCAGACCTGTGCTAATCGGGTTTCGCAAAATCAAGGGCTTCACGCAAAAAGATGTGTCTGAGAGGCTTGGCGTAACGCAGCAAACCTATGCCCGCCTGGAAGCAAACCCTGCTAGCGCCAGTATTGATCGTCTGTACAAGGTATTCAGTATTCTGGGCGTAGAAATAACGCTGTCATCTATTTCCCCTTCACCCTTCATTTCCCACACAGAGATGAGGGGGGCATTTGACAGCACTCCCGCCAGACGGGAGAAATGGTGACTATTAGAAGTTTGCTAGTTTTGTCGAATGACGCCAACTACATGTCCGCATCCATCGAGTAGTGGCTTCAAGCCACGATTGTCACTGCCTCCGCTGCCTTTTTCCAGTAACTCTCTCCTTTTAATTCTAATATTTAGGGGTGTCAACGCAAAGCAGAAACGGCACCTTCTTTGCGAGACAGAAATGACCTGTGATTGCCTGGCCGATTTATGGCAGCTAAGTGCGAGAAGCGGATATAGCGAATTCGCCATTGTACGGGATTAGCAGGTTTACTGAAGCAACCTGCGATGGCGTTATGGCAATAGTCAGTCCCCTGTCCAGTCGGCATAGGTGGCCACCTCGTCACCGCCGGGGATAAACTGATTGAAGCCTCCGCGCAAAATCACTTATTCTTTTCCGTTAATAAAATGCAGGAGCAAAGTCATGACTGGCGAAATTCGTGGGCGAGGCAGGCCACGAAAAACAGAGAGTACCTATACAGATACCCGTAATGACCTGATCCGAAGCGGGCTTGAACTGCTCACGCAGAATGGTTTTCTTTCAACGGGAGTCGATGCCATTGTCAAAAATGCCAGTGTTCCTAAAGGCTCATTTTATTACTATTTCAAGAGCAAAGAAGAGTATGCCCAGACTGTTCTGAGCGCCTATGACAGTTTCTTTGTGCATAAACTCCAAAAACATCTGTATGAATCATCCTTCACACCAATGATGCGTCTGGAAAATTTCATCGACGATGCCTGCGACGGCATTAAAAAGTACAATTTCACCCGGGGCTGTCTGGTTGGCAATATGATGCAGGAGAGTCCGGGTCTTCCACTGTCCTTTATCAAACAGCTCCACGAAATACTTGAGCGCTGGCAGGCGCTTGTGGCGTGCTGTCTGTCCGACGCGTTATCTTCGGGCGAAATCCGTTCCGATATGAATAATACGCAACTGGCGGCCATTTTCTGGAGCAGTTGGGAGGGTGCCGTAATGCGTGCCAAACTTTATTGCTCAACCCAGCCTGTGTACGACTTCTGGAGCTATTTCAAAAAGTCAGTACGCTATCAGCCCTCTAAGGACACGGCTGTTGAAAAGTAAAAAAGGGGCCGCAGCCCCTGATAATAATTATCAAACCCAGGCTGAGCCTGGCTTCCACTTCATTAGCTACACTGAATTACTGCCCGGCCACGAATTCCGCCACTCAGAAGTTTTTCGGCCACATTGATGGCATCACTCAGCGGATAAACGGTGGTCAGGCTATCCAGTCTGGACTCCGGTAAATACTGTACCGCCTGCTGCCAGATCGCCGCTCTTTTTTCCTTCGCGAACATGACACTGTCAATCCCTTTCAGCGTGACGCCACGCAGGATAAACGGAGCCACATTCCCCATTAGTTCCATCCCCTGTGCCATGCCGCAGGCTGCAACAATACTGCCATAACGCACCCCGGCGCATACATTGCAGAGCGTATGGCTACCGACTGTATCAATGGCGGCAGCCCAGCGTTCTTTCTGTAACGGTTTTCCGGGACAGGAGAGCTCGGAACGGTTAATAATCTCGTCCACACCGACCGTTTTATAGAGCCAGGCAGCCTCTTCCGGGCGTCCAGTAGACGCCGTAACGCGGTACCCCATTGATGCAAGGATCATGGCCGCAATGCTCCCGACGCCGCCGCTGGCACCGGTAACAAGTACCGGACCATCTTCAGGCTTAATACCATGATTCAGAAGTGCGTCTACGCACAGCATCGCGGTAAACCCAGCTGTTCCGATTGCCATTACGTGTTTGCCGTTAGCGCCAGCCGGGAGCGGCGTCAGCCAGTCTCCATTTACCCGTGCTTTTTCGGATAGTCCGCCCCAGTGTTTTTCCCCAACACCCCAGCCGGTCAGGAGAACCTTATCTCCGGCCTGATATTCGGGATGTGAACTGGCGGACACTGTACCGGTAAAATCAATGCCGGGCACCATGGGAAAGCGTCGGACGATTGGGCCCCGGCCCGTAATGGCCAGTGCGTCTTTGTAGTTGATGGATGAATAGTCAACATTGACCTCCACATCCCCCTGCGGTAGTTCACTTTCAGCGATTTCAGCAAGTTGCGCACTATAGCGTCCATCTGTTTTGTTGATTAATAAAGATTTAAACACGTTCACCTCGTTTGTCCGGGCGTTTACCGTTCAGTCATTAAGTCGTCAATAAATAATATTGACCGATCGTCTAATAATCAACACTACTATCCCAGTGCTTTGCCAGCATTCAAGAAACATTATTCATTTCATGCACTTAAAGCTGTCTTTTTTGACCGACATCAAACTGTATTCTGGTTTATCTGGTGCAGAGGGAAAATCAGCATCCCTGAAGATACATAGCTAATGCTTCAGAACACGGCTGATGATGCGATAAAACAACCAGGCTTTAATGAGTTAGTCTGAGCGGACCTTCGGCTCAGTAAATAGGTCCGCTCCGTGCCAAGAGCAGACGCTGGTAATTCGGGTAATGGTGCCAACTTACTGATTTAGTGTATGATGGTGTTTTTGAGGTGCTCCAGTGGCTTCTGTTTCTATCAGCTGTCCCTCCTGTTCAGCTACTGAAGGCGTGGTGCGTAACGGTAAAAGTACTGCCGGACATCAGCGCTATCTCTGCTCTCACTGCCGTAAAACATGGCAGCTACAGTTCACTTACACCGTCTCTCAGCCCGGTACACACCAGAAAATTATTGATATGGCCATGAATGGCGTCGGATGTCGCGCCAGTGCACGCATTATGGGCGTTGGCCTCAACACGATTTTACGACACTTAAAAAACTCAGGCCGCAGTCGGTAAACTCACGCATACAACCGGGCAGTGACGTCATTGTTTGCGCGGAAATGGACGAACAGTGGGGTTACGTCGGCGCTAAATCACGCCAGCGCTGGTTGTTTTACGCGTATGACAGGATACGGAGGACGGTTGTGGCGCACGTATTCGGTGAACGCACGTTGGTCACGCTGGAGCGTCTTCTGGGCCTGCTGTCGGCCTTTGAGGTCGTGGTATGGATGACGGATGGCTGGCCGCTTTATGAATCACGCCTGAAGGGAGAACTGCACGTTATCAGCAAGCGATATACGCAGCGCATTGAGCGGCATAACCTGAATCTGAGGCAGCATCTGGCAAGGCTGGGCAGGAAGTCACTGTCGTTCTCAAAATCGGTGGAGCTGCATGACAAAGTCATCGGGCATTATCTGAACATAAAACACTATCAGTAAGTTGGAGTCATTACCGGTGCTCTGATATATTTATTATACTATAGTGGGGTATGTGTTGATCTTAATGTAATACTCCCCTATAGTATAAGAAATACAGAGCAGTGAGGTAAGCAATGCCCAGTACTCCTGAAGAGAAAAAAAAGGTCCTAACCCGGGTTCGCCGTATCCGGGGTCAGATTGATGCTCTGGAAAGAGCACTTGAAAGTGGCGCTGAATGCCGTTCCGTTCTCCAGCAAATCGCCGCCGTCCGGGGCGCCGCTAACGGACTGATGGCAGAGGTGCTGGAGAGCCACATACGGGAAACCTTTGACCAGAATGACAGCTACAGTCATGAAGTCAGTAAATCAGTTGACGATACGATTGAGCTGGTTCGTGCCTATCTTAAATAGGTGAGGCCATTATTACATTGAGGATATATTACGTATGAAATCACGTGCCGCTGTTGCATTTGCACCAGGGAAGCCCCTGGAGATTGTTGAAATTGATGTTGCTCCGCCTAAAAAAGGCGAGGTGCTGATTAAAAACACCCACACAGGTGTCTGCCATACCGATGCCTTTACCCTCTCAGGGAATGACCCTGAGGGCGTTTTCCCGGTGGTTCTCGGCCACGAGGGAGCCGGTATCGTCGTTGAAGTTGGTGAAGGCGTCACCAGTGTGAAGCCGGGTGACCATGTTATTCCGCTCTACACCGCTGAATGCGGGGAGTGTGAATTCTGCCAGTCCGGTAAAACGAACCTCTGTGTATCGGTTCGCGAGACTCAGGGCAAAGGACTGATGCCTGACGGGACCACTCGCTTTTCATACAACGGTCAGCCTCTTTACCACTACATGGGATGTTCCACATTCAGTGAATACACCGTTGTGGCCGAGGTTTCTCTGGCAAAAATTAACCCGGAGGCGAACCATGAACACGTCTGCCTGTTGGGTTGTGGCGTGACTACCGGTATTGGCGCCGTCCATAACACGGCTAAAGTGCAGCCGGGCGATTCAGTTGCCATTTTTGGTCTGGGGGCAATTGGTCTGGCTGCGGTACAGGGGGCCCGTCAGGCAAAAGCGGGACGTATTATCGCTATCGATACTAATCCGACAAAATTTGACCTGGCCCGTCAGTTCGGGGCCACTGACTGCATTAACCCGAATGATTATGACAAACCGATTAAAGATGTTCTGCTGGATATCAACAAGTGGGGTATTGACCATACCTTTGAATGTATCGGTAACGTTAACGTCATGCGTGCAGCGCTGGAAAGTGCTCACCGTGGGTGGGGGCAGTCCGTTGTCATTGGTGTCGCAGGGGCCGGACAGGAGATTTCCACCCGTCCTTTCCAGCTGGTCACCGGGCGCGTATGGAAAGGTTCCGCGTTTGGCGGAGTAAAAGGCCGCACTCAGCTCCCCGGTATGGTCGAGGATGCCATGAAGGGGGATATTGACCTTGAGCCATTTGTAACCCATACGATGACACTGGATGAAATCAATGACGCCTTCGAGCTTATGCATGAAGGCAAATCTATCCGGACAGTGATTCATTACTGATCCCATCAGAATTTTAATCAACTCAAACTGAAGGAAGTGGAAAATGACAACTCCGGTAATTTCTGGTGACGGCATCTTTTCTCATGTGTTCATTGGCGCAGCCGATGTCGAGAAATCCTCCGCATTTTACGATGTCGTCCTGGGCACGCTTGGTATCAATAACCTCGGCCCGTTTGGCAACGGCTGGGTACTCTATGGCCGCGAAAAGCCGGCATTTATCATTGCCCGTCCGGGCAACGGTGAAGCACCTTCCGCTAACGGGGTGACTGTCGGCTTCGCTGCTGCCACCCCGGAAGAGGTTGATGCTTTCCATGCTGCCGGCCTTGCCGCCGGTGGAGCTGATGAAGGTCAACCTGGCCCGCGTGGTCACCTTCCCGGGGCCTATGCTGCCTACCTGCGGGATCCGGCGGGTAACAAAATCACGGCGTATACGTTTATCTGACGTCCGGATTTAAAGATACTTCCCCTGGCTTCGGTCAGGGGAAATAACCATGAGATAACGGCTGATGGAACTCATTGAGCAGCATGCCAGCTCTGGCGGCTGGCAAAACGTGTACCGGCATTATTCACAATCCCTTAATTGTGAAATGAATTTCGGTGTGTATCTTCCTCCCAAAGCAGTAACAGAAAAACTGCCGGTACTATACTGGTTGTCGGGCCTGACCTGTACTGAGCAGAATTTCATCACCAAATCAGGTATGCAGCATTATGCAGCCCGGCATAACGTCATCGTTGTTGTCCCGGATACCAGTCCCCGGGGTAATAATGTCCCGGATGCCGACAGTTACGATCTTGGCCAGGGGGCCGGTTTTTATCTGAACGCGACGGAACAGCCGTGGAATGTTCATTACAGGATGTATGACTATATTCTCAGAGAGCTTCCGGATGTCGTCATGAATCATTTTCCTGCAACGGCAAGAAAATCTATATCCGGTCATTCTATGGGAGGGCTGGGTGCTCTGGTGCTGGCTCTGCGAAATCCTGGTGAATATGTGAGCGTATCAGCATTTTCCCCGATAGTATCGCCTTCTCAGGTGCCATGGGGGCAACAGGCATTTAGCGCTTACCTGGGTGAAAACAGAAAAACGTGGGAAGCCTACGATCCAGTCAGCCTCATTTTACAGGGTGAAAAATTACCAGAAATCTTCATTGATCAGGGGCTGAGTGACGCCTTTTATGAAGAGCAACTGCGCACCAAAATCCTTGAGAGAGTATGCAATGAGATGAACCTCAATGCGTCGTTCCGATATCATACTGGATACGACCACAGCTATTATTTCATTTCCAGCTTTATTGGTGAGCACATTGCTTACCATGCCAACAGGCTCAGGCTGTCAGCATGAGTTGATTTCCAGCCTCAGAAAATGTGCTTAATTTTCAGGCCTGAACAGGGCCTGAACCCTGCAGACCTGAGATGTACTGTAACTGAATCGCCACGGATAATCTAGACACTTCCGAGCCGTTGATGGACTGACCCCGCCCCGGTAGACGATCCTGCCCTATAGTTTGGACTGACCCCACGCCTGTAGACAAATCCTGTCCTCACGACGAGGCCTGTTCGAAGGCCTCCGGACTGACGTCGCCGAGGTGGCTGTGGCGCCGGGACCGGTTATAGAAGACTTCAATGTAATCGAAGATCCGCCCGGGCCAGATCCCTGGTTTTATATATGCGTTTTCTGATCCGTTCTTTTTTCAGCGAACTGAAGAACGATTCGGCCACCGCATTATCCCAGCAGTTGCCACGCCGGCTCATGCTCGGCGCCAGGTTATTGGCCCGGTAGAAGCGCTGCCAGTCGTCACTGCCGTACTGGCTGCCCTGATCGCTATGTACGATAACCTCGCTGTCTGGTTTTCGGCGCCAGACCGCCATCATCAGCGCGTCGAGCGCCAGTTCGCGTGAGAGAGTGGGTTTCATCGACCAGCCGACCACATTACGGGCGAAGAGATCGATAACCACCGCCAGATACAGCCAGCCCTGCCAGGTGCGGATATAAGTAATATCGGTGACCCAGACCTGGGTGGCCCGGACAACGGTGAACTGCCGCTGCACGAGATTAGGAGCAACGACTGAAGGCCTGCCAGCGATACGACGTGGCGCTTTATAGCCGCGCACAGCTTTAATCCGGTCCAGTTGCATGATCCGACCCACCCGGTTTCTACCACAGGTTTCCCCGATTTCGTTCAGATCGCCATGAACCCGCCGGTAACCGTATACGCCTCCGCTCAGGGAATATGAGTCGCGGATAAGCATCAGCAGGCGCTGGTTATCTTTATCACGCGCCGAGACAGGGTTATGCAGCCACGCATAGAACCCGGCCCGGGCGACATTCAGTACCCGACACATCGTCATCACACCCCATACAGTTCGGTGCTCATTGATAAAGCGGTACTTCAGTCGGGCTCCTTTGCAAAGTACCGCGCGGCCTTTTTCAGGATATCCCGTTCTTCTTCGGTGCGTTTTAGCTGCGCCCGGAGTTTCAGGATCTCGCTTTTAGCTTCCAGTAAATCCCGGGCATGCTGCTCGCTGTTATCAGGTTTGATAGCCCGTAGCCACTTGTAGAGGCGGTGTGCAGAGACGCCCAGACGCTCAGATACTTAGGCGACGGAATAACCGCGTTCCGTTATCTGACGGACGGCTTCTTCCTTAAATTCAGGTGTAAATCGTGGTGTGCCCATACGCTCCTCCTATACTCAAACTATAGGGCAGGATCGTCTACCGGGGCGGGGTCAGTCCAGGGAGCCGTTAACGACCTGATGGCGGTTGTTCTGGAAAGCTATCTTCGGGAGGAATTCCCCGATACGGGCAAACGAAATGAGTCGCAGAAGAGGTCAATCGACGACACCATTTCGATAGTCCGCTCCTATCTCCGTTAACTCTGCCAGGCAGATGTCTGATGGGGTCTAAAACTGTAATGAAAGGAAATGACATATGAAATCACGTGCATTATTCATCTGTATTTTTTAATTGGTACCCGAAACCGCCTGAGTGTCGCCATCAGCTGGGTCTGGAACCACAGCGTCGCGTACCGGGGAGCCCGCATTATCACGGGAGCCAAATCTCCGGTCCCGGGTACGCCGCCAGCCAGTTCTCATACAGAAGGCGGATCCGCAGGGTACCGCTGAAACTTCAGCGGTGTCCCACATGGTACCACCGGGCCCAGCTTCAGCAATCTGTTTCCAGTCACACAAACGCTTTTTTCGACGGGCTTTCTGATCGAGCGGTCCGGCACACCAGATACCGTCACAAGAGGTGGCCTTATTAAGAGCGGACACACCTAGCACAGGAAATTCTATGGCAAAGAAACTTTTCGGTTATCATCCCATCCTGACTGACGACAACAATTCAGTTGTGATTCGCGGTGCTCGCGAGAACAACCTTAAAGAGGTGGATGTTTCCATTCCGCGCAACGCATTGGTTGTTTTTTCGGGTGTGTCAGGCTCGGGTAAGTCTTCACTGGCCTTTGGCACCATTTATGCTGAGGCGCAACGGCGCTACTTTGAATCGGTTGCCCCCTACGCTCGTCGCCTCATTGATCAGGTCGGGGTTCCGGATGTGGATGCCATTGACGGACTGCCGCCAGCCGTTGCGCTTCAGCAACAACGCGGTGCCAGTAACGCGCGCTCCTCTGTCGGCAGCGTGACCACCTTATCCAGTCTGGTGCGAATGATGTACTCACGGGCGGGCGCTTATCCTGCCGGACAACCGATGCTGTATGCCGAGGATTTTTCTCCCAACACGCCGCAGGGGGCATGCCCTTCTTGCCATGGTCTGGGCCATATCTATGAGGTAACTGAAACACTGATGGTGCCCGATCCCTCACTTAGTATCCGTGAAAAGGCTATTGCTTCCTGGCCCCCGGCCTGGCACGGACAGAATCTGCGGGATATTCTGGTGACGCTGGGGTATGACATCGACACTCCCTGGAAAAATCTGCCAGCGGAAGACCGTCAGTGGATCCTTTTTACCGAAGACACCCCCACTGTACCGGTTTTCCCGGGACTGAGTCCGGAAGATACGCGCGAAGCCGTCAGGAAAAAAATGACGCCGGGTTATATGGGGACCTTCACCGGGGCACGTCGTTATGTGCTACATACCTTCGCCAGCACGCAAAGCGCGTTGATGAGAAAACGAGTCTCCCGTTTTATGGAAGGCAAGCTGTGTCCGGTCTGTCACGGGAAAAGACTGAAGTCAGAATCATTGTCCGTCACCTTTGCCGGTGTGGACATTGGTGAATTTATGCAGATGCCCTTAGACCAGCTGGCGGAATTGCTCCTTCCAATCTCCCGGGGGGATTTCAGTGCCCACCACGCCGGCGCAGATGCCGACAGGGATATCACCCGTCGGGATCTGACAGAGCGTGCTGCATCCGGAAAAGCGGTCCATTCCGATAACGCCGATGTCTGCCGGACATCGGCGTTATCGGAAGAGAAACGACTGGCGGCACAACGGCTGACCGGTGGTGTCATGGCCCGGTTGTATCAGTTGCAGAAGCTGGGGCTGGGTTATCTTACGCTGGACAGAGCAACCCCAACTCTATCTGCAGGAGAGCTTCAGCGACTGCGTCTTGCCACGCAACTCAGTTCGATGCTGTTTGGTGTGGTCTATGTTCTTGATGAACCGTCTGCGGGTCTGCACCCCTCAGACAGTAAAGCGCTTTACGATGCGCTTGAGAACCTTCGTGATGCCGGCAACTCGGTGTTTGTCGTTGAACATGATCTTAACCTGATGCGACGGGCGCAATGGCTTGTTGATGTGGGACCGTCGGCTGGTGAACAGGGAGGACATGTTCTCTACAGTGGTATTCCTGAAGATCTGAAAGCCGTCACCCAATCTCGTACCGCGCGTTATTTATTTGATGAAGTCCGGCCACCACAATCTTTTGCCCGTATCCCATCCGGGTGGCTGAAACTGCAGGGGATCCATCGCCACAATCTTAAGTGGATCGATGTTGATATTCCTCTGGGTGTGCTGACAGCCGTGACGGGAGTCTCTGGCTCCGGTAAATCCAGTCTGATTGCCCAGGCCTTACCGGAACTGGTGCTTTCTTCACTTGGCGGTGAGCCAGAAGACGTGCTTTCCGAAGCCAGCGACGCTGAGGGGCCATCCGTAACGGAGAAAACGTACGGTACCCTGACCGGTGATACCGGACTGGTAAAGCGTCTGGTTCAGGTTGACCAGAAACCGATAGGCAGGACCCCCCGTTCAAACCTGGCGACATATACCGGGTTGTTTGATCCTGTTCGTAAGCTCTTTGCCGGAACGACTGACGCCAAACTCCATCATTACGATGCGGGTCAATTCTCTTTCAATGTGGCAAAAGGCCGCTGTGCAACCTGTGAAGGTGAAGGATTCGTCAGCGTGGAGCTGTTGTTTATGCCGAGCGTGTATGCACCGTGCCCGACCTGCCATGGCGCGCGGTATAACCGGGATACTCTCAGGATCTGCTGGCAGGACAAAAATATCGCGGAGGTCCTGCATATGACGGTGGATGAAGCCAGTCAGTTCTTTGCGACTGAAGAACCAGTGGCTCGTCCCCTCCGTCTGCTGAGTGAAATTGGTCTGGGCTACCTGCGTCTGGGACAACCAGCAACCGAGTTATCCGGAGGGGAGGCGCAAAGGATCAAGCTGGCAACCGAACTACAACGTAGCCAACGTGGCCACACGTTGTATATCCTAGATGAACCGACAACCGGCCTGCATGCTTCAGACGCCGACCGCCTCCTTGTGCAGCTGCAGCGGCTTGTTGATGCAGAAAATACGGTGATAATGATTGAACACGATATGCGGGCGGTTACTCAGGCAGACCAGGTTATCGACATCGGTCCTGGAGCGGGACATGAGGGAGGACGCCTGGTTGCCGCAGGAACTCCCGAACAGGTATCGCAGGTCAAAGAAAGCCGTACCGCACAGTATATTGCCAGGGAACTCTCACGGAACGGTTAAAAAGGGCTGTGTCGTCATTGCGTCAATGGCGGCACATTCCCGGCGTGTTCTGTATCAGTAATCTCCCGCAGGTATAATTTCAGCGCATCCCACTGGTTCAGCGCGTACGCGAACGCCTTCGACAGCTCCGAGTGCCGTGACAGCGTTTTCTGCTTTTCACGCAGCCAGCCCTCCAGCGCGGTCAGCAGCGGTACCGCTTTTTCCTGCCGAATGGCCAGCCGTTCCGCCGCGCTTTTGCCCCGGATGCCCGCCTCGATGCCATACAGCTCGCCGATACGGCACAGCGCTTCGGTCGTGGTGTCAGAGGGCGTCCGCACGTGCACGTCCGCCTGCAACACCCCGCTGAACCCCGCAAGATGCGACTGCGGATGTGTAACGCTGGCGTGATAGAAATTTTAAGTCAGTCATCAGGTGTCCACCTAATTAGGGGTCAGTTTGGATATCGAAAATTATTGTACGTCAAGGTTATTTTTTGACCTCTCTACTTTAGCGGGCCTCAGCCGACGAAACTTATCGGAAGCCGGTACCGGCCAGTCTGACTGAAGATGGAAGCAAAATTAATGCTGTGGGCTACCATACCTTCTTTAACAGGTGATTTGTGAACTGCAACTTCTCGGAACGGGAGTTTGCGCAAGGACCGGAAGTCCGCTTTTCGCTCATAGCGGACCGTTCCTGCGCACATGTCTGCTATGTGGTAGAGGCAGACAATACTTACAGCACAGGGCGTTAATAAATACGGAACAGATCAACCGCAGATGCCTCCTCCTGAATGTATTAATTTTGCTATCTCGTCGGCAAAATCAGGGAACAAGTCTGGATATGGAAGCGCCTGGCAGCTGAAAGTATGAATAATAACGCCCTGACAGGATATTTTATTGCACCCTGTCAAAAGTCATACATTCTTTCCCGGTTTTTGCTTTCTCATACCGGATAACTCTATTTAAGGCTTAAGGATAACCTTCGTCCATCCTTCATCCCGCTCATCGAAGTGCTTATATCCGGCAGGAGCCTCTTCAAGCGAAAGACGATGAGAAATTATTTTGCCCGGACTGGCTTTATCGTGATGGATGAGGCGAGACAGCTGACGGTTATAGGCCTTAACGTTCGCCTGGCCGGTACGGATTGCCTGTCCTTTAAACCAGAAACTCCCAAAATCAAATGGCATCTTACCCTCTCTGGCAAGCTCCGATTCAGCCCCCGGATCCTGAGGAATAAAGACGCCAACCACACCAATTCCCCCGGTTGCTTTCGTCGACGCAACAAGACTGTTCATGGTAACAGAGTTATCTTCATGGCCATGTTTGTTACAGCACTGATAGCCAACACATTCGCAGCCACAATCCGTACCGCGTCCATCCGTCAGGTCGAGAATTTTTTGTACAGCTTCATCGCCAGTAGCATTGATGCCCGTCGCCCCCATTTTTTCAGCCAGAGCCAACCGGTCTGTGTGCGTATCAACCACAAACACCTGTGAAGCACCTTTAATGATCGCCGAATGAGCTGCCATCAAACCGACCGGCCCCGCGCCATAAATGGCCACGCTTTCACCAGGCTTCAATCCGGCAAGTTCTGTTGCATGCCAGCCGGTAGGAAAAATGTCAGAGAGCATCACATAATCATCTTCTTTTTCTGCCGCATCAGGGGGAAGAACAAGGCAGTTAAAGTCGGCAAATGGCACCCGAAGAAGTTCCGCCTGACCTCCCTCCCAGGGACCCATTTCAGCAAAACCATAAGCTGCGCCTGCCGTACCCGGATTGGTAGTGAGACAAAAGCCGGTCAGACCTTTTTCACAGTTTTCGCAAAAACCACATCCCACGTTAAACGGCAGACAAACATAGTCGCCCACCTTAATACGTTCAACGCCTGAGCCAATTTCGACCACTTCACCCAGGTTTTCGTGACCCAGAATCCGTCCCTGTTCAAAGCTGGTCCGGCCCTCATACATGTGCAAGTCCGACCCACAAATGTTGGTGGTGGTGATGCGGACGAGTACATCCGTGGGGCGGACAATTTTCGCATCCGGTACGTCTTTTACTTTTACATCATAAGGACCGTTGTAAATTACTGCTTTCATGATCTTCTCCTTCTTGCGTGCGGAAAGGAAATGCTGCCCCGCGGATTGGGGTATCAATCGAGTTTAGCTGCCATAACAGATCTCGCGATCGGCGAAAGGACGATTAGGATGTTTCTTAACTAAGTGCATTGAAGTCTGTAAGACAGGTACTTACCGATGAAGGCTGCCTGGAAAACGTAAAAACATCACACGTTAATCCGGTTTTTTTAAGCAGGCAAGGGATTACGGACAGCTTTGAGCGAGAAGCGGATAAAGTAAATCTATCTCATTTCTGCATTGTGCCAGAAGTAGACATAGGTGAATTAGGTAACCCTAGAGATGCACTTTGAATCAATGATATGAAATGCTGAAAAGGTAATTAACTAATTCAAAATTTGAATAATCAGTTATCTCTTCCATGCTTAATACGTAACCTTAGCTAAGGAGAAATTATGTTAGACGAATACAAAAAATGCATCGAAGCCTGTTATCTATGTGCAACGGCATGTGATAACTGTGCGGCTTCGTGTCTCGACGAAGAGAATCTGGAGATGATGCGCGAGTGCATAAAACTGGATATGCAGTGTGCAAATATCTGCCGTCTTGCAGCTCAATTCATGACACTAAATAGCGGGTCTGCCCAGGATCTTTGCCGTCTTTGCGCTGATGTTTGTCAGAAGTGCGGTGACGAGTGTGGAAAGCATGAACATGACCATTGTCAGGATTGCTCAAGCGCTTGTCATCACTGCGCCGAACAATGCAGAAAGATGGCCGCCTGAGAAAAACTCAAATTACCAAACCCGCTTCGGCGGGGTTTTATATTCCCGGTAATAAGTCGTAGAAGGATGAGATAGATGAGTTTAAGAGTACGGGCGGGAAATAGATCTACTCGAAAGTACTAGCCTCAATGACAAATTCTGGCACAGATTATTTGATTGGCTCAATGTCCGTTTTCGCTGACAGCGGACTGCACCCCGCCGGGGTGACCGCTTCGTGCCAGAATTGGACGTTTCCAAAATCTGCATGCACTAATCGGTGGAGAGCAGATCTCACTGCATAGCCATGCAGACGCGCAGAAATCATCAGGGGCGTTTGAAAGGTGCCGGAAACAGGCGGGAGGCCGCAGAAACGTGCTGAGGGCGCCTGCGGCTGTCAAAGCAAGTTTAAAAT
>NZ_NRIQ01000077.1:0-2256 GCF_020224095.1 Enterobacter sp. CCUG 70166
TGGCCGCGCTGGTCCTGGTCGCGCTCGGATTTCCCTACGTCATGCCATTTTTCTATTAATCACAGGAGTTCATCATGAAAAAACTGTTTGCCGCCCTCGCCCTCGCTGCCGTTGTTGCCCCCGTGTGGGCCGCCACCCAGACCGTCACGCTGTCCGTACCGGGCATGACCTGCTCCACCTGCCCGATCACCGTCAAGAAGGCGATTTCCAAGGTCGAAGGCGTCAGCAAAATTGACGTGACCTTCGAGACACGCGAAGCGGTTGTCACGTTCGATGATGCCAAGACCAGCGTGCAGAAGCTGACCAAGGCAACCGGAGACGCGGGCTATCCGTCCAGCGTCAAGCAGTGAGCCACTGAACCCGAACCTGGGGCGATCATGGGACTGATTACACGCATTGCCGACAAGGCTGGCGCGCTTGGCAGCGTTGTTTCCGCGATGGGATGCGCTGCCTGTTTCCCGGCTATCGCCAGCCTGGGCGCGGCCATCGGCCTTGGCTTTCTACAGGAATACGAAGGGTTGTTTATCTCCAAGCTGCTGCCGCTGTTCGCAGTCGTGGCTTTGCTGGCGAATGCACTGGGCTGGCTGAGTCATCGGCAATGGTACCGCAGCCTGCTCGGGATGGTCGGCCCAGCCATCGTGCTGGCGGCCATGCTCTTGTTTTTTGGCAATTGGTGGACGGCGAACCTCCTCTATGTCGGTCTGGCCTTGATGATCGGGGTGTCGATCTGGGATCTGCTCTCACCGGCCAACCGCCGCTGCGAACTACCACCCAAACACGGCTAACTGCATTGGCAGTTGCCGAAACGAAAAGGAACGATGCAATGTATTTGAATATCACCGGAATGACCTGCGACTCGTGCGCGACACATGTCAAGGACGCCCTGGAGAAAGTGCCGGGCGTGCTGTCGGCGCTCGTGTCCTACCCGAAAGGCTCCGCGCAACTCGCCACCGATCCCGGCACCTCGCCAGAGGCGCTGACCGCCGCTGTGGCCGGCCTCGGCTACAAGGCCACACCCGCCGATGCCCCATCCACTTCAGCGCGGGGCAGACTGCTTGGCAAGGCGCTGGGATGGCTGGGCGGTGGCGACAAGGCTGGTGGTGATGGGGACGGACTGCACGTCGCCGTTATTGGCAGCGGCGGAGCCGCGATGGCGGCGGCGCTGAAGGCCGTCGAGCAAGGTGCGAACGTCACGCTGATCGAGCGCGGCACCATCGGCGGTACTTGCGTCAATGTCGGCTGCGTGCCGTCCAAGATCATGATCCGCGCTGCCCATATCGCCCATTTGCGCCGTGAAAGCCCATTCGACAGTGGCATCGCGGCGACTGTGCCTGCGATTGATCGCAGCAAACTACTGGCCCAGCAGCAGGCGCGCGTCGATGAGCTGCGCCACGCCAAGTACGAAGGCATCCTGGACAGCAACCCGGCCATCACCGTGCTGCATGGTGAAGCGCGTTTCAAGGACGACCAGAGCCTTGCCGTCCGTTTAAACGATGGCGGCGAGCGTGTGGTGGCGTTCGACCGCTGCCTGGTCGCCACGGGTGCCAGCCCGGCCGTGCCGCCGATTCCGGGCCTGAAAGAGTCACCCTACTGGACTTCCACCGAGGCCCTGGTCAGCGACACCATTCCCGAGCGCCTGGCCGTGATCGGCTCGTCTGTGGTGGCGCTGGAACTGGCGCAAGCCTTTGCCCGGCTGGGCAGCAAAGTGACGATCCTGGCACGCAGCACGCTGTTCTTCCGCGAAGACCCGGCCATCGGCGAGGCCGTTACAGCCGCGTTCCGTGCCGAAGGGATCAAGGTATTGGAATACACGCAAGCCAGCCAGGTCGCGCATGTGGACGGCGAATTCGTGCTGACCACCGGGTACGGTGAAATACGCGCCGACCAGCTGCTGGTCGCCACTGGCAGGGCACCGAACACGCGCAGCCTGGCATTGGAAGCGGCGGGAGTCGCTGCCAATGCGCAGGGGGCCATCGTCATCGACAAGGGCATGCGCACCAGTACGCCACACATTTATGCGGCTGGCGACTGCACCGACCAGCCTCAGTTCGTCTATGTGGCGGCAGCGGCCGGCACCCGTGCTGCGATCAACATGACTGGCGGCGATGCGGCCCTGGACCTGACCGCAATGCCGGCCGTGGTGTTCACCGACCCGCAGGTCGCCACCGTGGGCTACAGCGAGGCGGAAGCACATCACGACGGGATCGAGACCGACAGTCGCACCTTGACCTTGGACAACGTGCCGCGTGCGCTTGC
>NZ_NRIQ01000078.1:0-5133 GCF_020224095.1 Enterobacter sp. CCUG 70166
GCGCCGAGAGGGCGGCTTTACAGGGACGTTGCCTCCGCCCGTACCCGATAAGCCGGAAGGAATAAGCCGAGGGCACCGCGAAGCGGCGATTTACCGCCGGGAGCCCGGGTCGCCAGGGTGGTGGCGACTGAGCCACCCTGGCACGTTCACCGGTCATGTCGTTACAGAGTAGCAAGGAACATAAAGTGAACGGAATGACCACCACCGCCGTATGTTCCCCTCACCCTAACCCTCTCCCCGGAGGGGCGAGGGGATTGCTCAGTGCTCGCATTAATTTGTGGGGAACCCTCAGCCCTGTGGGAGAGGGCCGGGGTGAGGGCATCAGGCCGCACAAAACGAACCTAACCTAATGCCTGAATCGCCTTCTCCAGCGCCTCGCGCAGCAGATGGCGGTCGTGGCGATATTTAATATCGCTGGCTTCCAGCGGCTCTTGCACCACCACGCGATCGCCAATCCCCGACACATCTACTTTTGGCCCGACCACGACACCATCGATAATTTTCTTACCAACATACTGTTCCATCAGGTCCAGCTTATCCGCCAGCGACAGGCTTGCCGCCGCCGGACTGAGTTCGCGGCCTAAATTACCGATATAGACCATGGGCGCAGGCGTTCTGCGCAGCGCCTGCGCTAGCTCTTTCACCAGCAGGATCGGCATCAGGCTGGTATAAAAACTCCCCGGCCCAATCAGGATCAGATCGGCCTCGCCAATCGCTTCAACCGCTTCACGCGTTGCGGGTACGCTGGGGTAGGTCATCAGCTCTTTTGGCGGAAGGAGAAGCTGGTCGATATTCACTTCACCATACACTTCGTGATCGTCAGCATCGATCGCCATCAAATCTACCGGCTGTTCGGACATCGGGATCAGGAACGCATCCACTTTTAGCAGGTTACGAATTAAATTGATCGCTTCCAGAGGGCGCACGCTCAGGTGATCCAGCGCCTTTAACATCAGATTTCCAAGGTTATGGCCTGAAAGTTCGCCATTTCCCCCAAAACGGTACTCAAACATCGCCGAGGCCACGCTTGGCTCAGTAATGAGCTGGTTGAGGCAGTTGCGCATATCACCCCAGGCTATCCCGCCTTCAGCACGTCGGATCCGCCCGGTTGAGCCGCCGTTGTCCGTTGTTGTCACGATGCCCGTCAGGCGTGAGCCCAGTGACGATAACGACGACATAACCCGTCCCAGACCGTGACCTCCTCCAAGAGCGACCACGCGGTCCAGATCCGCAAAAGTGCGATTGCGCATACCTATTCCTTATCCTGTTAAGCTTGCGTCACAGTAACGCAACTACTCCTAAAAGACGATGCCTCTCACAAACCATAATGACGTATATCAATGCGAAAGCGCTGTTTTTGCGTATTCTGTAGTGAAAATGCACGATAACATCGTTATGTATAAATTTATATAGCGAAAAGCGACAATGGCGAAGTGGCGATTTCCACGCTACTATCGCCATAACCACGTTTTCAAAACTGAAAACATACACTCTAGCCCTGGCGCCTGTGTCGAGAGATATGGCGCCCTGGCCGTGGCGGATTTGCCACCAGGGTACAGAAAGAAATGACTGTGCCTCCCGATCTGGAAAGGTGTACATGGCTTCACAACTTACTGATGCTTTCGCGCGTAAGTTTTTCTACTTACGTTTGTCGATTACCGACGTGTGTAACTTCCGTTGCACCTACTGCCTGCCCGATGGCTACAAGCCGGGCAGCGTCACCAACAACGGCTTTCTCTCCGTGGATGAAGTACGCCGCGTCACGCGCGCGTTCTCTGAACTCGGTACGGAAAAAGTGCGTCTTACCGGGGGAGAGCCCTCCCTGCGCCGTGATTTCCCTGACATCATTGCCGCCGTGCGTGAAAACGAACGTATCCGCCAGATAGCGGTGACCACCAACGGTTACCGCATGGCGCGTGACGTGGCGAACTGGCGCGATGCGGGGCTGACGGCGATCAACGTCAGCGTCGATAGCCTGGACGCCCGTCAGTTCCACGCCATTACCGGCCAGGATAAGTTCCAGCAGGTAATGGACGGCATCGATGCCGCGTTCACCGCCGGTTTCGACAAGGTCAAAGTCAATACCGTGTTGATGCGTGATGTGAACCACCATCAGCTGGACACCTTTCTGGCGTGGATCAAACCGCGCCGCATTCAACTGCGTTTTATTGAGCTGATGGAGACCGGGGAGGGCAGCGAGCTGTTCCGTCGCCATCACATCTCCGGCATGGTCCTGCGTGACGAACTGCTGAAACGCGGCTGGATCCACCAGATCCGCCAGCGCAGCGATGGCCCGGCGCAGGTCTTTTGTCATCCGGATTATGAAGGCGAAATCGGCCTGATCATGCCCTATGAAAAAGACTTCTGTGCCAGCTGCAACCGCCTGCGCGTCTCCTCTGTTGGCAAGCTGCACCTCTGCCTGTTCGGGGATGGCGGCGTCGATCTGCGCGATTTGCTGGAAGACGACGCCCAACAGGACGCGCTTGAAGCACGCATTTCCGAGGCGCTGACGCACAAAAAGCAGACCCATTTCCTGCATCAGGGCAACACCGGCATTACTCAGAACCTGTCCTATATCGGCGGGTAATCAGGCTTTAGAAGGAACCAGAAGATGAGTCAGGTAAGCGCGGAATTTATCCCGACACGCATTGCTATTCTTACCGTTTCCGAACGTCGTGGTGAAGAGGATGATACCTCCGGCCACTGGCTGCGCGAGGCGGCACACGAAGCCGGGCACCAGATTGTTGATAAAGCGATCGTCAAAGAGAACCGTTACGCCATTCGCGCTCAGGTTTCACAGTGGATTGCGAGTGATGACGTCCAGGTTGTACTGATCACTGGCGGCACCGGCTTTACCGCAGGCGACCAGGCGCCGGAAGCGCTGCTTCCGCTGTTCGATCGCGAAGTAGAAGGCTTCGGCGAAGTGTTCCGCATGCTCTCATTTGAAGAGATTGGCACCTCTACGCTCCAGTCCCGTGCCGTCGCGGGGGTAGCGAACAAGACGCTGATCTTCGCCATGCCGGGCTCGACCAAAGCCTGCCGCACCGCGTGGGAAAACATTATTGCCCCGCAGCTGGATGCCCGTACCCGTCCGTGTAATTTCCATCCCCATTTAAAGAAATAAGCTATGTCACAACTGACCCACATAAACGCCGCTGGCGAAGCGCATATGGTGGATGTCTCCGCCAAAGCCGAAACGGTGCGCGAGGCGCGTGCTGAAGCGTTCGTCACCATGCTACCGGAGACGCTGGCGATGATTATCGACGGTAGCCATCACAAGGGTGATGTGTTTGCCACCGCCCGCATCGCCGGTATTCAGGCCGCTAAACGCACCTGGGACCTCATCCCGCTCTGCCATCCGCTGATGCTTAGCAAAGTGGAGGTAAATTTGCAGGCGCAGCCGGAGCATAACCGCGTGCGTATCGAGTCCCTGTGCCGCTTAACCGGGAAAACCGGTGTGGAGATGGAGGCGTTAACGGCAGCCTCCGTGGCGGCGCTGACCATCTACGACATGTGTAAAGCGGTGCAGAAAGATATGGTGATTGGCCCGGTGCGTCTGCTGGCAAAAAGCGGCGGCAAATCCGGTGATTTTAAGGTGGAAAGCCATGATTAAGGTGCTCTTTTTTGCCCAGGTCCGTGAGCTGATCAATACCGACAGCCTGACGCTGGACGGCTCTTTCGAAAACGTCGCCGCCCTGCGTGCGCATCTGGCGGCGCAAAGCGACCGCTGGGCGCTGGCGCTGGATGAAGGCAAATTGCTGGCCGCCGTGAATCAGACGCTGGTGGAGTTGACCCACCCGCTGGCTGATGGGGATGAAGTGGCCTTCTTCCCGCCGGTCACAGGGGGTTGAGATGACGGAAACCCGAATTCTGGTTGGCCATGAGCGTTTTAACGTGGGCACGGAATATGACTGGCTGGCCGGGCGCGACGAAGACGGCGCGGTCGTGACGTTTACCGGGAAAGTGCGTAATCATAATCTCGGCGACAGCGTAAAAGCGCTGACGCTGGAGCATTATCCGGGAATGACCGAAAAATCGCTGGCGGCCATTGTCGAAGAGGCGCGAGGCCGCTGGCCGCTGGGACGCGTTACGGTTATCCATCGCATCGGCGAAATGTGGCCCGGCGAAGAGATTGTGTTTGTCGGCGTCACCAGCGCCCATCGCGGGAGTGCGTTTGCGGCGGGGGAGTTCATCATGGATTACCTCAAAACCAAAGCGCCGTTCTGGAAGCGTGAAGCGACGCCGGAAGGTGAGCGCTGGGTAGAATCACGCGACAGCGATAAGCATGCCGCCAGCCGTTGGTAACAGGTTTACGTGGATGTGTTAGTCTTAACGTGTGTGTTTACTTAATCAGGAGTGAATCATGGACCGATTTCCGCGTTCCGATTCGATAGTTCAGCAGACCCGTAGCGGGCTGCAAACCTACATGGCTCAGGTGTATGGCTGGATGACGGTTGGCCTGCTGCTTACCGCGTTTATCGCGTGGTATGCGGCAAACACGCCTGAACTGATGATGTTTATCTTCTCCAGCAAAATCACCTTCTTTGGGCTGATTATTGCGCAACTGGCGCTGGTGTTCGTGCTCTCCGGGCTGGTGCACAAGCTCAGCTCGGGTATGGCGACCACGCTGTTTATGCTCTATTCGGCGCTGACCGGGCTGACGCTTTCCAGTATTTTCATCGTTTACACCTACTCCTCCATCGCCAGCACCTTTGTGGTGACCGGCGGGATGTTCGGTGTGATGAGCCTGTACGGTTACACCACCAAACGTGACCTGAGCGGCTTCGGCAACATGCTGTTTATGGGGCTGATTGGGATTGTGCTGGCGTCGCTGGTTAACCTGTGGCTGAAGAGTGACGCGCTGATGTGGGCGGTGACCTATATCGGGGTGGTGATCTTCGTGGGCTTAACCGCTTACGACACCCAGAAGCTGAAAAACATCGGTGAACAAATTGATGTTCGCGACAGTTCAAACCTGCGCAAATACTCGATTCTGGGCGCGCTGACGCTTTATCTGGACTTCATCAACCTGTTCCTGATGCTGCTGCGTATCTTCGGCAACCGTCGCTAGTCAGGGTGGCGCTGTCTGATGCCCTCACCCTGACCCTCTCCCACAGGGCTGAGGGTTCCCCA
>NZ_NRIQ01000079.1:0-2206 GCF_020224095.1 Enterobacter sp. CCUG 70166
CTGATTTATTCAACAAAGCCGGGTTCATAATGAATCCGGCTGCTGAGGGAGCCATCGCACGGGGTCTGCAGGCGTATAGTAATATTGGTGATCTTTTTCCTGCAAATCGAGGTATTTTTCAACGTCGCTGAGCTGATAAGCAGAATAGAAAGTGCTTGAATTTCCTACATTGTACATATCGATGGTGCTCATGACATTATCAATGTAATCAAAAGAAACTTTGTAGAAATTTAAGTGGCGATCGTCACAACACTTTAGCAGTTCGGGTCGTGGTGAAAAAACGTCTATCCGGGGACGGAATGTTAATGGTGAGCCAATAATAAAACACAAAGTGAAATTATGAGACAACGGCAGATATATTCTATTCTGTTTTGTGTATAAACAAAATATATTCGGGGCTATCGCAAAGACTGGCCTGGGGTTAGTACTGTCAAAAGCGTGGCCGGTGTGTATTATTTCAATCACGCTCGTCCGACTGAATATTTTATTCCGGAAGACATTGATCATGTCATAAGGCGTGGGTTTATTGAGAATAGCCAGCAGGCTGAACAAAGTAAAAATCGCCCGACATTTATCCTCTCTGGATGAGGACGCGTTGGCTACGCGAAGCAATTTTTGATAAAAACTGTCGTTCATTAGTGCGGGCTGGGTGCCAGGCAGTGACTGAATGCTTTTTATATATTCTTCAAAATGCATTTCAATGTCATGATGAAAGTGGTCAAGAAGATCCTGCTTGTAGGGATTCTTATTCTGGGGATTATGTAAATTTAAAAGCAGCTGCATTACTGCAAAGCTGGTCAGTGTCTCGAACGGGAAATCGCCGGGCTTAGCCAGACGAAGTCGAGAAAAATTATGTTCGTGAATAATGTCGTTCACTACTGCGGCCGTCAGACGCTCATAGGCCCACAGTTCTTCTTCGATGTCAAAGGCTTCTCCGGTTTTGGCATCGATGAGCCGAAAGAGATTTTTAGCGACCGCGACACTGGAAATTGGAAGAGGCTGTTCATAGAGGACGTTATCTCCAGTATGTGAAGGGTATGCCTCAATCTGACGGCTGCGAACCGCCAGGGACAGGCGCAATGTCAGATTCTGTCGCGGCCTTGGCGCGTGCCTGGAAGCGTTCATAGCAATCCAGCCCGCAGAAATGTTCGACGTATTCCGCGCCTTCCGGGGTGAAGGCGGCATCGAGCGGAATTTCTTTGCAGCATACGCAGCAGGTGGTGCAACTGGCAGTGTTCGGGGCGTTTGCGTTCATGGTGGTACTCCTCCAGATTGGTAGCGAAGCTCAAAGCTGCCCACTCTCGGCTGGCTGGGAAGCGGTCATGATCTTCCCTTGAAGGCCCGCAGCAGCCGCGTCACAGACAGGACAAACAAGCCGGTCAGCGTGAGGGCTGCAATACCCCAGTGCTCCCCGATGAACGCGCCGGCCGTCGTGCCGGCTAGCACAATGGCGAGAATCGGCAAATGGCAGGGACAGGTGAGCACGGCCAGCGCGCCCCACAAGTAGCCGGTGATCGGTTTGTGCGTCTCAGACGGCAAGTGCTCTGGGCTGTTCATGGCAGACTCTCCGCGTGCTGTGCCGGTTCGGTTGGCATGGCGGCCAGTTGCATTTCGAGGCTGGCCAGGGCCTCGCGCCGACGCTCGACGAGTTGCCGCAACACGGCAAGCTGCGCAGACGCACCGTCACCGTCCGCAGCATCCAGCGCCCGGCACAGCCGCGCCAGTGCGTCCAGGCCGATACCCGCTTCGAAGGCAGCCCGTACAAAGCGCAGCCGTTGCAACGCGGTGTCATCGAACAAGCCGTAGCCGCCCGTGGTGTACGCGACCGGCCGTAGCAATCCGCGCAGCAGGTAGTCGCGCACGATATGCACGCTCACCCCGGCATCAAGGGCCAGCCGGGACACTGTGTAGGCGCTCATTGAACACCTCCTTTTCCTCATCCGGCGCAGCACGAAAGCTGCTTCACGTCCTTGCTGAAGGTCTGCGCCGCGAGCTTCAGCCCTTCGACCATGGTCAGGTAGGGGAACAATTGGTCGGCCAGTTCCTGCACGGTCATACGGTTGCGAATGGCGAGCACCGCCGTCTGGATCAGTTCACCCGCTTCCGGGGCCACCGCTTGCACGCCGATGAGCCGTCCGCTACCTTCCTCGATGACCAGCTTGATGAAGCCGCGTGTGTCGAAGTTGGCAAGCGCACGCGGCACGTT
>NZ_NRIQ01000080.1:0-1236 GCF_020224095.1 Enterobacter sp. CCUG 70166
GTGTCTGAATCGCCACGGGTTTAACAGACACCTCAGAGTCATTTAAGATGGCTTAAAGAGAGGTGCCCATGAGCGGTAAGCGTTATCCCGAAGAGTTTAAAACTGAAGCAGTCAAACAGGTTGTTGATCGCGGTTATTCTGTTGCCAGCGTTGCAACACGTCTCGATATCACCACCCACAGCCTTTACGCCTGGATAAAGAAGTACGGTCCGGATTCTTCCGCTAATAAAGAACAGTCAGATGCTCAGGCCGAGATCCGCCGTCTCCAGAAAGAGCTGAAGCGGGTTACCGACGAACGGGACATATTAAAAAAAGCCGCGGCGTACTTCGCAAAGCTGTCCGACTGAGGTACGCCTTTATCCGTGACAACACCTGTTGCTGGCCTGTTCGCCTGCTCTGTCGGGTGCTGGATGTTCATCCCAGTGGTTTTTACGCCTGGCTTCAGCAGCCGCATTCACAACGCCATCAGGCAGACCTGAGACTGACAGGACAGATTAAACAGTTCTGGCTGGAATCGGGATGCGTCTATGGTTATCGCAAAATCCATCTGGATCTGCGGGACAGCGGGCAACAGTGCGGAGTGAACAGAGTCTGGCGACTGATGAAACGTGTCGGGATAAAGGCTCAGGTCGGATACCGGAGCCCGCGGGCACGTAAAGGCGAGGCCAGTATCGTGTCGCCCAACAGGCTCCAGCGACAGTTCAATCCGGATGCTCCGGATAAGCGTTGGGTAACGGACATAACCTACATCAGGACCCACGAAGGCTGGCTGTATCTTGCCGTGGTTGTTGATCTGTTCTCACGCAAAATTATCGGCTGGTCCATGCAATCCCGGATGACAAAGGACATTGTCCTGAACGCACTGCTGATGGCTGTATGGCGCCGTAATCCCCAAAAACAGGTGCTGGTTCATTCGGATCAGGGCAGTCAGTACACAAGCCATGAGTGGCAGTCGTTCCTGAAATCACACGGCCTGGAGGGCAGCATGAGCCGTCGCGGTAACTGCCATGATAATGCGGTTGCAGAAAGCTTTTTCCAGTTGTTGAAACGCGAACGGATAAAGAAAAAGAGCTACGGAACGCGGGAAGAAGCCCGCAGCGATATTTTTGATTACATCGAAATGTTTTATAACAGTAAGCGTCGGCATGGTTCCAGCGATCAGATGTCACCGACAGAATATGAAAACCAGTATTATCAACGGCTAGGAAGTGTCTAGATTATCCGTGGCGATTCAGT
>NZ_NRIQ01000081.1:0-4410 GCF_020224095.1 Enterobacter sp. CCUG 70166
TTATCCGTGGCGATTCAGTCATCAATCGTTCGATTCTTGCTACCTGTCTGAGTGATTACTATCTGGTGTCATCAATTTAGGGTTTGACTAAATGCTACCACCAATGCAATGATGCTACCGTTTTGTGATACCAGACGGGAGAGGTGAAGCATGAGGACTTTTATCTACTGCCGCGTTTCAACACGCGAGCAGGATACGCAGAATCAGGTGCTGGCTATTGAGCGTGCCGGGTACACGGTGCCTGAGAGCAGGATAATCAGCGAGGACATTTCCGGCAGCGTTCAGGCTATGCAGCGCCCTAAGTTTCGGGCGATGGTTGAGCATAAGCTGGAAGCGGGAGATCAGCTTGTCGTGCTGAAACTGGACAGGCTGGGGCGTGACAACATCGACGTACAGCAGACCATTGACATGCTGTTAGAACGCGGCGTGAGGGTGGTGTCTCTTGACCTGCCAGCGCACGACCTGACTTCATCCGAAGGCACGTTAATCAGACACATGTTCGGAGCCTTTGCGGAGTTCGAGCGGAACCGTATCCGTGAGAGGACACTGGACGGGCTGGAGAAGGCGAAAGCTAATGGCGTTAAGCTGGGACGCAAGGAAGCCACCGACACCACTCAAAAGGTGCAGGAGCTGCGGAGTGAGGGGCTGTCTCAATCGAAGGTAGCGAAGCGTCTCGGCGTTAGCGTGAGCACCGTTAAACGTCATTGGAACAAGGGCGAGGGGTGATGACCTACAAGCGAACGAGGTGCTACGACTGGCCGTTACTGGGCTGTGGGTGATGGATGACCTACAGCTTTTGTATTGATTTCAGAGTGTTGTGTTATACTTAATGTCGTAATGCTATGATTTATAGTGTATTTTCGTATTACTTGCGGCTCTCGATGTGAAGAGGTGGCGGGGCTTTAGCCGTGCCAGACGATGAACATCGAGATCAGATTGTGAATGTGATTCATCACTGAACAATTCGAGGGATGGGGCAGGGGAAGGGATCAAAGGCTGTGTTGTCCATCTACAAAGCCAGACGAGACGCGGGCTGGTGCTGCTTGGTTTGCTTTAAAGTTGCATTTTATATACATGTACAAAAAAGGGTTCTTCCCCTACATCCCCATCTCCTAATCAGTGTATCGCTTCACGCTCACCACTGGCTACGCTTCTCGCGTCCGCTAGTCCGCTTTCATTCGCCTTCGGCTCATTCATCGGCCTGCGTCCGCTGCTGATGCTCGGCCCTCCACGCAACCGTGCTTGCCGGGCGGTCAACGCGGCGGGGTTGTGTAGTGGGACGGTACTCTGTATCGGTATTACTTCTGTATTCAATCTTATCCTGATATCGGTACGGTATTCTTCATAACATCTTCAATTCATTTCTGTAGCATTCAATCATCTTTCTTGTTCGTTTCCTTTCAGGTCTTAGCTGTTGGTCATCGGTCTTACTGCCTGCTGTGCTACTGCCAGCTATGGCACGCCGTCACGGTCTACTGTCTGTCACCTGTCCTACTGCCTTCACTGTCTGCCGTCTGTCAGTCCTACGGTCTGTCATCCGTCATCCGTTCGGCGCTCGCTTGTTTCGGCTGCGCCGCGCTCGCTCTGCGTATCTAGCGATACTATATCACTATAGACACTTTCATAATTATCTATTTATATCAGTAACTTATATTTTTTATATATAAAGGCTACTAATAAGGAGATATAGAGCATTACTTACCCGCTTTTGACCGACAAAAATCGCGTTGTTAAGTATTGCTAGCCCAAGCTCAGTAAGGCTTAGCGAGGTGGTGGTTAAAAATTGACCTAATGAAAGTATCTACTAAGGAGAAAGAACAGCTCCCGAGTCGCGACAAATTCTCCGATTTTGAAGGTAAGTATTATGGCAGAGACACTGACACTGTTGCTGACATGAAAACTTCTAAAAGGGCAGAGAGTCTGCCGAACCCGTACCGCTGACCCAACCTGAGCTAATACCTACCCCTATTTTCTGGAGATTTCACCATGCCAACAAACCTACGCCGCCTGCTTGCGCAGGCTGCCGACGCTGACCCGCTCAATACTGCGGACGCAGATGTACAGCAAATGATCGCTGACGGGATTGTTATTCGACGTTCCAAGATATGCCCTGTAAAGCGTAAACCCGTTAAGGCGGCATACAACACAAAGACCGAAGAGTTTTATTACAATGCAGATGGCTCCGCGATGACCTTGCGGGAGTGGCGAACGCTGCACGGTGTTCAACCGAAGAAACAAAAACAGCGCTCTGACGCTGGGTTGCGGCAAGTCATCCAGCCCGGCGACGCGATTCACTGCCGACGCGCTGAGATTGAGCAATGGCTTAATAAGAAGCCCGCTCGTTATGTTGACCCGCTGCCGCCAGATTTTCCCGGTGTTCGCGTAGACGATGCCGCATTGAAACCGCGCGAGCACGCCGTGCCGGAAGCGACAACCGGACAGAATGCTTTTCTCAAAGCCTGCCGCGAGTTCCTGATTTGCGATGAGAAGACCATGCGCCGTATCAGTCGGGGCATGAACCAAATGGAAGCTATGCGCAACGCAGATTTCAAACGCTACGGAGACTCAGGGGAGTTTCGTCAATTGTGGTGTGGAGAGTCGAAGCCTACCGAAGATAGATTTAATAGTTCTAATCATCATTGTGACCCGAACGGCTTGGCTGCTTCGCCGTCTGTGCCGTCACTGAATACAGCCTCTTATGAGTTCCGCCCGCTGGTTCGCTGTGACCGAAACGCACGCGTTAGCCTGTTGCCACCCGATGGGCTGGAGTGGAGGCCGGGGCAGTTGTCTGTTGCTGATGCGATCTTCTCCCGTGGTAGTGATGTGCTGGCCGTTCTGCCTACGGGTTATGGCAAGACCGCCGCCTTCGCTTATCCATTGATTTATGAGTCCCGCGCTGGCGTTGGCCTGTCTGTAATCGTGGTTCCCACTAATACCCTAAAGCGCCAGATTCTCCGCCAGTTGCGGGATGCTGGCGTTCACGCTGTGGCATTCGGTGACAAGTTGCCGAGGCACCGCAACGCTCAACAACTGGCGGGACTAGCAGCCGGGGCGTTCCGTGTTGCTGTCGTTTCACCTGAGCATCTTGTTCCGTCGAGTCAGGTCTTTGCGGCGCTGATGGCTTACGGCGTTGATCGTTTTATTATCGATGAGGCACACACGGTCAAAGACTGGGATTTCCGCCCAGCTTACGACGCAATGCAGCACACACTACAGAATGCTTTTCCCTCGGCTCAACGCTGCGTGTTTACGGCTACTCTACTACGTGAAAATGAGCGCGGTTTAATGGAGGCGCTGGGATGCCGTGGCAATTACGTCACATTCCGTGCTGATGTTGCTCGCGAGAATATACAGTTGATTCCGGTCAGGCAGTGCCGCCAGCGATACCGTGCGGCTGTTGGTCTGGCCGAGGCTCTGCCGGATGAAGAGAAGACGCTCATTCTCGTCAATGACCTTAAGACGTTGCGGGCGTACCTGAAACTCTTCGGCGACCGGGCGCGCCCATATCACTCGAAGACGATGCACCTGAGCAACGAGGAACGCCACGCAAACGCTGAGTGGTTTGCCTCTGCGCCGGGCGCGATTCTGGTTGCTACTAAAGCCTTCGGGCTGGGTGCTGATGTTCCTGATATCCGTAACGTTGTCGTGACATACGTTCCCGATGACTTGCCTGATCTCGTTCAGATGATTGGACGTGCCGGGCGCGACGGTCAACCAGCCCGCGCGTTTATGCTGTGGTCATCGCTGGCGCTGGATGCTGCGCCTGATGAGCTTGCTTACTTCTACCGCCCTGAAAACTGCAACTGGCAGTGCATCGCTAAATACCTCTGAGTCGAAAGGCTCTCCCTGATTCTCTGGAGTTAATCATATGCCTGTTACCGAACATGCGCAGCGTCGTGCTGCGCGTGCGGATGCGCTCATCACCGCACAACTAGCCTTTGCCCTGAATGGGTACAACTGGGATGAACTGGCCGAACCTCATCGCAAGACCCTTAATCGTGAGGCCATCATTCGCGAGGTATCTACACCGCTGGAGCGATATTGCCTGCTGAATGATTGCGAGCCGTGGGAGTGTCTGGCCGCTGTACTGAACCGCATGAAAAGGCCGGATGGCTCGCGTCGCTGGAAAGCCGTCCGGTTGTCCGACCGGGTTTTCAATGGCCGGGTGCATCCAGTGCGCAAGACTCCTGATGAAGTTTACGCCGCCATTGCCCGCCGCTTGTTCCTGCCGAAGCCTGTGCATCAAGAAGTGATACAGCACATCCGTGCGCTTGGCTTGTTACCAGTTGGAGATAACCACCAATGACGAAATCTGAATTTGAAAATGAAACATGGCGAATGAAGGGCTTGCTTCTTGGGGCGCTGATTCGCCGCCTTGAGGAAGATAAGGCTTGACCTGCTCCCCGTTGA
>NZ_NRIQ01000082.1:0-1365 GCF_020224095.1 Enterobacter sp. CCUG 70166
AAATTCAGTAAACCACTTCATGTCGAATATCTGGCCGATAAGGTTGCGGATCGAGAAGAGGATGCAGAGGAATATCTGGAAGCAATCATGGAGGCTCGTGTTACCGTTGCTGGCATGGGGCTGGTGATGGAGGTGCAGGATTACTTCGATGGCGAGGCCGATAGACTGGCGAAGGCGTGGCTGGCCGAGTACACACCGCAAATCAAGTCGTTGAAAGATGAGCGTAAAGAGGCCTATCGTCAAATCGTCGAAATGAGTACCGAACCGCAGGATGTGGATCTGGTCAGGCCGGAGAACAAGTTTGAAATGACCAGGGTGCGTGAAGGTGAAAAGGAAGCTGACCTTCCAGTCTGGAAACACCATTTGTTGTGTGACGAAAACGGGAACTATCCGGCTCTGTTGAACCATTGGGAAACCAAGGTTTTTGAGATCGAAACCAGACGTGAAGGATTTGCTTTCTGGTATCGTAATCCACAGTACACAGGACAGTCTTCACTAGGCATCGCCTATGTTGAAGCCGAACAATACAAAATTGTTCGTCCCGATTTCCTGTTTTTTGCCAATCACGATGGCAAAATGGTTGTAGATATGGTTGATCCACATGGTCTCCATCTGGCTGATGCTTTGCCCAAACTGAAAGGACTTGCGCTATATGCCGAACATCATTCTGATGCTTACAGGCGAATCGAATCTGTCGCCGAAGTAAAGGGTAAATTACGAGTGTTAGATTTGAAACGGCAGGATGTGCAGGATGCTGTTGCTACCGCTGAAAATGCAGAAACGTTATTTAGTAGCGGACTTGCTGATGACTATCAGTAATCTATAGAAAATTGCGTAACGAAACTGCATTTTAGTAATTTTTTGAAACAATACAAATAAGGCCTTCTCACTGAGAAGGCCATTACCGACTTACAGTTCGATTTGGCTACAGCCGAAGTTACGGTCTCCTTCACCAAACACTTTGCTTTCAACTTTGGTCAGGTAGTCCAGTCGGGTTAACAGCGCCTGGTAGTTCTGCTGGAAGTCAGTACTATTGGTGTCTAGCACATACTTACAGTTTTCAGGAAAATGGACCAGACCAGGGTGATCGTCTCTCTCCAGTCTCAGGGCGCTGTACCAGGCTCCTGTGATCATCCCTCTAAGGTTATCGTCCTGATCGTAATCCCCGAGGTGGTAGTAAGCGTCTTTGTTGAACAACAGGCAAATGTGATAGTGGCATTTACCTGACTCAGAATACTCTTTCGCCCATATAATGAATAAAGGGCAACGGTAGATGCGTTTACCTTCACGCTCCTTACGGGTACGATCAGCCTCCAGCTTAGCTCTGAGGGATTCACGCATCCGGGTGACCTGCCCCCACGATTA
>NZ_NRIQ01000083.1:0-1440 GCF_020224095.1 Enterobacter sp. CCUG 70166
TGAAGTGAACCCCATATATTGGACACGTTCTTAACTGGCGGCTGACATGGCCTGGGTTCGGTATTGTACCGGACTCAGGCCGTTTAGTTTTAGCTTGATTCGTTCGTTGTTGTAGTAGTGGATATACTCTTCCACCGTTTTTCGTAGATGGTCTGTATTTTCAAACTCTTCGTGGTACCAACATTCTGTTTTCAGCAGACCAAAAAAATTTTCTATCACTGCATTGTCCAGACAGTTCCCTTTGCGCGACATGCTTTGTTCTATGCCTTTAGCTTTAAGTTTCTCCTGATACCGTGCCATCTGATACTGCCAACCCTGATCAGAGTGCAGTACCGGTCTGTCACCCGGTTTCAGCCTCTTGACGGCTTTGCTGAGCATGTTTTCGACCAGATTCATTCCCGGATGCGTCGTCATATTCCAGGCTATTATCTCGCTGTTATACAGATCAAGCACTGGTGACAGATACAGCTTTGTCCCTTTTACGTTGAACTCTGTCACATCCGTGACCCATTTCTGGTTTGGACTGCTGGCCTTAAAATCACGTGCAAGGGTATTTGGCGCTACTTTACCGTAGGTGCCTTTGTATGACTGATACTTTTTGCTTCTCAGGCATGAGGCCAGCCCCATCTTGCGCATCAGTTTCCGTACTGTTTTATGATTAATGCCATAGCCTTCATTACGCAACGCCAGGGTAATGCGCCGGTAACCATATCGTCCTTTATGATAGTGGAACAGTGCGGCTATTCTTTGCTGTT
This sequence comes from Enterobacter sp. CCUG 70166, assembly GCF_020224095.1. Taxonomy (NCBI): domain Bacteria; kingdom Pseudomonadati; phylum Pseudomonadota; class Gammaproteobacteria; order Enterobacterales; family Enterobacteriaceae; genus Enterobacter; species Enterobacter sp. CCUG 70166. The sequence continues at coordinate 756 of NZ_NRIQ01000083.1, forward strand.
CGCCCTCATAGCGCTCTCCACGGCTATCTGCTTTGACATGCCAGTAGTACGTGCTGCGAGGTAATCCTGCTATATGAAGCAGCATTCTCAGGTTATGGTTTCGCCTCAATTCGGTAATTATTTTTGCTTTGTCTTCTGCTTTTCCCGAATCAAGGCCTGAAGCTTTTTTAGGTAGGCATTCTCAACACGCAGGTATTCAAGTTCTTCCTCAGCGTTCTGGAACGCTGGACGGGGATTATTAAGTTCTTTATCTGAAGTTTCGTTCTTCCCTGACTTCATCTGGCGTCCTCTGGGTTTATCCTGTAGGGCAATGATACCGCCAGTACGGTAAAGACGCTCCCATTTGCTGACAGTACAAGCGGCTGCAATACGAAACTCCGCCGCAGCTTTCCGGGATGATTTGTTGTGTTGCTGCATCCAGAGCACGACAGACTCTTTAAACTCGGCAGAGTAAGCCCTGGTAGGAATGGTAAAACTGTCCATCCCATTCACTTTCCAGTGCTCAGTCCAGCGTCTGACCGCTCCGTGATCAACGCCGAACAACCGCGCTGTTTTCTTTGCACCATCACTGCTGAACAGATAGTGGAGTACGACTTGCTGCTTGAATTCAGGTGAGTATTTTTTTCTGCCCATTGAAACGCAAAACCCCTAATCGTTGGATGTCCAACTTTCGGGGTTCACTTCA
>NZ_NRIQ01000084.1:0-731 GCF_020224095.1 Enterobacter sp. CCUG 70166
CCAGACTCAAGAAGCTGCTTGCCGAAGCCATGCTGGATAAAGAGGCGCTTCAGGTGGCTCTTGGGCGAAAGTACTGACGACAGACCAGAAGCGGGAAGCCGTGATGTTGATGTGTGATGCGACCGGTCTGTCGCAACGTCGTGCCTGCAGGCTTACAGGTTTATCCCTGTCGACCTGCCGCTATGAGGCTCACCGTCCGGCTGCTGATGCGCATTTATCAGGGCGCATCACTGAGCTGGCACTGGAGCGCAGGCGTTTTGGCTACCGTCGTATTTGGCAGTTGCTGCGCCGTGAAGGGCTTCATGTTAATCATAAGCGCGTGTACCGGCTTTATCACCTCAGTGGCCTGGGCGTAAAACGCAGAAGACGTCGTAAAGGGCTGGCAACAGAACGTCTGCCGCTGCTCCGTCCGGCGGCGCCCAATCTGACCTGGTCGATGGATTTCGTCATGGACGCACTTTCCACCGGTCGCAGGATCAAGTGTCTTACCTGCGTCGATGATTTCACAAAGGAATGCCTGACGGTCACTGTTGCCTTTGGGATTTCAGGCGTTCAGGTCACGCGTATTCTGGACAGCATTGCACTGTTTCGAGGCTATCCGGCGACGATAAGAACTGACCAGGGGCCGGAGTTCACTTGCCGTGCACTGGATCAATGGGCCTTTGAGCATGGTGTTGAGTTGCGCTTAATCCAGCCGGGCAAGCCAACGCAGAACGGATTTATTGAGAGCT
>NZ_NRIQ01000085.1:0-1249 GCF_020224095.1 Enterobacter sp. CCUG 70166
TGAAGTGGTTTACTGAATTTGGCCACCTGAACAGAGGTGATATGCTCACCTCAGAACAACACAGGTGTCATAATGAAAAAAAGAAATTTCAGCGCAGAGTTTAAACGCGAATCCGCTCAACTGGTCGTTGACCAGAACTACACCGTGGCAGATGCAGCCAGCGCTATGGATGTCGGCCTTTCCACAATGACGCGATGGGTGAAACAATTACGTGATGAACGGCAGGGCAAAACACCAAAAGCCTCCCCCATTACCCCGGAACAAATTGAAATCCGTGAGCTCAGGAAAAAGCTACAACGTATTGAAATGGAAAATGAAATATTAAAAAAGGCTACCGCGCTCTTGATGTCAGACTCCCTGAACAGTTCTCGATAATCGGGAAACTCAGGGCGCGTTATCCTGTGGCCACTCTCTGCCATGTGTTCGGGGTTCATCGCAGCAGCTACAAATACTGGAAAAACCGTCCTGAAAAGCCAGACGGCAGACGGGCTGTATTACGCAGTCAGGTACTTGAACTGCATGGCATCAGCCACGGCTCTGCCGGAGCAAGAAGCATCGCCACAATGGCAACCCAGAGAGGTTACCAGATGGGGCGCTGGCTTGCTGGCAGACTCATGAAAGAGCTGGGGCTGGTCAGTTGCCAGCAGCCGACTCACCGGTATAAGCGTGGCGGTCATGAGCACGTTGCTATCCCGAATCATCTTGAGCGACAGTTCGCCGTAACGGAACCAAATCAGGTGTGGTGCGGTGATGTGACCTATATCTGGACGGGTAAGCGCTGGGCGTACCTCGCCGTTGTTCTCGACCTGTTCGCAAGAAAGCCAGTGGGCTGGGCCATGTCGTTCTCGCCGGACAGCAGGCTCACCATGAAAGCACTGGAAATGGCATGGGAAACCCGTGGTAAGCCCGTCGGGGTGATGTTCCACAGCGATCAAGGCAGCCATTATACGAGCAGGCAGTTCCGGCAGTTACTGTGGCGATACCGGATCAGGCAGAGTATGAGTCGGCGTGGAAACTGCTGGGATAACAGCCCAATGGAGCGCTTCTTCAGGAGTCTGAAGAACGAATGGGTGCCGGCGACGGGCTATGTAAGCTTCAGCGATGCAGCTCACGCAATAACGGACTATATCGTTGGATATTACAGCGCACTAAGACCGCACGAATATAATGGTGGGTTAACGCCAAACGAATCAGAAAACCGATACTGGAAAAACTCTAACGCGGTGGCCAGTTTTTGTTGACCACTTCA
>NZ_NRIQ01000086.1:0-1249 GCF_020224095.1 Enterobacter sp. CCUG 70166
TGAAGTGGTTTACTGAATTTGGCCACCTGAACAGAGGTGATATGCTCACCTCAGAACAACACAGGTGCCATAATGAAAAAAAGAAATTTCAGCGCAGAGTTTAAACGCGAATCCGCTCAACTGGTCGTTGACCAGAATTACACCGTGGCAGATGCAGCCAGCGCTATGGATGTCGGCCTTTCCACAATGACGCGATGGGTGAAACAATTACGTGATGAGCGGCAGGGAAAAACACCAAAAGCCTCCCCCATTACCCCGGAACAAATTGAAATCCGTGAGCTCAGGAAAAAGCTACAACGTATTGAAATGGAAAATGAAATATTAAAAAAGGCTACCGCGCTCTTGATGTCAGACTCCCTGAACAGTTCTCGATAATCGGGAAACTCAGGGCGCGTTATCCTGTGGCCACTCTCTGCCATGTGTTCGGGGTCCATCGCAGCAGCTACAAATACTGGAAAAACCGTCCTGAAAAGCCAGACGGCAGACGGGCTGTATTACGCAGCCAGGTACTTGAACTGCATGGCATCAGCCACGGCTCTGCCGGAGCAAGAAGCATCGCCACAATGGCAACCCAGAGAGGCTACCAGATGGGGCGCTGGCTTGCTGGCAGACTCATGAAAGAGCTGGGGCTGGTCAGTTGCCAGCAGCCGACTCACTGGTATAAGCGTGGCGGTCATGAGCACGTTGCTATCCCGAATCATCTTGAGCGACAGTTCGCCGTAACGGAACCAAATCAGGTGTGGTGCGGTGATGTGACCTATATCTGGACGGGTAAGCGCTGGGCGTACCTCGCCGTTGTTCTCGACCTGTTCGCAAGAAAACCAGTGGGCTGGGCCATGTCGTTCTCGCCGGACAGCAGGCTTACCATGAAAGCACTGGAAATGGCATGGGAAACCCGTGGTAAGCCCGTCGGGGTGATGTTCCACAGCGATCAAGGCAGTCATTATACGAGCAGGCAGTTCCGGCAGTTACTGTGGCGATACCGGATCAGGCAGAGTATGAGTCGGCGTGGAAACTGCTGGGATAACAGCCCAATGGAGCGCTTCTTCAGGAGTCTGAAGAACGAATGGGTGCCAGCGACGGGCTATGTAAGCTTCAGCGATGCAGCTCACGCAATAACGGACTATATCGTTGGATATTACAGCGCACTAAGACCGCACGAATATAATGGTGGGTTACCACCAAACGAATCAGAAAACCGATACTGGAAAAACTCTAACGCGGTGGCCAGTTTTAGTTGACCACAACA
>NZ_NRIQ01000087.1:0-1055 GCF_020224095.1 Enterobacter sp. CCUG 70166
CTAACTTTGCAACAGTGCCCCTGAGATACAATTATTCGCTCCCTGAAGTGATGCAAACTTCCTGCTGGAGGTGATCAAGTAATTTGCGAGTGAGTGATCAACTGATTTGCGAATGGGGGATCAGATACATGCGAATACACAGGGAGGGGGCTGGGCCGGGCGATCCGGTCAGCGTTGCGGTTTCCGGCGATTTGCGGCCGGTGGCCGGTTAAGTCCGGCGCGGACGCCTTCCATGCCCTGACGGGCATAAGAAAATAAAACCGCCATGCTGCGGTCATTCATGATTTTGTGGTGTAGCGATAAATAGTCATGCGAGAAACGTTGAAGCGCTTAGCAACTGCACCAACTGTCATTTCAGGATCAGCAAGTAAGATTCTAATTTGTTTAACATCTTCTTCAGAAAGTGACGGTTTTCTCCCTCCCACACGGCCCCTTGCGCGTGCAGCTGCAAGGCCTGAGCGCGTTCTTTCAATATTGCGGTTGCGTTCAAAGCTAGAGAATATCGCCATCAGATGCGTATAGATTTCCCCTATAACTGGCGCATTTGTGTCTATTCTGTCCTTGATGGCTATGAAAGTTATTCCGCGTTTCTTCAGGTCGTCGAGTAAAGTAATGACTTGACCCAATGAACCGCCGAGCCGATCTAGTGCCCAAACTACTAGGGTATCTCCCTCGCGCAATGCTTTCAGGCAGTTCTCCAGTTCCGGCGCACCTTTTTTGTCGCGCTTGGGGCCGCTACGTGAGGTCTGATCCTGATAGATTTGCTCACATCCAGCTTTTGTTAGTTCGTCAACCTGGTGCGCCACATCCTGAAGATGCGTAGATTTACGTGCATAGCCGATTTTCATTCTTTTCACGCTAATTAGTTATGGGGTTATTGTTATGTTGATATAGTAACGAGTTTTGTTACATGAGGGGAGTCATTTTTCGGGAGAAGTCAGGACTTTTCAAGACTGTCACAAAAACCATCGTTTTTGATACATTAATTTAACCAATAGGTTGCAGATCAAATCGCCTGTAACAGCCTTTCTGGCTGTTTGTCGTTTTCAGAAGAC
>NZ_NRIQ01000088.1:0-14458 GCF_020224095.1 Enterobacter sp. CCUG 70166
TTTTTGTTGACCACTTCATACAGTCCTACCTGCTGGGGCTAATGGCGCTGGGGCAGGGTGACAAGTACATCAGTTCTCAGACAGGGCCCAACGGCGCATCACGCTCATTTCGGTACCTGTCTTTTGCTGACCGATGGAAAGCCTCTCTGGGGCTTCTGAGGGGATTAGATAAGTATGGATGCGCTACAAGCCTGATCCCGCCTGATCCGACTAACACCGCTTTCGCTGGCATCTGGATTGCCAGGGGCGGCTGCATGTGCAACGGGAGTCGATGATGGCGTTGATATCGGTCAAGCAGAGGCTTCCTGAGCCCTTCGTAAAGGTCTGGGTTATCACTGACTGCGGGCGGCGGGTCACGGGTTACGTTAAAAGTAACGGTGAATGGTATTTGCTGTGCCGGAAGGTAGCCGCTGAGAATCCGGAGGTTATCCGGTGGGAGGATAATAGTGTCAGCCACGGCTAACTGGTCTTACACCAATGTCGCCACTGTCTACCCTCGCGTCTATGACGACTGGAACAACACCTGGACAAACGGCACACCATACCTGATTGACTGCACCTGGACGGCTAACAATGAGGTTGCGGTAGATGCCAATGGTAAAGAGTTCACCACGAACCTGATTTTCTTTACTGAGCTGAAGCGTAATGGCGTTACCGCAACCATGCCACAGCGAGACTGGTACATCGCCAGAGGTGACACTACGGCACTATCAGATCCGCTAAAAGCTGGCGCTAATGTCATCAAAGCTGTAACCGACTGGGATATGTCATTTTTCGGTGAAGAGCCCGACTACAAAATCCTGACGTGAGGTAATCATGCCCGTTAAAGGTATCAAGCGCGTCCAGATGAATACCAGCAGGGTGCTGAGTGACATAGCCGGAATACGCACGGAGAAGGTTCTGTATCAGGTCATGAATGCCGGTGCCAATCATGCTGCTCTAATCACTCCTGTTAAATCGTCAACCCTCATCAACAGCCAGTACAAGCGGCTCGAACCCATGCCCTCAGGAATGATAGGCAGAGTGGGTTACACGGCAAATTATGCAGCTGCTGTTAATGCTGCAAAGGGCAAGCTCAAGGGCAAGCCAAGGCCTGACGGTAGCGGTAATTACTGGGACCCTAACGGCGAGCCGGACTTTCTCCGCAAAGGCTTTGAGCGCGACGGCCTCAACGAGATTAAGGCCATCATCAGGCAAGGATACAAAGTATGACGCGTAGCGAGGTGTATGACGCTCTGAGAGCGTGGTTGCAGTCCCACGGTTTTGATGTCGGCTATCGCGTCCAGAAACGCTTCTGGAACGAGCTGGAAGGAACTGAAGGGGAAAGATACCTCGTCATCCAGCAGGGCGGTGGCGGCAAGCCTGATGAGGCTATAACACGAGATTATTTCAGATTCCTTGTTCTTTCCGGTCAGAACGACAGCGACATTAACGAAGTTGAAGACCACGCTGATGCAATACGTCAGGCGATGATCGACGACTACCAGACTGAGTGCATCATCTCGATGCAGCCAATCGGCGGTATCCCCGCCATCCAGACCGAAGAAGGTCGCTACCTCTTCGATATTTCATTTCAAACCATCATTTCCCGATAACACGGAGATAAAGACATGGCATGTGAAGCTGGTGCTTTCACAGGGCGTGATGTCGTCGTTTACTACGCGATTGGCTGCCCCGAATCACAACCCGCCAACGGTGACTATAAGCGCCTTGGCATGATGCGCGGGAAGACTGTTTCCGCCGAATGGGATACTGCAGACGCTACCGCTGACATGAGCGCAGCGTACACGCAGGAAAATCTCGTAACCTACAAAAACATTACCTTCTCAGGGGACGGTGTAACGCGAAAAGAGGATGTTTATGCGCAGAATGCGTTAAAACGTCACGTATACAATCCTCCGGCAGAGACAAGTAACCAGCCGTATGTCTGGCTGAAAATCATCTCTCCAAACGACATCACCGAAGGCCCGTTCATGGTTACTTCGTGGGAAGACGAAGCTCCTCATGATGATGTGGCCACATGGTCTATTGAGGCATCAAGCGCGGGGCAGGTGGACGTTCGTGATGTTGGAGCAGTAATCACGATCACTACGCAGCCGCAGAACCGCACGCTCACGGTGGGAGATGCACTAAACCTGTCTGTGGCGGCAAATGTCTCTGACGGCTCCACTCTGACCTATCAGTGGAAGAAGGGCGGAACTGACATCTCTGGTGCGACGAACGCTACCTACACGAAGGCCAGCGTCGTTACGGGTGATGCGGGTTCTTACTCCTGTCAGGTTACATCCTCAACCGCCGGCTCGGTAACCTCCAGCCCAGCCACTGTGACCGTGAACGCAGCCTAAACCCATGGGAGGCTTAGCCCTCCCTCTTGTTGAGAGTTTCCATGAAAGCAATCACCGATATCGGCCAGGCCGTCATTCGAGCAGGCGGCAAAGAGATATTCCTCAACCCTTCATTCCTGGCTATGTCCCGAATCGGCACGCCTGAGCAAATCGTTGATGCTTTCGTGAAAGTTCATGCAGGCCATTACCCAAAGCACAGAATTGCTGACCAGCAGATACTCAAAGCGGCTAATGCACGCTGCTTTGCAGACATGGCAGCAGCTGCAGCTAACGTAGTCAGGCATTGCTCTGAAGGCGACATTGCTGAAATCATCGGCTCTTACTCAGTGACTACGGCGGGACGCCTCGTGTTTAAGCCTGGCTCGTTGCCAGTTGAGGACGTCATCCAGCTGGCCCGTCACCTGATTTTGCATGGCGTAATGGGCGATCAGCCGCCGGAAGAGTTCGAAGGTAAGAAGGGCGAATACAGTGACAAATTCGATGCCCGCACATTCGTTTATACCGCAGTTGCCCACCTCGGGATGAGTGAGGCAGACGCCTGGAACATGACGATGACCAGCTTCCGGGCTGCCATGAATGCCAAGTTCCCGCAGAAGGATAAAGGGAAGGTGCCAACCCAGGAGAAATACGACGAAGTTATGGACTGGGCAGAGCAGATGCTGGCGATGGATGCGCAGAGGCATGGGCCGCACTAAATGGCCCACTCAGGTGGGCTTTTTGCATTTTGTGCTACTGCCACATCATCATAACTATTCAAATTACCTGAGGGGTAATTTCTGCATTATTGGACCTACCTTTCCGCACCTCTTGGCGCTTTAATCACGTCAGTAGGTGCTCTTTAACAGTTAGGTGGGCTTTTTTATTTCTCGTCGTCCAGATACCCCATGCGACGACCAAGTATCGCAGCAAGCCTCCTGGCGTGCTCTTCTCCCTCACGCAGTATGTCTGCCGTGAACGGGTCTTTTTTCGCAAGATCTCTTAGGAATTTCTCTTTCTCTTCTGCTGTCGCTGCGGCATTAAAAGCAGCTTGAGTAGAGTCGAAGTCAACAAGTTCGCTTTCAGCAATCGCTCTATCAGTATCTATCGTTTCTTGGAGTATCTGCACGATCTCTGAATTTATTGACCGACCATTGTTTTTAGCCCGCTGCTGGATAGCCTCTCGAAGCTCCTCCGGCATTCTTAGGCCGAACGGAGCGATGTTGCGCATACCTTTCATAGTGATACCTCTTGAATCTGATATCACAGTGTAACCACAAAAAAATTGACAAGATAGGAACACGGTGTAATGATTACACCGTGATATCAAGCTGAGAGGAAATGATATGAATGATGTTTTATACACTGGGCGCAAAAGTGAAAATATTCTTCTTCGTGTGCCCGAGCGCATGAAGGAGGAGATCCGGCGCATGGCCGAAATGGATGGTATTTCGATTAACTCTGCGATTGTGCAGCGGTTGGCGAAAAGTTTGCGGGAGGAGCGTAACGATGCTTAAGAAAATGGAAGCTAGCTATGTTGGTTACGCAGGGTTTCTCAACAAACAAAAGGCACCAAAGACCAACAAGTTCGAGCGTGGATATATCTATGTTTTGAAGTTATCGAATGGGTATACCAAGGTCGGCAGCACTGCTGAGCCAGCTTCAAGAATGAAAAGTTTGCAGCGTGGGCTTCGTTCTACAGAAGTCACTCTGGATCATCTTTGGTTAAGTGCTTCCCATATCAATTACAAAGAAAACGAGAAGAAAGTGCTGGCGTTTTTGGAGGGGAAAGAGCGTGACGGTGAGTTTTTTAAAGTCACTTTTGAGGAGGCGCTAGCTGTAGTGATGGGAATGGAAATTAAGACTACGTTCTCAGTAGAAGAAATTGAAGCAAAAGAGGCCAGCGCAGCAGCTTTTATCAATTCGCTCAATCAGCTTCACGAACTTGCGAAATCACAAAATAGTTAGGGCTCAGACAGCTGTAACTGCCTGAACCCAATTTGCCAGAAACGTACGAGGTAACTGACATGAATAGTTTAGCAACATCTGATTTCCGATTCCAGGACGTAGAGCTTCACCCAGTTGAAAGGTCTGGAAACCTTTGGTTTTCATCATCTGATCTGGCTAAAGCGCTTGGCTATAAGAAGACCGACGCGGTAACTCAAATTTACAGCCGTTATAGCGATGAATTTGCAGCCAATATGTCAACGACCCTCAGGGAGAGGGTCGTTAGGAAAACCGGCTCAGTGGAGATGGTTGTGAGGTTTTTCTCTCTTCGAGGCGCTCATTTGGTTGCGATGTTTGCCTCAACACCAAAGGCCAAAGATTTCCGACGCTGGGCGCTGGACATCCTGGATCGCGAGGTTAAGGACTCACCGATCGCCAAGCAGTTTTCTGATGAGGAGTTGGTGAGTCTTTGTTACTTGCAGCTCTGGATGGAAAAGAGCCAGCAGATCAGCAAGAAGCTCTATCCTGCGATGCGCGAACTGGGATCTGAACTTTCAGGCAAGCTACGCGATATCGCACATGAAACCAGGTACATGACGGACGAAACCAAAAAGATTTTACTCCGAGAAACACAAAACTTGGATAACACGAATTTTGTCGTAAGTAGCGCTCAGCCTGTGCTGGCAAAACTCCGCGGCGAAGACGGATGGATTCACTGATGGGCGCATGGGATGGCGCAAAAAGAAAAAGCCGATAGTTCGAGCTACCGGCTTCCTTTGAAACTTGTCATAAGGGTCCAACCAATGACTTCTTTAAATTTAGCAGTTCATGAACCAAATGTCGATCCCAAGCCACTGCCAGTGATTGAATGGAAGGGGTTGCGTGTTGTTACGACTGAAACGCTGGCCGCAGGTTATGGTTCTGATGAGGCTAATATTAGGAAAAACCTTTCGCGCAATGCCAGCCGCTTCATTGAGGGCATCCACATCTTCACCATTAAAGGCCAAGAGCTGAAGGATTTGCGAGTGACTAATAGTCACGCACAAATTTCGAGCAAAGCCCGCTCTGTTGTTTTTTGGACCGAAAAGGGCGCGGCCCGTATGTCGAAGATTGTTGATACTGACGAAGCATGGGCCTTTTTCGAACGCCTTGAGGATGCTTACTTCCGTCCAACTCCATCAATGGGTATCCCGCTGACCTATGAAGCAGCTCTGGAAGACCTCCTGACAAAAGTGAAAGAGAACCGCATTATTGCTGAACAGCGCGATCGTGCAGTTAAAGAGAAGCGCTGGATCTCTGAGAAACGCGAAGTAACCGCGATGGCAACAGCTTCCGCTGCTGTTCGTGCCAAAAACAAACTGGCGGAACGCATCGGGGAAGGAAAAAACTATGCCGCCATTATCCCGGTAGAGAAGAAGCTCGGACAGAAATTCAAATGGCAGCCACTGCGCAAGTGGTGCAGGGAGAATAGCGCCGAACCGCATGAGGTTGAGGATCCGCGTTTTGGCACCGTGAAGTCCTGGCCTCGCGCTGCATGGATGGCGGTGTACAACGTGGATTTGCGCAAGATCTTTTAATCGGCGTAAAAGTCCGCCAATCCGCCGATTTCTCAGCCAATCGACATCCCAACCCGCTTAACTGCGGGTTTTCCCGTTGCCATGGATAGATGAACAGTTTTTGAAGTCATGCCCGCGTGATAAATTTAAGGAAATACCATTTCGTGGTGAATCAGCGTGGAAGACGAAAAACAGCACCAAATGCAACTTCAACTGACCCTTCAGCGGCGGCTGGAGAAAGTTACTCCTGAGCTATTTTCTGAATATCTCTTCGAACGCGGCGTCAAAACAGTCATATGCCCAATTTGTGGGAGTGATGATATTTCTATACCTAACGCCAGTTCAATCACTGTGGGGCCTGATGGGTGCGAAAGCAGCATTTATGCCATCCCTGTCAAACTTGATACAGAAGGACCATCATACTCTTTAGTAAAATATGAATATCGTTTGATATGTAAGAACTGTGCGTATTCTATGCACTTTGCAACGTGGCCAGTATTGAAGTGGGTTGAACAGAAGTTGTCAGAAGCAGGGGAAGACCAATGAATATTAGAATGGAAGATAACATTCACGTAGTCGATTTCCCGAAACACGGTGGCGGAGGTAGCGGAGGAGATGACATGCTAGAGAAGCGTGTAAAGAAACTAGAGGATGATCTGGCTGGCATTCGGACTGATATAGCAGTCATAAAATCAAATTATGCAAACAAAGAAGATGTCGCCTCTTTAAGAGCTGAGTTACACCAATCTATTTCCGCTCAGACAAAATGGTTAGCTGCGACCATGATTGGTATAGCCGGCCTTGCCATGGCAGTTGCCAAGCTCATTTTCTAACCCAGCGCTCGCTGAGTTTTCCCTGGCCACGATCCCTGCTAGGATTCCCTCATCTTTTACCAAAGGGGATAGGGATATGAAGAAGTATCTTTGCGCAGCGTTACTTGGCCTTTCAGCGTTAACAATTACAGCCTGTGCTCCCACAGTGCAAAAAATAGACTACAACCAAAAATCAATGTTGCTCTCGCTTGGGATGAGCAAAAACGACGTAATGCAGGTCATGGGCGCACCTCGCAGAACGGATGTCAATGAAGAGCGTGAGCGTTGGATTTACTGGAACAAAGCGCTTTATGGCTACACCATTGTTGACAATGAGCAGTTAGCTACAGATAGACTGACAGTCACCTTTGTGAACGGAAAGGTTACGAAGTGGGGCCAGCAGACATTAACTGATGACATTCTTGAGTCGTCTCAAAAAACGGCACAGGCATACGCTGAAGCTGCTCAGGGAGCGAAAAAATGAATAAATTTGCAAAAGATAAGAAGAAGCTTCTTGTAGCCATGGTGTCATGTGCTTTGTTAAGTGGTTGTGTATCTTACCAGCGCTCGGCAGCTATAAATTCCATTCCTGGAGTTGAGTTCCAGCAGAAAAATGGTAACGAAATCATAAAATCTTATGAAGTGAAGAAGGAGATCGTTAACTCCTCTAAGGATGCTTTAAAGTCCTGCATCCTTAGTAATGTAACCAATAATCAAGTTCAGCTTACTGATGGTTCTAAAAGCTTCACAGGGGCTTACACAGGGAATTATTACAACGTGCAGACCTCATCTAGTGTTCAGGGAGGTTCTGTTATTCAGGCTGAAACCGAGAAAGGAATTATCTTCGCTGGTACTGGTGAGTATGTAACCCCTACTATGGGTGTAAAAAGAACAGTCCGGTTTACCAGTGAAGTTGTACCAGAGGGCAAACAAGCCCAGTTCATATTTTCTAATATACAGCAGGTCCAAAACGACAGTGGTGCCATATCAAACAATGGTTTTTTTGATGTTGGATCATGGGATGCTGCAAGCCCCGAAGCTGTCATAGCCGTTTTAAATGAGAAGGCGAATGCAATCTCATCCTGTCTTGCGAAAAAATAGATTTAAACGTTTCCATAAAAACCTCGCTCCGGCGGGGTTTTTTATTGCCCGGAGAAAATTAAATGGCCGAGAACGTAGGTGATATCGAATATGTAATCAAGGCTGATACGGCTCAGCTACTGCGGGCTGATAAGCAGGTCCGCGATATAACAGACGGCATGGAAGGCGGGTTCAACCGCGCCGACAAGGCAGCTTCATCGCTAACTTCATCCTTCGGCAGCCTAAGCCGGGTTGCCACGTCTCTTATGGCAATTTTGTCTGTGCAGCAGGTGGCTCAATACGCTGACGCATGGACGACTCTCAACAACAAACTGGCAAACGCCCTTCGGCCTAGCGAGCAACTGGTTGACGTTACTGAGCGAGTATTCAACATCACACAGCAAACTCGCGGCAGCCTCGACGCTACAGCTTCTTTGTATGCACGACTGGAGCGAGCAACCAGGGAATATGGAACCAGTGCTGATGATCTGGCTAAGCTGACTACCATCATCAACCAAGGGTTTGTTGTCTCCGGTGCGACCGCTCAGGAAGCAGAAAACGCTATTATCCAGTTGTCTCAAGGGCTGGCTTCTGGTGCACTGCGCGGGGAAGAATTCAACTCTGTGAATGAGCAGGGGAACCGCCTGATTGTGGCGCTTGCTGACTCTATGGGGGTAGGCATTGGACAGATGCGTCAGATGGCTGCGGCCGGAAAGTTGACTACTGATGTTGTGGTGAACGGGTTACTTTCACAGGGGGTGACGATCGGCAATGAGTTTGCCAATACCACGACAACTATCAGTCAGGCATTGCAGGTTGCCGGGAACAACATCACCAAGTTTTTTGGTGAAAACTCCACGGTAAAAACCGGTACAGCGATTTTCAACGATGCTGTTATCAGCGTCAGTGAGAACATCGGTGCTCTTAGTGCCATCCTGACCGCCGCTGCTGCTGTTATGGGTAGCCGTTATGTTGGTGCACTGACAATGGCTACCGCTGCGAAGGTAAAGGCCGCAGTTGCTGCAAGAAATCAGTCAGCCGCTGAAATGCAGGCTGCTCAGGCTGCGGCAAACAAAGCTACAGCAGATCTCCGCGCTGCCGCCGTCGCAAAAGAACGTGCGCTGGATGAAATCCGCCTTGCGGAAATGATGAAGCAGACAGCGGTTAGTGCGACGAATGCCGCCGCTGCCGAGCAACGCTTGTCTGTCGCTAGGGTAGCGGCTACTGCTGCTGTTGCAAATTACAATCGAGCACTAGTAGCAAGTAACGCAGCTCAAGCGGCAGCATCATCCGGGGCTGGTCTGGCAAGCAGGGCTTTAAGATTGATAGGTGGGGCTGGTGGTGCTGCCATGCTCGCGGCCAGTGCGATTCTATATTTCTCTCAGCGAGCTAAAGAGGCCAGAGACGATGCCAATAACCTGGCAGATAGCGTCAATGAACTGAGCGCTAAGTTCCAGAGCATGTCGCATACCGAGTTGGCAGCCACTATTGGCAAGTTAAGCCAGAACCTGCCGACCCTTAGCGATGCGGTAGCCGACGCACAGAAAGAATTTAACGACGCTACAGCTGCTGTTCAGAGGCAAGAAAGGGAGATAGCTAACTGGGGAACGAACACTACTCGAGGCCGTCAGGCTGCTGAAGCATTAGGTGGTGCCCAGGATAAATTAGCGATTGCAACTCTCGAGCTTGAACGTGCTCAGAATCGCCTTAGCCAGACGCAGAACGCTATTAACATAGGACGCGCCACGCTCAATGGCACGATGAGGCAAGGGATTGACCTGCTTCGCCGGGATGGCGAGGAAGCTGGTATCACCGCTGGCATGATGGGCAAGCTTGGCGACATGATTAACTTTGCCGCAAAAGCGAAGGAGAAATTCAACTCCAGCAGTTTGATGGTAGATCGCCCGAAAGATGCTCAGGACTACCTTGATAAACTTCAGGACCAGGTGACACTCCAGAGCGAGCTTAACGACCGCAAGCGTGCGCAGTTGAAGGCTGAGCAGGATATAAGGAAGTTATACGCCGGAAGCGCTAATGATGAAAAATCGAAGTTGCAGATGGAAAGGGATGTGGCCTTGGCTCGTGAAAGGGCTGCTGCCGAATATGACGCACAGCAAGCTCAGCAGAAAGGGAAAAAGGAAACTAAAGACGCGACGTCTGAGGCCACGAAGGCCGCCACTGCAATGCAGGCAAATGCGCAGAAAATTGCAGACTACAAACAAAGAGCAGGGCTTGCTGCGACGTCAACACAAGAGTTATCTCGTGAACAAGCCATCTTGAGGGCTGAGCAGTCTTTAAATAGTAGCGCTACGAAAGAGCAGGTTGCCGAAATAAGAAAATATGCAGCGGCTGAATGGGATGCAGCCAATGCGGTTAAGATGCGCCAACAGGCAGAGCAAGGTAAGAAGTTTGCTCAGCAAGAGATAGCTGCATACAAAGTAATGCCAGACGCCCAGACTGGTAACTCTATTGATCTTCTGGCTCAAATCGACCTGGAGGAGCAGCAAAAGCTTGCTGCTCTGGCAAAATATCAAGATATTGACAAAGAAAATACTCAACTTTACGAGGATGCTAAAACAGCGATTCAGCAACAAGCGGCAAATGAGCGCATTAATATAGCCAGAACGGAAGCCCAGAGGCAGGTTGATGTGGTTAATACCATGCTCAACGGAATTTCTCAGGGATTCGACGGGTTGGCTACCATTATCGCCAACAGCAAAGGCAAGAATAACGCAGCGTATAAGGCGCTTTTTGCAATCAGCAAGGGGTTTGCCACTGCTCAGGCGGCGTTAAACCTTCAACTGGCGATCTCTAATGCGATGGCGTCTGGGCCGTTTCCATGGAATATGGCTGCAATGTCCCAAGTCGCAGCAGCAGGCGGTTCCCTGATATCCAGCATTGCTAGCGTTGGTTATAGCGGTGGTCGCCGTTACGGCGGCACGGTATCAGCCGGCAACGCCTATCGCATCAACGAAGATGGGCGCTCTGAAATCTTCCAGACCGCAGGTGGGCAGCAGGCATTCATCCCGAACCAGTCAGGAAAGATTATTCCTGCTGATAAGGTTGGAGGTGGCGGGTCGTTTAATCCTGTAATGAACCTCACGATAAATACTACGGGAGGAATTGGTGATGAGGAGATCGCAAGGCTTCGTAAAGTGTGGAACAACGACATGCTGAAGATGATGGTAGACCAGAGTACTCGTCCGAACGGTTTACTGCAGGGAAGGAGGAAATAAGCGGCATTTAGCCGCTTGTTAATCACTCCGGCTTCAATGTCGCAATGTCGATCATTTCCATTGCTGATTTTTTAATATCCTCAAGGTGATGCGCTAGATCCCCACTAGTTGCAATCATTTCATTAGTCATGTTTTCCGTAATGTCTTTTAAGACCTGCTGCTTTTCAGCATTCATTAAGGCAATCATATTTTGAACCACGATTTTGATCGCCATGATGTCTTTCTGAGCTTGGCTAACATTGTCCATTTTTAAGTCCTTGGTTGATAGTGATTGTCGAGATTTGATTATACAACGGAGGCTAAAGTGCCAGAAGTTTTTACGTGGACACCGCAGCGAGCTTACCAGGTTGAACGTACCCCAAACGTAGCCGTTGTTAAGCTCGGTGACGGTTACGAACAGCGACAGGTGAAGGGTATCAATCCACTGATGGATAAATACTCGCTCACCTTTCGCGGCGTCAGCGGAGCGTGCCGCAGTAACCCTGCGAAGGATGCTGAGGCATTCCTCAAGGCCAGGGGGGCGGTTGAATCGTTCTACTGGACGTCATCCGATACGGGAGTGAGGAAGCTGTTTGTCTGCCGATCCTGGAATATGACAAAGACCGGGCCGCTGTTTGAACTGACGGCCACTTTTGAACAAGTACCACGATAAGCCGAAAGGCGGGAGACAGTTATGACTTTAGAACAACGTGTTGAAGAGTTAGAGGCTATGGTTGATTCAATGAAAGCACAGATGGAAGAAGTTATTAGCGCTCACACCTGTGCTTATAATCAAATCACTGCGAAATTAGATCAAATTGCCGTAATTCAAGCTGAACGCAAGGCTTGAATAGCAAGTTTTTCAATCTCACCGATGGTTTTATTCTTTATCTCATCTGGCGCTATATCTAGGTTTACCGAATGAAATTGGTCATTAGGGCCAATCAAATTAGCTTTTAATTTAAATGTATTTCCAGCGACCGCAAAAGAAATAAAGTCAATAGCGTTTAATTTCAATTCTGACATTATTTTTCCTTTATCAGAGGTAATCAGCCATCCCCCTTCGATGGTTACGTCAGTGTCCCACCACTGACGGGCTGAGCTTACACGTTAACCAGGGTTATCAGTAAGCAACATCCTGATATTCAAACAGTAGCCACCACTTGGTGGCTTTTTTATGGGAGTTTGCCGTGCGCGACATACCAGCCAGTATGATTATTGATAGCGTCGACGCCGGAGTAGGCGCGTTTATCGACCTGTTCGAAGCCGACCTGCAACCCTTTGGCGGAGACCTTATCCGCTTCCATTCTGGAACGAACGGCTACTACGGCAACGTTATCTGGAAAGGTAACCAGTACCAGGCATATCCGATAGCGGTGGAGGGATTCGAGTCAAAGAACGAAGGCACCTACGCCCGCCCGTCTATGGCGGTGGCGAACGTTACCGGTTTACTGACTGGCATCAACCATGACTTTGATGACATGCTGGGAGTAGTCATCACCCGAAGACAGGTTCCGGTGAAGTACCTGGACGCGGTAAATTTCCCGAACGGGAACCCTGACGCGGACCCGACACAGGAGGCGGTGTCCCGCTACGTTGTCGAGGAGATGACAGAGGAGACTTTCGAGCAGGTGACATACACGCTGGCGACACCGATTGACTGCGACAACGCCATCATCCCGGCCCGTACCATTCTCGCCGACGTATGCCAGTGGCAGTATCGCGGCGTCGGGTGTGGATATGACGGGCCGCCTGTTGCAGATGAGCGTGACAACCCAACCACTGATCCAGCCAAGGATAAATGCTCCCACCGTCGTACCGGTTGCCGGTTTCGCTACCCACGTCCTGAACCAATGCCAATAAGCAGTTTCCCCGGCTCTCAAAAGGTCTCCTGATGCAAGAATTACTCGATTATGCGGCATCGTCGCAGGATGAAGTGTGCGCGCTAATCCTGAACGACGAGCGAGTGTTTCGCTGTCGGAATGTGCATCCGGAGCCCTGGCATCATTTCCGCATAAGTGACGATGACTGGCTTGCGGCGGAGGAAGAAGGTGAGATTACAGCGGTCTTCCATTCCCACCCGCAAAGCCAGCCATCACTCTCAGGTGCAGACCGGCAAATGCAGGTGATGACCGGCCTGCCATGGTGGCTGGCATCTGGCAGGGAGATCAGGAAATACAGGCCTGTGCCACTCCTGCTGGGGCGCAAGTTCGATCACGGCATTATGGACTGCTACACGCTTTTTCGGGACGCATACCATCTCTGTGGAATCGACCTTCCGGACTTCGGGAGGACTAACGGATGGTGGCTGAGAGGAGAGAATCTATATATCGCCAATATGGCGGTCAATGGCTTCTATCAGGTGTCCATGCAGGATGCACAACCAGGCGACGTCATTATCAGGCAGCCATTCCCCGGCGCCGACCCATGCCACTCAATGATTCTCCTTCATGACAACCTAGTGCTTCACCATGACCATGCAGGACACCTCAGCCGACGAGAACAAATGCGCCCGGCATACATCAAGCAGACGCATTCAATCTGGAGACACGAACAGTGCTCATCTTTAAATTTGCAGGCAATTTACGCCGATTTTACCGCCAGATACCCCTGAATGTTGACACTCCCGCGCAGGGATTACGCCTTCTTCTGGCGCAGGATTACGCCTTCAAAAAAGCCTTTCTTAATACGAAGTTGCGGGTGCGGGTAGCGGGCGAGGATGTTGAGGTATCTGCGATGCAATGGCATCTGGACCGCCAGCTTAAAGACGGATCAGTGGTCCTGTTCGTGCCGGTAGTTGAGGGGGCCATTTCTGCTGCTGCGGCCGCATGGATTGCGGTAGCTGTCAGCGTGGCTTCGGTAGCTTACTCGGTTTACATGTCACGCAACATGAAGACCAAAACCTCCGCAGAAGCCGCAGAGACCAATACGCTCACAAACAACTCTTTTACCAGTGCTGAGAACCGGGTAGGCCAGGGCCGGGCTGTGCCACTCCTCCTTGGAGAAATGGAGGTCGGCTCGAACGTTATTTCACTCGGCATCGACACAAGCAACAACCAGGACTGGACGGAATCTATTAGCTAAGGTGGCATTATGTCTTCAGGCGGCGGTAAAGCATCAACCCCAAAACTTCTCGACGATAACCTCAAATCAAAGCAATTTTACCGGGTGCTGGACCTCATCAGCGAAGGTCCTATCTACGGGCCAGTTGATCAGGAACATCTGTCATCGTTCAAACTCAATAAAACCCCCGTAACTGATGCAACAGGCAGTGTCAGCGTAAATGGTGTCAGTGTCGCCTGGCGTCCTGGTTCCGAGACGCAATCCCCCATCAATGGCTTCTCTGCTATTGAAGCGACCACCATCGTAAACACCGAAGTAACCTATGATACTCCGCTGGTTCGCACCATAACCGATCAGGACGTTACCCGGGTGCGGTTTAACGTTGGTGTGACCGGACTGGTAGAGCAGGACACCAAAGGCAATCAGAAAAACACGTCCGTCACTCTGAAGTGGTTTACTGAATT
>NZ_NRIQ01000089.1:0-2071 GCF_020224095.1 Enterobacter sp. CCUG 70166
CCTTTGAATAAGACAAAAGGCTGCCTCATCGCTAACTTTGCAACAGTGCCATAAAACGCAACCGCCGCAAACAGACAAGAAAAAGCCCCAACTGATAACAGTTGGGGCTTCAGTATTGTGATTGGTGGAGCAATAGCACCCTGAACCCAAAACCTTCTCGCTCAACCGGTAGTGGCTGATAACAACTCGTGAGGGCTATTGCGGGTTAAGCATTTAGCGATGTCTAGGGCCAGACTGGACGTCTGAACGCAAGCCGCTGATACTGTACATAACCACAGTATCAGCGGAGGATACCCATGTCGCTGGCAAGGAACGCCACGGCGAGTCAATCGCCCACTCAAACAAACGGTTACGAACGCCACCAACCCGACCAGACGCTGCTCTACCAGCTGGTTGAGCAGCACTACCCAGCCTTCAAAGCCTCACTCGAAGCCCAAGGTCAACACCTGCCTCGCTACATCCAACAAGAATTCAACGACCTCCTCCAATGTGGCCGTCTGGAGTATGGTTTCATGCGGGTTCGCTGCGAGGATTGTCATCACGAGCGTCTGGTCGCCTTCAGCTGTAAACGACGCGGCTTTTGCCCTAGCTGCGGTGCCCGCCGGATGGCCGAGAGTGCGGCGCTGCTGATAGACGAAGTCTTCCCCAAGGAGCCCATTCGCCAGTGGGTGCTCAGCTTTCCTTTCCAGCTACGCTTTTTGCTGGCTCGCCATCCCCAGCTGATGGGCCAGGTCTTGAGTATCGTCTATCGTACACTCTCAACTCATCTGATCAAAAAAGCCGGTTACACCAAAGCCTCTGCACAAACTGGCTCAGTGACTCTTATCCAACGCTTTGGCTCCGCGCTAAATCTCAATGTCCACTACCACATGCTGTTTCTCGATGGTGTCTATGCCGAAGATGACTATGGCAAGCAACGCTTCCATCGTGTCAAGGCACCCACTTACGATGAGCTGAAT
The DNA here is from genome assembly GCF_020224095.1 of Enterobacter sp. CCUG 70166. Lineage (NCBI taxonomy): Bacteria > Pseudomonadati > Pseudomonadota > Gammaproteobacteria > Enterobacterales > Enterobacteriaceae > Enterobacter > Enterobacter sp. CCUG 70166. The sequence goes on from NZ_NRIQ01000089.1 coordinate 960, forward strand.
ACGCTCGCTCACACCCTCAGCCATCGCATCGCTCGCTGCATGGAAAAGCGTGGGATTTTGGAGCGTGATGCCGAGAATACGTGGTTGACACTGGAAGAGGGCGAAGACGATACGCTGACTCAATTACATGGTGCTTCGGTTACGTATCGCATTGCCGTCGGCCCCCAGCAAGGGCGCAAAGTCTTCACCCTGCAAACCTTGCCAGGGCGTGAGGATAAAGCCGACTCAAGCAGTCGAGTAGCCAACCATGCTGGTTTCTCGCTACACGCCGGTGTGATGGCCGAAGCGCATCAGCGGGATAAGCTTGAGCGCTTGTGTCGCTACATTAGTCGGCCAGCGGTTTCAGAAAAACGTCTGGCATTAACCGCCAATGGGCAGGTGCGTTACGAGCTCAAAACTCCGTACCGCAATGGCACCACCCATGTGATCTTCGAGCCGCTGGACTTCATCGCCAAACTCGCTGCGTTGGTACCTAAGCCGCGAGTCAACCTCACACGCTTCCACGGCGTCTTTGCACCGAACAGCAAACACCGAGTTCAAGTAACACCCGCCAAGCGGGGCAAGAAGCCCGACAAATCGGAAGGTCTCGATACTAACTGGCGTGACAAGAGTCCTGCAGAGCGCCACCGCGCCATGACCTGGATGCAACGCCTCAAGCGAGTCTTCAATATTGATATTGAAGTCTGCGAACACTGCGGCGGTCACGTCAAAGTGATTGCCAGCATCGAAGATCCGAAGGTCATTGAGCAGATTCTCAAGCATCTGAAACAGAAAACAGCCAAGGCGAATGCCGCCAAGCAGCGTGAGCTGCCACCAGAACGAGCGCCGCCACTGACTCCCAGCCTGTTCGATCCATCACAGAGTCGTCTCTTTGACTGACGACCCCAAATCCAACACTGCTCAACACTGCCAACTTTTAAACGGGGCGGTGGGGCAGTTTGTATCTCTCGAGCTATCAGGCTAGAGATTTTACCGCCAAATCGAACCTTATTAGAGCGGTTTAGGCTGGACCGGCAGTTAAAATTGGGGCTTGAGCGGTAAACGAGTGAGGGAATTTCAGGTAAGATACTTCGGATGAGGAGCAAAAAGGTGGTTTATACTTCCTATACCCG
>NZ_NRIQ01000090.1:0-1294 GCF_020224095.1 Enterobacter sp. CCUG 70166
TGTATGACCGGATACATAGGTAACAGATCAGACCGGGAACATAGGTAACACTTTTCAGTCTATCCGGAGCACACTCTGGGTTTTTCGGTCGTAGTACGCAAGCGTTATTCCATTAAAGATGATGGCCTCCAGGCCATCATCTTGTTCTTCCAGCATGATGTACTCATCAGTCAGCGCTTCACTCAGGAACACCGTCCCCTTTTTCCCCATATAGAGTGTCCCCCTTGATTTCACCCTGTAGACCGTACCTCCTTCCGGATAAGCATATTCAGGAACCCTGCCATCCCAGTGCCGGCCTGAGGGTTGCCATACCGTTCCGGGCGTTGCACCCGCCAGGGCTTCATGTGGCCTTTCATAGTTAAACTCTTCCCGGTAGCCACTGAACCACCGCTGTTGTTCTTCCATCGTCATAAATATGTTGCCCTGTTTTACTGCACTTTTCAGCGAACGATGCATTCGCTCATGACGGCCGTTTTCTTCCGGATGCCCCTTTCTGATGCGTTCCGGTCTGATGCCCAGCTTTATCAGCCAGACTGCAAGGCGACTTAACCCGGCGATACCTGTTCCTGCGAAAGGCTGACCATTATCCGTTCTCAGGACTTCCGGCAGACCGTACTCCAGGAACGCATCCGTCAGGCACTGCCTGACGAAGGGCTCGCTCTCCCGGTCTGCTCCCCGGCAGCTCAGAAGATACCGGCTGTGATTGTCGGTGAGGGTGAAGGGATGACAGTATTTCCGGCTCAGCAGCCTGAACTTGCCTTTAAAATCAGCGCTCCAGACCTGATTGTTCTCACTGATGATGGTCAGGGGCTGGCGATTGCCCGGGGTTCTGCGTTTTCGCTTTTTATCCGGAACCAGGCCTTCACGCTTGAGGATATCGCCGATAGTACTGGCAGCGGGGACGGTAAAATCGACGTGATGATTGAGCAGCCACATCCGCAGTTTTTTGGGGCCCCAGTCAGGGTGTTTTTGCCTCAGGGCCGTAAGCTGCCCGGCGATATCATCAGGAACTGTCCGGGAGTGGGAGTGCGGAGCACGCGACCGGTCAGAGAGAGATGACAGGTCAGAGGGGTCAAAACGCTGAAGCCATTTGTAACCGGTTTTTCGACTGATGCCGAAGAGACGGCAGAGGGCAGAAAAAGAATCCGTACCTGCATGGCAGGCACGGATGAAATCAAGGCGTTGCATAGGTCGGGTCTCAGTCCAGGGCATAGCGAGTCTCCTCTTCTATGCCAGTTATAACTGTTACCCATGTATCCGGTCTAAAGTGTTACCCATGTTTCCGGTTCATACC
>NZ_NRIQ01000091.1:0-5759 GCF_020224095.1 Enterobacter sp. CCUG 70166
ATTCTTGAGCGGCGGTTTTGACGTTGACGTTTCGTGTGTGCATCCTGGTTTTCTCCTGTGGTGATGGCTGGCCATCTCCCTGGTGAGTTCTCTCGCGGCAAAGGGCAAAGGAGCAACGGCGAAGGGAGGAAGGAAAGGGGCGGAGACTAAAGTTTTTGCGGCACGCAAAAAGTTTTGGCGGAGTGCATTTCACCCCTTGGATGACGACCCGACGGTGCTACGACCAGCCCTCCGCGTGAGGACGCACGGGGGATGGCTTCACCAGGGGAACAGGATGCACACACCCGACACGTCGGAACGGCGTGGCGCCATTAAAGCGACGGCATCAGCCGGCGCGGTGAAGGCGTTCCGGACGGCACGGCCGGAGAAGCCGCAGCCTTTGACCTTCGCCATCAGACCCTAGCCGTATGGCCCGAAACCCGGAGGGGTTCGGCGGAGCCCGGCGGGTGCGCAGCGGCCGCCCTGGCGGAGTGGGGCTCGACGACCGGACAGCAGCGCTGGCCGGGAGCCGAAGGGGGCCATCGCCCTGCCCTGTTTTCGGGGTATGGCCATGCAGCTGCAGCTGACAAAGTTAACCGGCAGGACGCCGGATATGACGTACAGGCTAAAGAATATCGGGCACACCAGGCCGAAGCCAGGTATGAGCAGGTAGCTCGCGGAGTTACGAATTCAACAAAATCAGGCAGGACAGGCAGAACAGGCAGGGGGGAGGATCAGGCAGAGGGAGCAGAGGGGCAGCGCCGGAGGCGCGTCCCCCTTCCCCCGTTCCCCGAAGGGGAACAGCCCTTCCCGCAGGTTCAGGCGTGCGGTCGCGTCGGGAAGGAAAAAGGGGCTACCGGCGAACCGGCAACCCCTTCATAAAGGCGCTTCAGGCATATCAGGCCAACTCAGCTCCTGAAAAGGCGGGGTTTCCCCCGCCTCCAGGTTGCTACTTACCGTTGGATTCGTAAGCCAGGCTTGCCGCGACCTCCCTGTCCCCGTCCTTTAGCCGGAGTTCGCATAAGCGGTTCCGGGTCAGGCATGTGAATATTAAGAGCGTTATACACACGATTAATACGCACCAGATAAGGGCGTTTCGCGGCAGTTTCATGGTTTACTCCTCCTTGCAAATTGCACGGTAAGAGGCCATACTGGTGTTGACTAGACATTCAGTGGGCCTCGTGGGTTAATGAAAATTAACTACGGGGCTTTCTGCTTTCTGCCACACAACACGGCAACAAACCACCTTCACGTCATGAGACAAAAAGCCTCAAGCGCCATCGCCATTATATCCCGTTGTCGATCATCTGCCCAGGAATAACAGTCTGAAAACTGTATAAATCCTCATCGTTTTGCCGCGTCAACCAGTTCCTGAATATCCCAGTGCCTCACGAATTTCAGCGGCTCGCTGTTCGCTTCCGGCGGCCACGCCGGCGTTATAGATTAGGCTGATCATCGCCTGCAACATTTCCCAGTCATCCCGCTCCAGCCGGGCATCAAGACGGTACAGGATCTTCCCGCTTTCAGCATGCCGGAACACGGTACCCGTTTCTTTTTTGTCGAACCTTCGGCTGATAATGCTCAATATCCCTCCCGGTTATCCGTACCTTCTGACCACTCGCGGATCTGGTCTTCGAGCGCCTCAAGATGCCTGTCTATACTCACAGCCAGCTGCTCGCTTTCGGTTTCCAGCCAGCCACTGAGTCCGTCCCACTCGCAGCACATCTCTTTCAGCTTTGCAGACATGGTACGGAGCTTGTTACGCTGGCTACGGGCGACTTTCAGCTCCGTCTTGCAGGGGTTATTTCTCATTCGCCCCCCTGCTGGTATCGCAGCTTGTTCGGTACCTGCCAGCGCTCAGCAGTACGGACAGGCTCCGGAGTCTCCCGCACGATAAACGGGATTTCGTACATCACTGCATACAGCGGCTCGCCGCTGATGCGAAGCCAGTCAAGTTCCTTCAGCGACGCGAACCGCGACTGCCAGCGCCAGAACGGTCCGGCAAGCTCTGCCGCGTCAAACTCGTCGCTCCACCGGGTGTACCAGGTACAGACGGTTTGCGGAGACTGAAAATTCAGGTCGATTTTCGCCTGCTCCAGCAGATTCTGGCGCAGTTTCCAGCGCTGTTCATACTCACGAGACTGACGGCGAAGTTCGCGCGTGGTCTTAATGCCGGACCTGTGCAGCCGTCGCCCCGTGCGGGTGTGCATGACTTCAGGAAACAGTTCGGCCTGTACGTCAGTCGTGAGCGGCAGCGGGCAGGCTTCGCCACTGGTGGCAATCATCGTGTTAAGTGCCTCCTCGACCTGTTTCAGGTTCGAATGACGGTTATTTGGCACCCAGTGCAGGCCAGGTATTTTATTAGCAACCGTGGCGTTGAGGCGTCCGCTGCCCGTGAGAAGGCGCAGAAAAGTACGCACATACGGCATGGCGGGCAGCCGTGCACCGCGTTCGCGGGCAGACTCAACATGGCTGATAGCCTGTATTGCAGCCTGACGGGCTGGCTTCAGGGAAACGAGCGCGTGTGAGGACGGGATCATGCTGTCACCTCCCCGCTCATCAGGTTCGCCACGGTGCTGGCAGTGCAGTTAAAGCGGCGCATACCTGCCATCTGCGCGATCAGTTGACTGATCCGGTCGGGCTGGAGCGTGTCGCTCTGGTAAAGGGTACGCACGACTTCCCCGCCGGAGGAGAGCAGCACCAGAAGCCAGTAAGGCGAGACTTCGCCGGGGCTGCACACGCACAGATGCCAGTCATCACTGCCGTCCGCGCTGAAGCGGCACTGGACGGGGAAGAAGCCGCCGAACTCGCTGCGGAACTCGGCGCAGACGCGCCATCCTTCAGGTGTCGACAGGAGGCCGGTCACGGCATCGCTGAGGGCGCGGCGCGCGTCCTCGCCCTGCTGACGGATAAACTCCAGGTCTGTGGCGGTCAGGGTGTTGATTCGGTTCAGGTCATATTGCATGGTCATATCTGTTCCCGCCGCCCGAAGGCGGCGGCCTCCGGTATTAAGCAGCGTGATCAGTGGTATCAGCGTCGGATTCAGTGGCTTCTTCAGCCTCAGCGGCTGGCGCAGGGCGCACCATCCAGTCAGGCAGCCAGCCCTGAGCATTCAGATCCTGTTCGGCGGCCTTCGCCGCATCGCGGCGCTTGAGCTTCACAATCTCTCCGGCGCGGGCACTCAGTCCGGCTTCTTCGTAGGCTTTGCCAATCTGGGCGATGGTGAGCTTGCCGAAGTAGCTCTCTGCACCCGGTTGCCACCACTTACGCAGGTCAAAATCCAGCGCCTCTTCCAGCCCGTCCAGTTCGCTTTTCTGCGTATGGTTATACATACGTTCCTGAATACCGTTGATACCGTGCGCTGCACAGAATCCCAGCAGGGTGTTCACCTGCTCTGCTGACCATGACAGCAGCCAGGTGAAATCGAGATGCCAGTTTTCGGGCAGCGTTGCCTGAAGCGCCTCTTTCTGTGCTTTAAGCGCCGTCAGCGCCTTCCCTTCTTCACCGGATGGAGCCAGTGATGCAAGGTGATACTGATTCGAGGACACGGAGGCTTTCAGCGGTTCGCTGCGTTTACCGTAGCTGCGGTCAAACATACTGAGGCACAGTGTCCACGTCAGTAGCGCCACCGAAACATCGGGGCGACCCGCCAGTTCCGCCTGAACGGCGAGAGTGCGCTCCGCAGACATTGCCTTAACCAGCGTTGCCGGATAGGCGTCAGCAGGAATTTCAGGCGTGGTGTGTCTGATCACGTTGTTTTCACGTTCCTGACGCGCCTGTTCTTCTGCTGCCCGGTCTTCGTCGGTCAGCCTGCGGATACCAGGCTGAACCCGAAAATTGTCACCATCCCATGACACCCAGATACCGTGCGCGGCGCGAAATTCCGGCGTGGCTTCGCGGTACTGCGCCTCGCAGTAAATGTCATCGATCTGCTGCTGAAGCTCGTAGTCGTCATCGTAGGTTTCAGTAGCTTCCATTTGTTCTTCCAGCTCACTGACGCGCTTCTGTTCTTCTTCCGTCAGGACAGCTTTCGGCATGGCAAAACGGTACAGTTCACCGTCCTCACCGCTGGAGCGCAGTTCCGTCATACGGAACTCAGCCCATCCCCAGCCCTGCTCCTGCTTAACGCGGGCGGCGAGCACGGTGAGCTTGCCAGCCAGCAGAGATTTCACCAGCGCCGCATCGGCAAAGGTGCTGTCCTTGTCGCTGAACAGATCGGCGGTCAGCGTACCGCCAGCGGCGGTATAGGCTTCCTCGCCCACATACTCAAACATGGGGTGACTGATGGCCATCTTGTCGTCAGTCACCATTTTGCGCAGAGTCTGTACGGCAGGATCGCGCCACTGTTCAACAGCCTCTTTCCAGACCTGCTCCTGACGCTCATGGGTATCAGCAAGTGTCAGGACTTCACACTGTTCAAGGGAGATTTCATCCCGCGCCAGCGCATCCAGCAGGGAGGGGGCAAGATTCGCCAGCTTCAGGCAGCGCTGAACGTGGCGCGGGTGATAGCCCATCAGTGCGCCGATCTGAGAAGCCGTTTTACCTTCCTGCTGAAGGGTACGAAAACCGATAATCTGCTCGGCGGGATGCATGTTTTTACGTCGACCGTTCTCGATCATCGAGGCCGCCACCGCCATCTCCACGGGCAGGACTTTCACCGGAACAAACGGCGTGTCTGCATCGAGCACACCGCGCATCACCAGAATGCCTGTGCCCCTGCGGCGACCTTCCCCGCCGACAATACCGATCGTACCGTCCGGCAGTTCTGCACCGATCAGGTTTTGCAGGATGCCCATTGCCTGAATGCTGTCTGCCATCTCTTCCACTTCCTGATCGGTATGCGGAATGATGCGCGTGTTTAAGTCAGTGCGTGACAGGCGGGAGTACGGGAAAATTTGCACGGGCGTATCAGCGAGCAGCTGGACGAGCTTCTGCTCGGTAGACTGCGCGATTTTTTCCGCAGATTTTGTCTGGCGGGTGGTCCTGGCTGGTTTTTTTGCCGTAGTATTAGTGGCGACCATGATTTTTACCTCTCAGTGATAGTTGTGGTTAGCCGTGGCCGGATTGCCTTCCGGTCACGGCACTCGGTTAACCAGTAATGCGTTTCGGGTGTGCTGCCAGTGCCGCAAAGGACGGATAGCCATCCAGAACCTGCATCATGACTTTTGCCCCTTCCAGCATCGCTTTATCCGTTACGCGGCCGCTGTTTTCACACACGTTGATCGTTGCCACGATCCCCGATTTCACATCTGAAAAACGCTCATACATGCGGTTGCTGAACAGGACACGTTTGCCTCCTGCCATCACCTGCCAGTTGTTGCAGTCGTTAAAACGGGTGTCCACGTTGTCAAACTCGACCACGTGAGTGTCGCTGGCCTGAATACGGAGCAGCTTCACGATTTCGGTGCTCTGCCCGACCTTTCTGGTCGTCTGGCGGGTGTTAAGGTTCTGCATGGTTCCTCCTTCTCTGGGTTAAGGCCGGACTTCCGGCCTCCGGTTACATCTGCACGTATTGCAGGTTGCGCTTCAGTTCAAAAAGAAAATCCGGTTCAAACGACCAGGCGCGCCAGTTAAGCGTTCCGTTGGTGCGGATCTCCACCTGCACGTCGCCGTATCGGGACACATCGGACAGGGTGACGGTGACACCCGCTTTCAGCGCAGTGGCCTGAGCCACCCACTCCCGTGCGACAGAAACAGGGTTTTGTTCTTCCCCCATCTTCCTGGAAGATTCTTGAGCGGCGGTTTTGACGTTGACGTTTTGTGTGTGCATCCTGGTTTTC
>NZ_NRIQ01000092.1:0-11219 GCF_020224095.1 Enterobacter sp. CCUG 70166
GTGTGTGCATCCTGGTTTTCTCCTGTGGTGATGGCTGGCCATCTCCCTGGTGAGTTCTCTCGCGGCAAAGGGCAAAGGAGCAACGGCGAAGGGAGGAAGGAAAGGGGCGGAGACTAAAGTTTTTGCGGCACGCAAAAAGTTTTGGCGGAGTGCATTTCACCCCTTGGATGACGACCCGACGGTGCTACGACCAGCCCTCCGCGTGAGGACGCACGGGGGATGGCTTCACCAGGGGAACAGGATGCACACACCCGACACGTCGGAACGGCGTGGCGCCATTAAAGCGACGGCATCAGCCGGCGCGGTGAAGGCGTTCCGGACGGCACGGCCGGAGAAGCCGCAGCCTTTGACCTTCGCCATCAGACCCTAGCCGTATGGCCCGAAACCCGGAGGGGTTCGGCGGAGCCCGGCGGGTGCGCAGCGGCCGCCCTGGCGGAGTGGGGCTCGACGACCGGACAGCAGCGCTGGCCGGGAGCCGAAGGGGGCCAGACTGGGGTTGATTTTTATTGTCGGAAATTTGCTGATCGGGTTTCAGAGCCAGTGGCCACGCCACGCCACGCCACGCCACGCCACGCCACGCCACGCCACGCCACGCCACGCCACGCAGGAGCGTATCCGTGACAAATTGCCCTCACAATGCTGTGCTTCAGCTTTGCTCTGACATCACACAAGGGCGAAGAGGGGTAGCGCCGCAGGCGCTTCCCCTGCCGCCCGTCAGCCCGCAGGGATGACAGGGTTTTTCGCGCGCGTACAGGCGGTGCATCAGCCCCGCCCTGCCGCATTACTGCCCGTCGCCCTGCCCGCCCTGGAGGATGAAGTGGCCACATAGATAGACCGCGCACTGGCGGGTTGCGGATTCGCAGATCTCATCCAGCACTTTCGCTGTGGTTACGGGGCAGAGTCCTAATTCGCGACGTCGCTCGTTAATGAGCGTTTTATACTGGCGCAGGATGCTGCGGGTTTCCGGTGACAGTTGCATGTTTTTATCCTTTAATCGGGCGGCATCGCCGCCCGTGGTCAGTCAGTCAAGGGCACGCCAGATGGTGGCGCTTTCCGGATGGGTATCAGCAAATGCCATAAGCTGCTCATAACGGCGGCAGAAGTGGCGGCACAGCTCCTCATGGTCATGGTTACTGTGATGCCAGCTCCGGTGATTCAGTACCAGCGCCGTGAGGATGATCCCCGCCACTTCCCCGCTGACAGTCTGCTCAAACCAGTTTTCCCGATTGCACAGGGTCAGGCTCTCCACGTCAGGCGCCATATATCCGCCGCCTTCCGGCAGCCGGTAAAACTGCCAGAATCCCCCCTGATACTCAGGGCAATAACGCCAGGCGTAGGCGTACACGGATGCCTCGGACGTCATAAAATCGCCGCCAAACAAATCAGGCAGGAAAGTCAGGCGCTGCGCACCCTCAAGACGAACAGCATCACAGGTCACGGTCTGGTTCATAGATCCTCCACGGTTAAAATATTCTCGGTTCCGGCATCGCCGTGACGACACGACAGACCGGCGAAAAGCGGAGGACACAGGGGCGACGCCGCAAGCCGCAGCGCAAAGCCTTCACGGGCTGAATGCACCGTGAAGGGTGCGAACGGGTGAGGACGGAGGCGTCAGCGAACCCTTGTGGCCGATGCGGCCGGGCTACAGTGAAGTCACGGCGCATGCCGTCACCGCACGGAGCTTCAGGGGAGTTTCATTGTCCCGACGTGGCCCGGAGGGCGGCGGCGGATAAAAGCGGAAGGTACTGACATCCTTTTCGCAGTGGATGGCCACCGGTTGCCGGGGCGTTACCCCGGCGTTCTCTCAGGCGGCCAGCGCCTCCTGTAGGGCGCGAACGTTATTCAGCTCCTTTCTGACGGATTCCGGCTCCTGCCGCCCGGCTTCCCAGGCTATACCGATCCGGTTTTCCAGCTCGCATTCATAGTTACGCAGGACGCGGGACAGGAGTACCGCCGGAACACTCACCTGACAGTTTGCCGCTTCGCGCTGGCGGGTCAGAAGCTCGCTGACGGTCTGATTATTTACCCCCTCCTGGCGGTATTGCGTCATTTTCATTTCACCGAGCGCCTTCATCACCTTCCGGATTTCAGCCCCGTCAGGTTCTGGCTGGGCTTCACGGCAGGCCACGCTAACCCCCTCCACCGTCCAGACCAGCAGGACCAGGAGTTCGTCAGACGTGAACATGTTTTCAAGATCTTCACAAAGTTCTTCGCGGGTTCCGTACATTGTTTTTTCTCTCTTGTAAGGGATTACAGGCCGGGCCTCAGCCCGGCAGGGTCAGTCAGTCCTGAAAGGTCTCGTCCAGCACCAGGGCTTCGCGGTAGGCTTCCAGAAGCAGGGTGTTGATCCGGCGCAGGGTCTGCGCTGCCATACGTTCAGTAAGCGTTGCCGCGTCGTGCCGGTGCTGCGATTCGAGGCGGTTCAGAAGCATCCGCACATCACACATGGCATTGCTGACCGCGGCCACGTCCGCGCGCAGGTGTTCAAGGCCCGGGTAATTCATGCTGCCTCCGGCCAGTCAGGGTAAAACGCGCCGTCATTGGCCGCCGGCATCCTTCTCGCCCGTTCAACCTGTGCCAGACGTCGGACGCCGGCGGCGTGGTACTGCTCAAGCATCTCGATCCCGATATAGCGGCGGCTGGCTTCGGCGGCGGCCACGCAGGTGGAGCCGCTGCCGGCGAACGGGTCAAGGACAATGGCCCCCGGACGCGTGAGCGATTCGATCAGCGGTCGCAGGCTCTGCACCGGCTTTTCCGTCGGATGGTGTCGGTTGCCCGTGTATTTCCAGGGGATCACGTCCGGGATGGGACGGTCCGGGGTTTGCGGCCTCCCCTTCGCCAGCAGGTAAGCGCTCTCGTGCGTGTAACCCACGAACGTCGATTTTGAGGCGTAGCTCTTGGCAAAGACGATATGGCCAACCACCCGGAAGCCGGCCGCTTTCCACGAATTCAGAAACAGATCCGCGCGATTCCAGGCATAGAAGCTCACCATAAGGCTGTCGTTTTTCAGCACGCGGTACATTTCATGACATGCGGGCTGGAGCCATTCGGAAGAGTTGTCCCCGGCCAGGGTGCGGCCGGTACGGTCTTTATAGCCAACCAGATACGGCGGATCGGTAAGAATAAAATCAACGGCACGCGCCGGAAAACGGGACATCACCTGCACGCAGTCACCCAGAATAAAACGGGACATAGACACACTCCTCTCTGATATGCGGCACCCTGTTGCGCCGTGCCGCCACAAAAACCCGGCGGAAAGCGGAGGGCGCAGGGGCGACGCCGCAAGCCGCAGCGCAAGCCTTTCACGGGCTGAATGCACCGTGAAAGGTGCGAACGGGTGAGGACGGAGACAACGTGAACCCTTGCGACCGCAGCGGCCGGGTTAGCGTGAAGGCACGGCGTTGAACACGCCGCCGGCTGGCGGCAATAAGGCGGAGGGAACCGACATCCTTAACGAATTGCATGGCTTCAGGACACCCCCTCCCCGGATGGTGTCCTTTTTTTCAGCGCCCCTTCACGTAGTCGATAGCGAACTGCAGCGTGTCCCAGTTAAAACCGATGCCTGCATCGTGGCTGTGGTCGCAGATACGCATGGCTTCTGCAATTTCCTCCTCTGTCAGACTGCCATCGAGCGACAGGAAATCATCTTCCAGCCAGAACGTCCCCAGACACAGTGCATCCGGTGGGTACTGCTTCAGCCTGGCGATGAGCCCTGCCACCGTCACATCATCACGACATGCCGCACGCGACGGCAGAACGCGATCGGCGATATCGTTCCAGCACCAGTCTTCCTCTTCCGGTACGGGTTCATGCAGGGTCTGTAATTCCACCCCCGGCAGCAGGGAGAGCTGCTCCAGAATCTCCCCCAGAGACAGCCGCTCTCCGCTGGCATCTTCACTCCCCAGGTAATGGTGGTTGATGTACACGGCAAACTCGCCGTTATCGAGTTCAATACAGGTCAGTCTGAACATGGTTGTGTCCTCAGCATCCGGCACCCTGTTGCGCCGTGCCGCCACAAAAACCCGGCGGAAAGCGGAGGGCGCAGGGGCGACGCCGCAAGCCGCAGCGCAAGCCTTTCACGGGCTGAATGCACCGTGAAAGGTGCGAACGGGTGAGGACGGAGACAACGTGAACCCTTGCGACCATAGCGGCCGGGTTAGCCTGAAGGCACGGCGTTGAACACGCCGCCGCTGGCGGCAATAAGGCGAAGGGAACCGAGTTCCTTTTTATTCAGGAGGAGGCAGAGGTTGAAACGAGGTAATGTCTGACGGCAGGTACAAGATATCAGCCTGCCGTTTTTAGTTCTGAAGTGAACGGGGCCGGATTTAACGATATTCTGGAGCCGCACCAATACGGCGCAGCGCCTCCTCTACTTCACGCACTCCAAAAATATCTTCCAGAGGAGCCTCCTTTCCCGTCAGGGAACAGACCGTTAAGGTCGAGTTCTTTGCAGTTACACGCTGTCGATAAAGCGCCTGCAGAGCCACAACGACCAGCGTGCGCTCATCACCAGTCAGTTCTTCAAGCTGCATACGGTTTTCCTTCAGGTTAATGTTCATATTCATCCCCGCCCCTTTGGTTTTTTGTCGTCAAACGCCAGGAGAACCCCGAGACCAATCAGCGAGGCGTAGCAGACCTGCATCATGATTGTCACCGGCAGGGATATGTTATCAGCCAGTACGCCAGGAATCACAACGGCGACACCAGCCAGTATCATTCCCCTGCCGGTCTTTTTGACCAGTTCCGGCCACTGAGATTCAGGCACGTTCCGGGCGCGCAGAAAGTTATGAATGCACTGCTCTGCCTTTTGTTTAATCACTGACATGTTTTAGTCTCCGAATGCCCGTCGCATATTTTTCTTTATCCTGGTCGCGTCACCGGATACCGGTGCGGCAGGCTCTGCTGGTTTCTTCGGTACTGCAGCCTTACTCACGCCAGCCGTACCGGCCATCTGCTGAACCAGAACCTGCAGCTCGCTGACCGTGCCGGGCGGTACCGGCATGCTGGCCAGCAGACGCGGCAGCTCCGGCGCGGTCGTATGCAGGGCCAGACCGGTGATAATCAGGTTTCTCAGCAGCTCTCCCCGCAGGCGGGATGACACGCCCGTCAGCACACGCTCAACCCGTTCACTGCTCCGGTCATCCTGAAGCGTCAGGGTGTAACGCCGGCGCTGGTATTCCGTCTCCGGTGACATGGCCAGAGCCGCCACGCCACCATCAGGCTCATCTGGAAGTCCTGAGAGTGAAGACCAGGTTCCGGATACCAGAGCCATCACGGCGCAAAGCCGGATGGCGCTCAGATGCCCGTCAAAGAACACCGGGATCAGCGCCGGTAAACGGGCATCCGTCTGGTACATCACCGCCCCGGCGGTGGCGGCGGTCCGGATGAAGTCACCGCGCAGGGGCTGTGAGATGGTGCTGATGGTCGCCATCGCCGCGATGTCGGTGCGATCGTCGCTGTGCAGATAGAAAGAATACTGGCCGTCCGGCACGTTTAGTCCTCTTTATTGTAAAGGGCAATCTCTCTGGCCAGCGCCAGCTGCGGATCGCCTATAACCTCAATACGGTCAGGAGCCAGAGGCCAGGCCTGACGGACAGCCTCTTCAATGAGGGATGCCCCTCCCCCGACCAGGAATACCCGGTTAACGTTCCTGAAGGCCGTCAGCTCACTGGTGACACGCGCACCCAGGGAAGTGATTGCCTCTGTAATTTTGTTCAGAACATCGTCGATTTTTCCGGCATCGTTGATCACACGCTGCAGATACTGACGATCATTGCGGTTGCGGATGACCGTGTCAGCAATAAGCGCGCTGGTTTCGCTGTCTGCAGCCCGCAGCGCGCCTGCAGCTGCGCGGGTGACCTGCGACACGCCGACAGACGGATTGCCGTGTACCGCACTGATATCGTCAAACTGTCCGACAATCACGCCGGCATCGAGCGTGGTTCCGCCGAGATCGATAATCAGGGTGGTCTCTGCGGGTCCGGGCTTCAGCTCCGCGAGACGGGAGAACGCCGCCGGCAGTGATTCCGGCATCACCTTCACGTCCGTTACGGTAAATGCCCTGCCCTTATTCAGAACCAGCTCACGCATCAGGTTTTCCCGTTTGCGTCGGATGTTCTCCTCGTTCCGCTGGCAGTCCCCGTCATAATACTCGCTCAGGGGCAGCGTCACGGTCAGGCTCACCGGCTGCGGCTCAAGCCCGCTGTTCAGAAGCGCATGATGCACGGCCAGCAGGTTGAGATCACCGTACTGATACTCCACGTTTGTTGTCGGGATGGCATCCCGGCTGACGCTGTCCCAGGTGTATTTCAGCGTGCCCACCTGATAGTTGAACGTTGCAGCACTGAACTCCGCCACTTTCCAGCCATGCCGGAAGGAGTTAGCAGAAACCCGGGTCTGCAGCTCGTTTCCTTCAAACCATGCCAGCTTAACATTAGTTGAACCATCATCGCAGTAAATATTCATCATTATGCTCCGTCAATTAAACTCAATTTGATACACATTATAAGAGCAAAATGGAAAAATAAAAGCCTTATTTCTCATTATGAGTAACACTAAAGAATCAAAATGATATTTACGAACATTTTGAGTAGCTTAGGTTACTCACTCTGTTCATGGCGCAGGCGATCTGGATTATCCTCACGCTGTTAAATATACTGTATAGATAACCAGTATATTTAGACGTCAGGAGGAAAGATGAAACTGCAGCTTTTCAGCACCGGGAAAGAACTCCCGCCACAGGCCCATCCGTTGTTTGCAGACCTTGCCAGCTGCGGTTTTCCCAGCCCTGCAGCTGATTATGTCGAGGCCGATCTGGATCTCCATGATTACTGCATACGGCATCCGAGCGCGACTTATTACCTCCGCGCAAGCGGAAACAGCATGGCTGACGGCAGCCTTTTTAATGGCGATCTGCTGGTTGTGGACAGTGCCGAGAAACCCCGGCACGGTGATATCGTCGTGGCCAGTGTGCAGGGAGAATTTACGGTTAAACGGCTTCTGCTGACGCCACGACTGACGCTGCAGCCGATGAACGCCAGCTGGTCACCGATTTATCCCGACCCGGATGAACTGGATATCTTTGGGGTCGTCACGCACATCATCCACCGCCCAAGGGAGATGTACTGATGTTTGCCCTGGCCGATGTGAACAGCTTTTATGCCAGCTGTGAACGTGTTTTCCGCCCGGATTTGAAAGGAAAGCCGATAGTCGTCTTGAGCAACAACGACGGAAACGTGATCGCACGCAGCGCCGAGGCGAAACCCTGGATCAAAATGGGCACCCCTTGGTTCCAGATAAAAAACGAGCCTTACCCGGAACAAATATATTTCTTTTCAAGTAATTATGAGCTTTACGCTTCAATGTCGGCGCGCGTGATGAGCTGTCTGGAGGAGCTGGCCCCCAGGGTGGAACAGTATTCGATTGACGAGATGTTCCTCGACCTGACCGGCGTGGAGCACTGCATGGCTCTGGAGGACTTCGGCCGCCAGCTGCGCCAGCACGTATATGACTGTACCCGTCTGACCATCGGAATTGGGGCGGCGCCTACGAAAACCCTAGCAAAATCAGCACAATGGGCTTCAAAGGAGTGGAAACAGTTTCGTGGTGTGCTCGCCCTGACCCGAGGGAATCCACAGCGAACGCGGAAACTGCTTTCACTGCAGCCGGTCGAAGAGATCTGGGGCGTGGGAAACCGTATTGCACGCAAGCTCAATGTTCTCGGCATCAAAACCGCGCTCGATCTGGCCCTGACGAACCCGGCCTTTATCCGCAAAAATTTCTCCGTCGTTCTCGAGCGAACAGTGCGCGAACTGAACGGGGAAAGCTGCATGTCGCTTGAAGAAGCCCCGCCCACAAAGCAGCAGATCGTCTGCAGCCGTAGCTTCGGCGAGAAGGTCACTGAATACGATTCGCTGCAGCAGGCTGTCTGTCAGTACGCAGAGCGGGCTTCGGAAAAGCTGCGCAAAGAGCGCCAGTATTGCCGGCATATTTCCGTTTTCATTAAAACGTCCCCGTTCGCCGTGAAAGAACCTTATTACGGCAACGTGGCCACGGAGAAACTGCTTACACCCACTCAGGACACCCGGGACATCATTGCGGCCGCCACTACGGCTCTGGAGCGTATCTGGAAGGATGGGCACCGGTATGCCAAAGCCGGTGTGATGCTGAATGACTTCACCGGCTCCGGCGTTTCGCAGCTGCAGCTGTTCGACGAACGTCCGCCACGTCCTCACAGCGCTGAGCTGATGAAGGTTCTCGATGGCATTAATCATTCCGGTCTGGGACAGGTCTGGTTTGCCGGACGAGGGATGGCACCTTCCTGGCAGATGAAACGCGATATGCTCTCCCCTGCGTACACTACCCGCTGGAAAGATATCCCCATAGCGAGGATCAGTTAAATTTCGTCTTTCAGAAAGAGCCAGTAGTGCTCGCCGCAGCCGAACGACAGGGCGGAGCCCGCGAGTGAGCGAGGAAGCACCAGGGAACTGCACTTACAAATTCTGCTTACGCTCGAAGCCTAATCGTTAGCTCGTTCAGGTTTATCCACTTATCCACGGGCATATTTTTATAAGATCTTTTTAAAGGGTTGTTAGGTTTACCTTTTTAGAATACCTCTCAGCCCTTTATTCATGCGGGTTTGAGAAGGATCTGTGTGACAATCTGCCCTTTCAGTGTGACAAATCACCCTCAACCTCCCTCTTAAAGTGTGACAGATTACCCTTAACCCTGTGACAAATTGCCCTCATGATTTGCTGTATTCCACAAAGTTATCCCAACCTGTTGACTCTTTTTCAATTAGTGTGACAATCTAAATTCCTGTCACACTTTACACGGACCTGTCATGACGGAAGTTGCGGTTATCAACCATAAAAAACGTAAGAATAGCCCGCGAATTGTCCAGTCAAACGAACTGACTGAGGCGGCATACAGTCTTTCTCGCGATCAAAAGCGTATGCTTTATCTCTTTGTGGACCAGATCAGAAAATCTGACGGTACGCTGCAGGAGCATGATGGGATATGTGAAATTCAGGTCGCCAAGTATGCGGAAACCTTCGGGTTGACCTCCGCCGAGGCCAGCAAAGATATCCGTCAGGCTCTCAAGGGATTCGCGGGTAAAGAAGTGGTCTTTTATCGGCCTGAAGAGGATGCCGGGGAAGAAAAAGGTTATGAGTCCTTTCCCTGGTTCATCAAACGTGCCCATAGTCCCTCCAGAGGGCTCTACAGCGTTCATATTAACCCGTACCTCATTCCTTTCTTTATTGGCCTTCAGAACCGTTTCACACAGTTCCGACTAAGTGAAACGAAAGAGATCACCAATCCCTATGCCATGCGCCTGTACGAGTCACTATGCCAGTACCGTAAGCCGGATGGCTCTGGCGTAGTATCCCTGAAAATAGACTGGATCATGGAGCGCTATCAGCTTCCGCAAAGTTATCAGCGTATGCCGGACTTTCGCCGTCGGTTCCTGCAGGCGAGTGTCGATGAGATTAACAGCCGAACGCCAATGCGCCTGTCTTATATAGAGAAAAAGAAAGGCCGCCAGACGACTCATATAGTCTTTTCTTTCAGCGACATAATGTCGATCACACCAGAGTGAACTTTGAGGGGGATTTGTCACAATTAGCAGGGTGGTTTGTCACACTAGAGTTAAAGCTCTCAGGGTGATTTGTCACAGAACAGTTTGCCTTCCTTTGCCCTGACTGGTTTTCAGGAACTAAATGGTGCCAATTTTGTGCTTTAAAAACACTTAATGAGGGCAATTTGTCACATTTAGTTCAGTGCAGCTTGTCACATCTCCCCTCAGCCTTGAGTGTCGTTTGTCACACTTAAGAGCGTCCTTTCCACTTCTGGCTGAGGGTGCATTGTCACTATTTGAATTCAAAACCGCTGCCTGTAACTATTGTTGCATTTTCCCTGCGCTAAAAATGTGTTTGAGCAGGAAGCTGTTAAATGTCCTGTCTGAAGGTTCTGGCCAGCCCGGAGGATCAGTTAAGAGCACACCTTCCTGTTCCATCCAGCTATGAGTTTGTAGTTTACGCTCGACATACTCCTCGGATTCAGAGCCCATTGTTTCAATGATGAAAGTGGTAACTGTGTTTTCTTTGCTCGGAACCACATTCAGTATGAAGTCAGGATGAATGACCTCCTCCACTCCATTCTTAGTGCTTTTAGACGTGAAAAGTGGCTTGCTGAGGCTGATCGCATCTGGATGATTTTCCTGACGGCCAGCATAGCTGCTGGCGTTTATAATTACCTTCAGTGTATCGCGCTCTTTGTTGCTATCCACAGGCACCGGATTATCAAGCGTATACGCGGCATGCGCATAGCCCTCATGGCAGTAAACCTTGCCATCCCTACCTCTGCGGTATTCCAGAATTGCCCAGTATGGAGCCCGACTGCCTGTGTTGTAGGTGCTTTCTCCATTGATACTGACTCGGGCTTCAGGCCTATGGATAAAAGTATTACTCCGAACGCTAAAGGTTACTTCTTCCCGATTGGCATCGGTCGCAATACCAATGATATACACGCATGCCTCCTTATCACTGCTATCAGTCTGCAGTGAAACTTCTAGCTGAGTCAGCATGTCGTTAATCCGTTCGAGGGACAACCAGGGCGCGCAACTGAACAGCATATTAAGCTGTGTTCCATTGCCCATTGTATGTTCATCCAGAACTTCTTTTATTCTATTGACCGAACCGACTAACCCCGGACTTTTATATTCAGGTACTAGTTCAAGTTGGTTCAGGCCAGCTGCCTGAATGAGAGTCAGCAATTTTCGGCCCAGAGCCGGAATGGGTTTAAGAGTTTTGCGTCGACGCTTACGGGGCACTACCGGCCCTTCCACAGCGTTGATTTTGGTGTCTTTCTTCTTGTCGGGTAACCAGTCATTCCCGCCAACCGGATTTAGTGGGCTGGTTTTTCCTTCAGTGATAGTGTTATTGACCTGCTCCCCGTTGATTAGTACACCCCGATGTTAGTAATGTCTTCATAAGCCACATGAGGACATCCCCATGAAGAAGCGTTTTTCCGACGAACAGATCATCAGTATTCTCCGCGAAGCCGAAGCTGGGGTACCCGCCCGTGAACTCTGCCGCAAGCATGCCATTTCCGATGCCACGTTTTACACCTGGCGTAAGAAGTATGGCGGTATGGAGGTGCCTGAAGTTAAGCGCCTGAAGTCGCTTGAGGAAGAGAACACCAGACTCAAGAAGCTGCTT
>NZ_NRIQ01000093.1:0-5058 GCF_020224095.1 Enterobacter sp. CCUG 70166
CGATTTATTCAACAAAGCCTATGAACCCAGAAAACCAGCAACGTATACGGGAGATGATTGAATCCGGAGAATTTAACGGGTATACGCTGGTCAGCGGAGAAGACTGGCAGCTCCCCACGGCACGCGAAACTACCTTCGTTCGGGGGCTGATCCCCCTGACTGACATCCAGCTGGCCAACCGGCTGAATGTGGACGAACGTACCGTCCGCAAGTGGAAATCCGGCCAGACCCGGATGGTGTTCACCACATGGTGTTGCCTGTGCTGGCTGGCCGGGCTGGGGATGCTGCTGGATAACCTTCTCAGCGATTAAAGAGACGCTTCCAGATACGTCTGAGAATGAAGCGTCTCTGGTATCGCCAGCGGGAACGGTAGATATGGGGCAGGTCGTCATAGTTTTTCCAGAATAGGGTCCAGCCCTGATACCCTTTGTCCACTAAAAGGATGTAGCCGCCGGTACTGACGATGCCATATGCGATGGCGGTGAGGATGAGAAATACAGTCATACGATGTTCCTTATGTAAAACTGTATTTAGGAAATCTGATGCGGCCTTTAAGGCCGGTCTGTAAAAAAAACTGAAAAAAGTTTCTCTTTCCTTATAGTTGCCATTTAAGCCTCAGTCAGCCGTAAAATTTGCACTCCATGCAATAATCCCCAAATCACAACAATCCGCCTCTTTTCTTGATTCTGCTGCAATAATCCTTCTTTCTTTCTCCGCAGATCCGATTTCTGTTAGTTCCGGATCTTCCCGAGCCCCTCCGGGGCGCTCCAGCGCAGAAACACAAGATGTGCCACTCCGTCAGCTGCATTATCTTCTATATGTAGTGTTTACCCCCTGCCCCGTGACCGGCCGACAGGCTCCGGAAATGGGCGCTTTGCTTATTCCCTCACCGTGGTACACTTCCGGAAACCGTAAAATAACGGAAAAGTCGGATCACCATGAAACGGGCTTCCGGTAATTTAACAGCGTGGCTATATGGCTGCTTATTATCAGCGTGAAAATGATGACGGCAGGGAAAAATCATCCGGGTCACAGACACAAGGTGTGCCCAGCTGACTGTGCTGCGCGTCATAATTACTCTGAGTGATTATTTCAGCAGAAAGGTAATGCCATGGGCTATGAAGAACTGATCGACACTCTCATCAGTGAAGGTCATCAAAAGGTAACGCTGTTTTGCGGACGTCTGCGTACCGATGATGGATCGGCGGAGGTGCATTTTATTACCAGCGAAGATGGCGATACTGTTGCAAGGAATCTTCATGAGGCCGGAGGACACAGCGGGTGGACATTGTGCGACTGGCCTGTTTCACATTCTGCAGATTCGAATTTACAGGAAATCTGGCCGCTGGATTTAAGTAACCGCGAAGAGTCCCTTTCGCTACTGTGCTTTTTTAGCTGACAGTAGGCGGGATTTCTTAAAGACTGATTTTCAACAATCTCTTCAGGGGAGTTAACGATGGAAAAGACAGCGCATGCAACGATGATTGGGTTCAACCTCAGAACCGTTGCTGTGACACAGTCGCTGGAAGACTTCGGCGTGAAACGGGGCGAAGACGGCAAACTGATTTTTCCCCGACATTCAGATCCGCGTTTCCCGGTTGGTCGCATTCGCCGCAGCCTGGCCGCCTACGGCTGGCGCGGAGAGCGTCTGAAGCAGGAAGTGGAACGTATTACAACCGGACCGGCTCCCCGGGCGCTGGAGATTGAGGAGAGAAACGGCAGGGTGATTTATCCTTACGGCTGGGAAAAGAAGGAGCTGACGCGCGAAATGCGCCGGATGTTCCCACGCCGATCAGGACGCCGCGAGCTGATCATGATCGATGAGCTTCACCTGGCTTTTGGTGGATAGCGAAGAGGACTGAGAGTTTTATTATGAGTGATGGCATGACACTATTCTCGTTAGCATTCCTTGAGCATGTAGTGGACAGCCTGGGCTGGATGCTCCCTGTGTATCTGTATCTTATGAGCTTTTTATACACACTGTTTCATGAGTTAGGGCATGCACTAATGGCAGTATTACTGGGTACTCCAGTAACCCGCTTTCAGCTAGGCACTCCAGTGTTGTTCCGATTGCAGTTGGCCGGACTCCAACTGCAATTTGGTCCCTTCCTCGGCGGTTCAGTCAGTTATGCTTATGCTGATGATGCACACCGGTGGAAAGTTGCACTGGCAACGCTTAGTGGGCCGCTATTTCCCGTGCTGCTGTCTTTACCCGTTTTCGCCACTGCCGGCCTTCAGCCTCTAACAGTGATGTTGGGTCTGATCCTGTTAGTGCAAACACTCGCTAATCTCAACCCGTTCCTAAGACAAGCTGATGGCCATAAAGTGGTAATGCAGCTCTTTCTTATGATGAAGGGGGAAAAAAATCTTGATTCCTGATTTATTCGAAAGAGCCACGGCTATGTATTCAATGGTTAGATACACTTGAACGCTTCCCTACCTTCAATTCATGGGGAAATTACATCCAGACTGTCCCAGCTGCCGGTGGCCATTGACTACTCGGCTGCGCTGGCCCTGCGCCAGATGGCCCTCGTTCAGGACGAACTGCCGAAATACCTGCTGGCGCCGGAAGTGAGCGCCCTGCTCCATTACGTACCGGATCTGCACCGCAAGATGCTGTTTGCGACCCTGTGGAATACTGGTGCAAGGATTAATGAAGCGCTGGCCCTGACCCGGAGTGATTTTTCCCTCGTACCACCCTACCCGTTCGTGCAGCTGGCCACCCTCAAGCAGCGCACGGAGAAAGCGGCCAGAACAGCAGGCCGTGCGCCCGCGGGCAGTCAGTCGCATCGCCTGGTACCGCTTTCTGATGCGAACTATGTGAGCCAGCTGGAGATGATGGTGGCCACGCTGAAAATTCCGCTGGAGCGGCGCAACAGGCGAACCGGCAGAACGGATAAGGCACGCATCTGGGAGATCACGGACCGGACGGTCCGCACCTGGCTCAGCGAAGCGGTTGAAACGGCAGCAGCCGACGGGGTGACGTTCTCAGTGCCGGTGACACCGCACACGTTCCGTCACAGCTATGCCATGCACATGCTGTATGCCGGTATACCCCTGAAAGTATTGCAGAGCCTGATGGGTCATAAGTCCATCAGCTCGACGGAGGTGTATACGAAGGTGTTTGCGCTCGATGTGGCAGCACGGCACCGGGTGCAGTTCCAGATGCCGGGCGATGAGGCGGTGGCGTTGCTTAAAAAAATAGGTGGCTAAGAAAGCAATGTAACAAGATGGTAAGTTACCATCTTACCATCTTGTTAACTTATTAATGCCATCACTTCTAATTACCATCTTAATAAGTTAGTAACTTATTAAGTTAATATTATTTTAATCTAGACTTTTCAATCAGTTGAGAGATTTCCTCTCGTGATAAATTTACTAATGCCATCACTGCAGCTCTAACTACATCGGATCTATTGACTCTCCTGTTCCCTGATAACATCTCTTCCTTTATGACATTATCAATTGAGTTAAGATTCTCTTCAGCAAGAGAGATACTGACTGGTTTTGCTTTACTAGTCGCAGATTTATTACTTGGTTCATCTGGATTTTTTGCAGTGAGACCAGCTGTGCCTCCGTTTATAAACGAAGCTTCGTCCCTTGGCGGTGTTTGTGCTCTATTCCTCACAGAATGATCTCCTTAACCAGAGCTTCAATTTCTTCTTGGGCTTTGATGTTCTGTGTTTCAAAAATAGTCATTGATTCGGCCCAGGCATCCCTGTGAGCTTTTCTGTCACATACGCGAGCATTAGACAGATTCATTTCCGGAAAGTCTTTGAGAACATCCGCTGCCTGATTAGCTTCATTAACGAACATGTTAGTTGGTGTCATATTCAACACTAAATACCCACGTACCGACTCGTTGAAATCTTTAGCTGCAGTAAAAACAGAGCATGTGTGAGGAACGACATCCAAATCCATTTGGGATGGTCGTAAAGGGGAAATAAACACATCTGCAGCCATTAATCCGCTTCGCATCTCTGCACTGTCACGGCCAGCACAATCGGCGATAACAAAGTCATAAGATTTTTCATGCTCTTTTAGCATGGCTTTGATGTTGCCGGACGCTCCAGTCACAGGCATATGAGGCAAGTTCTCTGGTCGATTGTTATACCAGGTCAGCACTGATTTTTGATCGTCGGCATCTACAATAAGAACTCGCTTTCCTAGTGCCATAAGATATGCAGCGATGGATACTGCGAGCGTACTTTTACCTACTCCACCTTTTTGACTACCAAGAACAATGATCATATTCCGCACACCTTGTTTGTTATCTTGTTAAGATAATAGGATAACAAAAATTAATTTTCAATATGCCTCGGCATTGATATCTTGTTATCATATTAACTTGAGATGTTAGTAACTTCATTAAATTCAATAGACTATAAACAAAGACAATATGTTTACTATCTTAATAAGATGGTACGATAACAAGATATGATCTTGTTATCGTAATCACACTTTTGAGTGAAGGAGTAAATCAATGGACCTGGTGTGGAAAAAAAATCCAAGGGGAAGGCTTGAAAGGAAACTGAATCTGGCAGAGAGAGAGGCATTGCTGCATGTTTTCAGCAACGGGCGAAAACCCGCTCAGGCTGATTTACGTATAGCAAATTCTGTGCTTGAAGAAATGGACCGCCGTAAGTTGTGGTTAAAATGTGATTGCGTCGAACATGACCCGAACATTGAAGGTCCTTTTAACTGCGAGGTTAACGTTGCCAGGTTACGCCACGTTAAGACGACAAGACTGCATGATGAACAGTGCCCTTTGTTCAGGCTAAAGAAAAGTAAGGATGCTGATAATGACCTGCCCCCACGATTAGATACAACACTCAGTTAGTAACGTCGGAATCTTCATTCTCAGAATGACCCTTTCTCCAGCCCGCTGCAAATTCAGACGGTGTCTGATAATTCAGCGTGGAGTGCGGGCGGCATTCGTTATAATCCTGCCGCCAGTCATTAATAATTTTCCTAGCATGAACGATATCGCTGAACCAGTGCTCATTCAAACATTCATCGCGAAATCGTCCGTTAAAGCTTGAAGTGGTCAACAAAAAC
>NZ_NRIQ01000094.1:0-1449 GCF_020224095.1 Enterobacter sp. CCUG 70166
GGTTGTACTGACCCCAAAAAGTTGGACAGTTAAACACGAGGCACATAGGTCTGGGTTCGATATTCAATTGGACTCAGACCTTTTAATTTCAGGCTAATTCTTCTGCTGTTGTAGTAGTCAATATATTCCGTAACAGCATCCTTCAGTTCGCTTATATTACTGAACTCGTCAAGATAAAAACACTCCGACTTTAAGGTTCCAAAGAAACATTCCACGACTGCATTATCCAGACAATTGCCTTTTCTGGACATGCTCTGTGTAATGCCTTGTTCTTTAAGGATGTTTTGATACCTTCTCATACGATACTGCCATCCCTGGTCAGAGTGCAGAATAGGATGCTCGTGAGGCTTAAGCTTTTTGAATGCCTGATCGAGCATATTCTCGACCATGTTCATCACAGGTCTTTCCGACAGGCTGTAAGAAATAACTTCGTTGTTGAAGAGATCTATTACTGGAGACAAATACAGCTTTCGCCCATTGACTGCAAATTCAGTAACGTCGGTAACCCACTTCTCGTTTGGCCGTGTAGCCTTGAAATCCCTTTGGAGAACATTGGGGGCGGTTTGCCCTACCTCTCCTCTGTAGGAGCTGTATCGTTTGACCTTAATCGCTGCCTTAAGCGAGAGGGTTCCCATCAGGCGCTGAACGGCTTTATGGTTAATCCGTTCCCCGTCTCGATGGAGAGACAACGTTACCCTACGGTATCCGTAACGACCTTTATTCTCGTGATAAATCTCACCAATACGCTTTTTAACATCCGCATACTTATCAGGCTTGCTGAGAGCCTTTAGATGGTAATAAAACGTACTGCGCGGTATCTCCGCTGCCTTGAGAAGCTCATCAAGAGGGTAAAACTGCCTTAGCTCGTTGAGTACTTTCACTTTTTCGCGGGATGAGCTAAGGCTTTCAGCTTTTTTAGATACGTAAGCCGCATTTCAAGGAATCGAACTTGTCTTTCAAGATCCTCAATACGTCGGTCTTTCGACAGCTCCAATGCTAACGCCGCTTTTTCTGGATCAACTGACATTGTAATGTTTCTTTTGGTGCCGATCTTGAGTGCGCGTAAACCAGCTTCTCCGTGCTCCTCATAGACTTTCAGCCACTTGGCTACAGAACCACTACCAGCAAGCATAAAGTGAGCAGCAGCCTGATTGAGGGACATCTGCTGCTCGGTCACGGCTTTCACGACCTTAATGCGCAACTCTGGATCAGCACTAACGCCTTTAGGTTTGGGAATTAAACCTTTTTCTCCATGTTTTTCATAGAGGGCAACCCACGTCCTGACCTGGGTTCGAGGCACACCAAAACGTGCAGAGATGATCCTGTAACCATCATCAGTTGTGAAGTAGTGATTCACGACTTCAAGGCGCTTTTCGAAGGGGTATTTTGGCTTTGACATATCAGGGACTATTCCATTTCATCGTCCAACAAAATGGGTGCAGTACAGGT
>NZ_NRIQ01000095.1:0-2943 GCF_020224095.1 Enterobacter sp. CCUG 70166
CTTCAGAGTGAACCTGAAAAGGTGCACTGCGAAGTTTTGCTCTTTAAAAATCTGGATCAAGCTGAAAATTGAAACGACACACAGCTCATGTGTGTTCGAGTCTCTCAAATTTTCGCAATCAGAAGTGAAACATCTTCGGGTTGTGAGGTTAAGCGACTAAGCGTACACGGTGGATGCCCTGGCAGTCAGAGGCGATGAAGGACGTGCTAATCTGCGAAAAGCGCCGGCGAGGTGATATGAACCCTTGACCCGGCGATGTCCGAATGGGGAAACCCAGTGCAATCCGTTGCACTATCGTTAACTGAATACATAGGTTAACGAGGCGAACCGGGGGAACTGAAACATCTAAGTACCCCGAGGAAAAGAAATCAACCGAGATTCCCCCAGTAGCGGCGAGCGAACGGGGAGCAGCCCGGAGTCTGAATCAGCTTGTGTGTTAGTGGAACGGTCTGGAAAGTCCGACGGTACAGGGTGATAGTCCCGTACACGAAAGCACACATGCTGTGAACTCGAAGAGTAGGGCGGGACACGTGGTATCCTGTCTGAATATGGGGGGACCATCCTCCAAGGCTAAATACTCCTGACTGACCGATAGTGAACCAGTACCGTGAGGGAAAGGCGAAAAGAACCCCGGCGAGGGGAGTGAAAAAGAACCTGAAACCGTGTACGTACAAGCAGTGGGAGCCTCTTTATGGGGTGACTGCGTACCTTTTGTATAATGGGTCAGCGACTTATATTCTGTAGCAAGGTTAACCGTATAGGGGAGCCGAAGGGAAACCGAGTCTTAACTGGGCGTTAAGTTGCAGGGTATAGACCCGAAACCCGGTGATCTAGCCATGGGCAGGTTGAAGGTTGGGTAACACTAACTGGAGGACCGAACCGACTAATGTTGAAAAATTAGCGGATGACCTGTGGCTGGGGGTGAAAGGCCAATCAAACCGGGAGATAGCTGGTTCTCCCCGAAAGCTATTTAGGTAGCGCCTCGTGAACTCATCTTCGGGGGTAGAGCACTGTTTCGGCTAGGGGGCCATCCCGGCTTACCAACCCGATGCAAACTACGAATACCGAAGAATGTTATCACGGGAGACACACGGCGGGTGCTAACGTCCGTCGTGAAGAGGGAAACAACCCAGACCGCCAGCTAAGGTCCCAAAGTCATGGTTAAGTGGGAAACGATGTGGGAAGGCACAGACAGCCAGGATGTTGGCTTAGAAGCAGCCATCATTTAAAGAAAGCGTAATAGCTCACTGGTCGAGTCGGCCTGCGCGGAAGATGTAACGGGGCTAAACCATGCACCGAAGCTGCGGCAGCGACGCTTATGCGTTGTTGGGTAGGGGAGCGTTCTGTAAGCCGTTGAAGGTGTCCTGTGAGGGGTGCTGGAGGTATCAGAAGTGCGAATGCTGACATAAGTAACGATAAAGCGGGTGAAAAGCCCGCTCGCCGGAAGACCAAGGGTTCCTGTCCAACGTTAATCGGGGCAGGGTGAGTCGACCCCTAAGGCGAGGCCGAAAGGCGTAGTCGATGGGAAACAGGTTAATATTCCTGTACTTGGTGTTACTGCGAAGGGGGGACGGAGAAGGCTATGTCAGCCGGGCGACGGTTGTCCCGGTTTAAGCATGTAGGCGGAGGTTCCAGGTAAATCCGGTACCTTATTAACGCTGAGGTGTGATGACGAGGCACTACGGTGCTGAAGTGATAAATGCCCTGCTTCCAGGAAAAGCCTCTAAGCATCAGGTAACACGAAATCGTACCCCAAACCGACACAGGTGGTCAGGTAGAGAATACCAAGGCGCTTGAGAGAACTCGGGTGAAGGAACTAGGCAAAATGGTGCCGTAACTTCGGGAGAAGGCACGCTGATATGTAGGTGAAGTCCCTGCGGACGGAGCTGAAATCAGTCGAAGATACCAGCTGGCTGCAACTGTTTATTAAAAACACAGCACTGTGCAAACACGAAAGTGGACGTATACGGTGTGACGCCTGCCCGGTGCCGGAAGGTTAATTGATGGGGTTAGCGGCAACGCGAAGCTCTTGATCGAAGCCCCGGTAAACGGCGGCCGTAACTATAACGGTCCTAAGGTAGCGAAATTCCTTGTCGGGTAAGTTCCGACCTGCACGAATGGCGTAATGATGGCCAGGCTGTCTCCACCCGAGACTCAGTGAAATTGAACTCGCTGTGAAGATGCAGTGTACCCGCGGCAAGACGGAAAGACCCCGTGAACCTTTACTATAGCTTGACACTGAACACTGGTCCTTGATGTGTAGGATAGGTGGGAGGCTTTGAAGCGTGGACGCCAGTCTGCGTGGAGCCAACCTTGAAATACCACCCTTTAATGGCTGGTGTTCTAACGTAGACCCGTAATCCGGGTTGCGGACAGTGTCTGGTGGGTAGTTTGACTGGGGCGGTCTCCTCCCAAAGAGTAACGGAGGAGCACGAAGGTTGGCTAATCCTGGTCGGACATCAGGAGGTTAGTGCAATGGCATAAGCCAGCTTGACTGCGAGCGTGACGGCGCGAGCAGGTGCGAAAGCAGGTCATAGTGATCCGGTGGTTCTGAATGGAAGGGCCATCGCTCAACGGATAAAAGGTACTCCGGGGATAACAGGCTGATACCGCCCAAGAGTTCATATCGACGGCGGTGTTTGGCACCTCGATGTCGGCTCATCACATCCTGGGGCTGAAGTAGGTCCCAAGGGTATGGCTGTTCGCCATTTAAAGTGGTACGCGAGCTGGGTTTAGAACGTCGTGAGACAGTTCGGTCCCTATCTGCCGTGGGCGCTGGAGAATTGAGGGGGGCTGCTCCTAGTACGAGAGGACCGGAGTGGACGCATCACTGGTGTTCGGGTTGTCATGCCAATGGCACTGCCCGGTAGCTAAATGCGGAAGAGATAAGTGCTGAAAGCATCTAAGCACGAAACTTGCCCCGAGATGAGTTCTCCCTGAGAC
>NZ_NRIQ01000096.1:0-4603 GCF_020224095.1 Enterobacter sp. CCUG 70166
TAATCGTGGGGGCAGGTCACGCCTTCATCTCGTCATCAAGTAAGGCATAGATCTTTGCCAGCTCTCCCGGTGCGAAGACTTCATAGCTGACCTTGCTGCTTTTTGCTTCGAGCGCATGACCACGCCAAGGATTGTCCTGTGGTGCATCGTGATAGCGATTGCGTGCCAAATCCCAAATCTGTGCCAGTGCGCTTATATAGTTCTGGATGGTTTGCGGCGCTCGCTCAGTTTTGAGCTTATCTAACCAGCCTGTAACTATGGTTCGGTTAATATCCCGCAACTGAATATCTTTCTTTTTCAAGTGGGTTAACAGCACCTCTACGGCTTTGTTGGTCTTGGATAGCGTGGTTAGCTTTCTCTTCTCGCTGTATTGGAGAAGATACAGATCGCGCATTTTAAGTAGGGAAGGGCAAGCCTGAACCAATGCACCAAATGATGCGGGGGCTTCCTTAGCATACACACTGACACGGCGTAGCTCATCAATGATTTGATCGACGGACGAGCCGCCTTGTGGCTTAAGCAGATTCCGTAAGCGAGTCCATTCCAGAGCAATAGCATCGCGAAACAAACGCGCTTGCCGTATGTCTCGTGTCCCTGTGCTTTTCATAAAGTAGCGCTTCCCTTGGAACAGGTGGCGCATGTAGCTGGGAATAGCTATCCGCACGAGGTAATTCCCGCAGGGATCTAAAACTAGATAACGATCTCTCTTGAAACTCATACAAACCCCGGTTATGTTGTCGGGGCTTTTTCATGGCTAAACAGTCTGTGAAATGTGCCGGGGTTATGAGCTTTAGTCTCGCTACTTCAATGAGTTAACAATGATTCTTGAAGCAAGCTAAGCCGCTATAACCCGTGCCGGTTCGAGTCCGGCCTTCGCACTCATCCTCTAAACACCTCCCTACGATGCCATTCCACATATCCCTCCTTTGGATAGTTCCCTTTCACCATCGGTAGCGCAATCTGCTTCTCGGCAAAATCCCAGAATAGCCGCCCAACGATCCCACTCCCATTCACCGCCTCGGACACAAGCACTCGCATACTCTCATCCAGCCCAATCGATCCCATATCAAATGCCTTATGATGAATCGCACACAACGCCAGTCCGTTTGGGATCTCACACGGTCCACCAAACTGCTTCCACTTGATATGCGCGGCTTCGAGTCCAACGGAGGCGTTATCATGTCGCATGTTGAATCCGCAGATGGCACATTCATAGTTATACGCACGCAACACCTGCTGGCGGAACAGCGGATCGCGAACCTTACGGATCTGCTTAATATCAAAACCCATCTCATCCGCGATCTCTTCCTGAATACTTTCTGGAAAGTGCGCTTCAAGGATCTGCTGCGCCAGCGAGCCGATCAGATTTTTGTTCTTATTCAGCAGCGCAAAGTGTTCTTCATCAAACCCGCCTGCGACGTTATTTTCTACAAGTTCTTTAACAGGAGGTTGCTTACTGCCAGTGGTCGAACAGAACTCGGTATTCTTCAGATCCCAAAATCCATCACCTTTGAGCCGCCAGAAAGGCATATTCGGGTAATGCGCCTTCCGCTGTGGGCCAAAGCGTTCTAACAGGCTAAGCAGTTGCTCGTGGACCTCGGTTCCGTAATCAAACAGTCTCACATGCCCCTGCTGATAGTTCGCCAGCACGTACAGAAGCAATAAGGGCTTATGCGGTGCACGCTGTTCGCCTTTGCGCCAGATGGTGATGTCGGCAATTGCCTGTTCGAGAGTTTTGCTGGAAGCCATCGCGTTACGGAAGAAGGTAAATAATTGCGATGATGCTCGCAAAACCCAGACCAATCAACCCGCAACGAACAAAAACATGACCTTACCGCACATAACTCTATTTCCTGAATCCCCTTCGCAAATTCCAAATTTACCCCACCCAAAACCGCTGTATTTATATTCAGCCCTGTATAATAGGCACCAGAAATTACGCCGAACGGCAAAGGAAGTATCAAGGAATATTTAAAGAGAGAATTCGCGATATGAAGGTGCTGCAACACCCCCATACCGCTAACCACTACCAACTACTGAGGAGTTGAAAATGGCTGCGACGAATTTTAAGCCAGAGTTTACTGTTTGCAAAACAGAATCAGACGCTTTCACCAGCATGATTGAAAACCGCGAGCTGGTACGCAAAAACAGCGCCCGCCGTCTGCACGGCAACCCGCCCAACGCGGCGCCCGTCCACCCTCGCGCGGAAACGCCGCAGGACAGTGCCGCTTGCTGCGAACTGTATGCACGCATAGACATGAAATACCTTCTCCTAGGCGGCGACTGGTTAACCCGTGCAGGCTTTATCAACGGTATGCCTGTGAAAATCCGCGCCATGAAAGACTGCATCGTGATTACGCCACAGCATACAAGAGAATTATGGGGATGTCTGGAAGGTATGAGTGTGGTGAATATAAATAAACAGAAAGTCGTGCAGTGGTTAAAAACGTTTCCGGGGGCGCTGAATGATACGGGAGATATACCTATGGTGAAACGCGGAAATGGTTTTGCAAAATAATATATAAATTTCCACCTCAGTGATCCTGTAAAAGGATAAATCAATACGGGCATGAATGCGCATGTCCGTATTTTTTTTGTTTTTCACGTGAATTATCTATCACCGCTGGTGCACTCAATAAATCGGTTGTAACATTCTCCGCAAAGCGACAGGGAGGATTGCTATGCAGATTTGTAGGATGGATTACAACGATGTCTCAGCCGATGGACGAAGGCTGAAACTACACGTCTATGGCGTTGGGACATTTCCCGTTTTTTCAGGGATAGAACCCGTAACCAATATTGCTGAGTGTGCCTTTATCAGGAATGCTGCATTACCAGTGGGTACGTACTGGATCGTTGATGCACCGGAAGGCAGTATTGCTAATCGGGTTGAGCGGTTTGTAAAAGACTTCAAGAACGGGACCGATCATTCTGAATGGTTCGGCTTGTTTAATGCTTCGACCATGGCTGATAACGTATTTGTGAATGGGGTCGACAGAGGCTCATTTCGACTTCATCCATTGAGGCCGAATGGTGAGGGAGAGTCGTGGGGATGCATAACGTTTTATAATATCCCTGATTTTCAACTGGTCAGACAATCTTTGCTTGCACGTAAGAAGATTCGTGTTCCTGGTGGTAAAGGGTTGATGGCATATGGACGTATTGATGTGAAAGGAAGGGCTGATTATGCTTCATGCAAAGTTAAAAAATAATATCCTGATTGGTCTGGCATGCCTCATTGCTTCCTTCTTTATCGTCCTGTTTCCTCTGGGAGGCTTGCTCGATTACTTGTCTCAAGCCAGCAATGATTTTTTAAATCGCACCGGTTTGGGGTTTGCTGATGGTGAAGCAGACCCATCATTCCTGTGGGTGTTGGGGGGGATGATGGTCGTCGTTACCGCGCTACTGATGATTATCATCCGAAAGATATGCAACCTGAAGCAGGGATGAAATATTTCATAGCCGCTTTCTAAAACAATTAAGCGGCTTCGTGCCAATCCCACGCACTCCACCGCTAAACCTACTTTAACTAAACACCGGCACCCCCAGCCCCACCTTCACCTCCCTCAACGTCGCCTGCGTCACCCCCTGCGCCCGTTCCGTGCCGCGCTTCAGCATCGTCATTAACTCGCCCTTGTCACGCATATACATCGCCCTCCGCTCCCGCATCGGCGCAATCAGCTCCTGCAAACACGCCTCCAGCTCGTTCTTACACGCGCGGTCACCCAGCCCGCCGGCCTGATAGTGCGCCTTCATCGCCGCCACTTTCTCCTTGTCCGGATGAAACGCGTCGAGATACGTAAACACCACGTTCCCCTCAATCTGCCCCGGGTCGCTCACCTTCAGGTGGTTCGGGTCGGTGTACATGGCGCTGACCGCACGGTGAATAGCCTCTTCGCTGGCCGACAGGTGCAGCGTGTTGCCCAGCGATTTCGACATCTTGGCGCTGCCGTCGATGCCGGGCAGGCGGCTGGTGTCGCTCAGCATCGCCTTGCAGTGGCGCAGCACCGGGGCGGGCAGCAGGCTGTTCATCTTGTGCACAATCTCGTTGGTCTGCTCAATCATCGGCAGCTGGTCGTCGCCGACGGGCACGCACTCGGCCTTAAACGCGGTGATGTCCGCCGCCTGGCTGATGGGGTAGGCCATAAACCCGACCGGCAGCGAGCGGGCGAAGCCCTTCTGCGCAATCTCGTTTTTCACCGTCGGGTTACGCTCCACGCGGGCGACGGTGACGATATTCATATACAGCATTGTCAGCTCGGCGAGGGCG
Organism: Enterobacter sp. CCUG 70166; assembly: GCF_020224095.1. Lineage (NCBI taxonomy): Bacteria > Pseudomonadati > Pseudomonadota > Gammaproteobacteria > Enterobacterales > Enterobacteriaceae > Enterobacter > Enterobacter sp. CCUG 70166. The sequence continues at coordinate 4,271 of NZ_NRIQ01000096.1, forward strand.
GGCAGGGCGGACTGCAGGCAGATAGTGGTCAGGTTCGGGTCGATGCCCGCGGCGAGGTAGTCGGCCAGCACTTCGGGGATGTTGTCGCGGATCTTCTGCGGGTTGCTGCCGTTGTCGGTCAGCCCCTGAAGGTCAGCAATCAGCACAAACTGGTTGTGCGTCTGCTGAAGCGCCACGCGCTGGCGCAGCGATCCGACGAAGTGGCCGAGGTGCAGCGGGCCGGTTGGGCGGTCGCCGGTGAGGATGGTTGGTGCGTTCATAAAGACTCCTTAATGTGCAATTGCCGAAAGGGGTCTTAGAAATGTGAAAGCCGCCTTTCTGAAGTGAACCCCG
>NZ_NRIQ01000097.1:0-1798 GCF_020224095.1 Enterobacter sp. CCUG 70166
AATCGTGGGGGCAGGTCAGCCTCTATCAGAAAGCGGGACATCCGTTTAGATGAAGAAACTTCACGCTGGTACATTTATATAGAAGACGGGAAAACCGAACATGCCCAACGCCAGATACCACTCAATAAGGTTTTAGAGTCAGGTTTACTCAGTCTTGCCGATGCTCTAAACGATGGTGATCTGATTTTCAGTGACTTACCTAACTACACCACAGCAACAGTCGAATGGGGTAAGTTGATGAATGAAACAGGTATCCCTGATTATGATGAGTTTGGGCTAAAAAGGCGCATACATAGTCTTCGTCACACCTTCGTAAGCCATTGCCTTGCATCTGGGGGCGTGTCTTTACCTTTGATGCAGTTTGTAGTTGGTCATTCCCGAACCCAAAGTTTAGGCGTCACCTCTATTTACACGCATCGCCCACCGCTTAAAGACCTGTTATGTGTAGTTGACTTCCAGAACTAAAAAAGGGGCTGATGCCCCATTTATATCTTCCCGCTCAAGAACACATAAATCCTCAGCCCCCTAACCCATGATTAGGAATGATCTGAAATTTATTTTCCCCCCATATTTCAATCGCTTATATCAATCGTTATTATCAATCGTATATTGCTAATTGATCGCTTTTATTGATCAGCATTTTTAAATGCATCATTATCAGTCTGTTACATTCATGGAGTAAACACATGCAGACTCAATTTATCGCGGAAATAATTGTGAGCATTGACGAGAGGTTGTTAGGCGTTGAGCTTCTCACTCGCTTCATTACCTCAGATGGACGTCCCCTTCACCCTGAGTTCGTAATTTCATCTTGGGATTTAGATAGGAAGCGGCTTTTCCTATACGAACAATGTGGAAACATTGCCATTAAGCAAACGTGGTTCGAGCAAAAGAATCTATTTTGTACACTGAACATTGATCAGCAAATGGCTTTTCTGATACGTCATGACTACATACTTAGACAAACTTTCGAATCGATGCCATTCATCAAACTTGAACTTTCTGAGCATTTCCCTGGTTTGGATAAGGGATTGAAAAGTCCCTTATTAAAATCGCTGAGCCAGGGTGTAAATGGGCTATGGCTCGATGACCTTGGCGCAGGAAATGCAAATGTTGTTAGTTTAATGGAAGGATACTTTGAGGTTGTAAAGGTAGATCGCTGCTTCTTTAATGAACAGGTGCAGAAACCAACCTTCTACCCGCTGATTGCTTCCATTCAAAAACACTGCGGCAAAGTTATTATCGAAGGGATTGAGAATCGAGAACATTTGCGAATACTGCGTGAGGTGGGGATTTGGGGATTACAGGGGTATCTTTTTAAATCTGTCCCTTTTAAAAACGTGGATTTATTGCTGTAGTGTTGAAACCATCAAAAAAGGGGCTTACGCCCCTTTGATGTATCACCCGCCTGTACTGCTTTGACCGCTCAAGGCTGACAAGGTTAGTGACTGTGCGAAACTTGCTTGTGAGGCTCTCGCCTGGAAATCAATGTAATCGCTTAATCTTGAGCTATCGCTGGCGATGGTGAGCGGAACAGACGCTTCAAGATTGAGATTGAATACAGGTGCAAGGTTGTACGATGGCGCACTATTGGTGCTGGTTAGGGATGATATAGCAGAATCACGAAGCGCTCCCCCTCGCAGAGAATCACCATTCAGGCCGTACTGTTCTACCGCTGTCCCTGTAGGCTTATCATCTATTCCTAACCAACCTTTAACAGCATGACCGACACTACGGGTATTAAACCCTGTCTTGTCCTGCACCCAATCGGCAGCACTGTGAAGTGGTTTACTGAATT
>NZ_NRIQ01000098.1:0-3781 GCF_020224095.1 Enterobacter sp. CCUG 70166
ATCAACGGGGAGCAGGTCACACATTCAAGAGACAGTATTTATAATTACACAGAAAATCACATTATGAGTGAGGTTGTTGGTTGTGTGTTACTCAATCTAAAATCTATTTTTGAATCGTTAAATTTCACTCCTGATTCTTCATTAAGAAACTCAAAGATAATTTTTTCGTTAGACTATTCTGAATGTAGTAATTGGCAACATCAAAAACTTTCGAGTATGTTTGAAGTGTTTTGGGGTTGTAATGCATCTTGGTCCGGCTTAAGTTCAGGGCAAAAGGCATATCTGAATATATTCAGTTTGGTTTGGGCGGCAATCTCTGAAGGTGAACATTCGCGCGATGAAATGGATAGTGTTATATGTATTGATGAAGGAGACTTATATTTGCATCCACAGTGGCAAATCGACTTCCTGCAAACACTTATAAGAAGTCTTCCTGAAATATCCAAAGGTAAAATTCAAATAGTTTTTACTACACACTCTCCACTGTTAGTATCAGATGTTCCCAAACAATGCTTGTTAATACTTAATGGTAACAACTCACAGTTGAATATGCTAGAAGATATTAATACTTTTGGAGCGAATTTTTATGATATTTACTCAAAGGCTTTTGGTCTTAAGGGGGTGCGCAGTGCATCAATCTCAAACTCTTATATTTCAGAAATACTGCATATACTTGACAAAGAAACTTTAACAAAATGCGATATTAAAAAATTGAATGAATCATTAGGGCTAATTGGTGATGAGTTGGTCTTGCATCATATTCGGAAAAGGATTTCTTAAAATGATTAGCATACAGAATCATATTAAAGGACATGGGGGAATACCTGATTTACTCATTGAAGAGTCTTTGGAGAAATTGTGGACTTTTCTGAATCAAGTAGATAAAAAAGGTCTTTTCAAAGAAAGCTCATTAATAATGAGAGTGAGATCTTTAAAAAAACACGTCACAACTGACCAATATAAAAATGATAACCAAGAAAGTTTTTCTAGACATTTTTCTTTAATGAATTATTTAGATGATGAGGTCGTTTTAAAAAAAATAGTATTTTCTAAACCTGAGGTTTTTAAATCAATTAAGTCTGACATTAATAAGCACGTGAATGATAGTGATTTATTCACAAAGAAAAAAAAACTCTTTTGTAAAGACAAATTTTTGCAAGTTATTACTTTCTCGAGTGTTTAATTACGAATCATATAGAAGTAGCGCTACTCTCTATGAGATATACGAAAACATGTTTTTTGATAAAGCTACTTGTGTATATTGTAATGCTGACTCTGCTTTAATTATCAGTCAGAAGGAAGGAGGGTTAAATAATAAACAGGCTTTATTCGAATTGGATCATTTTTATCCGAAAGCTAAGTATCCTTATTTAGCTTTGTCTTTTTACAATCATATACCATCATGTTCTAATTGTAATGGAAAGTTGAAGCGTTCACGGGATTTCACTGTCGAAACTCATATACATCCGTATGTTCGTTGTTTCGATGATGAGTACGATTTCGTTCCAAATATGGATGTTTTTACTGGAGGACCATTGAATCTTGTTAAGATGAGAATTAAAAACGGTCAAACTGATTCATTAGTTAAAGATTTAAAACTTGAATCAAGATATTCAAAGCTTTTATCTGTGTCTTCTGCTAATGTATTTATTGAAATGTTGCATAAGTATGAAGATGTAATTAGAGACGGCTCAGCAGATCCTAGATATGAAGATATGTTGCTCGATTTAATTAAGAGTCATGTATCCCTTGAAAAAAATAATGTTTTAAAGAGAAGTTACAGTAAGCTTAAGTTAGACTTGCTACGAGCCTTTGACATCAATTCAAGAATAGTAAAATGATTGTTTGGTGGGGCGATCCCACCATCATTAAAACTATTTATTTTATACAGTGTGACCTAAACCCCGTTTTTTCACACAGACTGCTGTTAGTTACTTCCGCTTTTGGCACTGAGCGGTCCTTCATTGGCGCCACGGCAGGGAAGCCCACTTGGACATTCTGGTGATTCTGTCCAACGCCTATTCAAACTAAATCAGTTCTCCCCAACATTGGACATGGCACTCTCGCCGGATCACGAAGAGATTATGGAACATGATGCACGTCTATAAAAGACCACCAAATCAGCTCCTTTCTATAGCTCGTTTGAAGTGTCATTTGTTGCATGAAGTGGAATCAAATAAATCAATAATGACTCACTGGGAAGCAGCCAGAACAGCACTCAGGAATTTGGGACATCATGCAAGCATAGCCTCGTGGGTTTCACTTAAAAATGATCCCCGAGTTTTCACTGATGGCGCCGAAGAAAAGCATGGGTTCATTTTTGCTAACGATGAGGATGATACTGTGTTTGTTGTCACTTCTTGGCCGATTGAAGAGTACGGCCCCCCTCTCAATACATATTGATCTTTTGAACTGGACAGAAGAGTTATTCTGTCCAGATGCAGCAGTGAGCTTCAGAACTGCGCTATCACCACTCTGGTCTTGCCTTCTGAATCGCCCCCCTCCAGATCGGCAACCACACCTTTCGGGTTATTCACCCATCCATCCGGGTCATAGACAAAACAGACCAGCGTGTCACAGTCCGGGTGGGCGCGGTAACGGGCCATATCAATAATTAATTCTTCTCCGATTTTTCCCGCTCCCAGAGACTTACGTGTTTTCTTGACCTCGATTACTATTTTTTCTTTCTTGAGCAAAAAATCCTGTCTGGAGGACGAGCCTGCATAACTCGGCGAAGCCTCTTCCGGCCTGACATCATCGAAATGAAGGGTGAGAAGAGCATGAACCAGATCCTGAACGTCATACTCGTCGGTTACCTCAATGCTATCTCTGTTGTTATATCTTTTTTTCAGCTGGCGACAGAACGACGGAAACCTTTCAAGCACGTTAATTATCAGATCTAATCTGTCAGTTTCTTTCAATACTGGGCTAGTATTCAGAGGGAGGGCATAATCTAGATCAGCTTTTGCGGCATCAAAAACCGGTTTTAATTGTGTGGTGAGAATTTCATAATTTGAGGCATAAAATCCTTTTTGAGCTTTGATAAAGTCTTTGTAAAATTCAGAATCCTGTCCATAACTGTCTTCCAGTAACTTTTTGACCCGTCCGATCCATATTTTATATTTTGCTGCATCCACATACATTTTGTTTGCGTTCAACAACGAGTTGTATTGCATCGATTTGGTCGATAAAACGTCTTGAAAGTCCTCTTCAAATGAGTCAAATCGTTCTGCTAAGCTTTTCTGCATGATAGTGCCGTCCGTAGTGCTAGTTGAGTAATCTCGGATTATACAATGTCCCACCATCAACTAGCTGACTTACATCGCGTTGATCGGTACATGACGACGTCAGCTTTGTCAGCCCCTAGCACACAGCGGGCGGCTAGCAGAATCACGAAGGTCGTTATGAGCAAGGAGTGAACATAGTTTTCATCTCTATTGTTTATGGTGACGCTGACTGGATGCAGGGTGTCACAGGAGGGATGCTTCGGGCCGTATTGGACGTCGCACCAGTTCCCCTTCGCAGTTCGGGCACTGGCCATTAAGCCGTTGGGTCACGCAATCAATACAAAATGTGCATTCAAATGAACAGATGAATGCCTCTTTTGATTCAGGTAGCAGATCTTTATCACAGCATTCGCAATTAGGACGGAGTTCAAGCATGGTGCTCTCTTATTGTTAAAGGGACTTCATTGGCTATACCAAAGGCCATCTACCCGTATCTCCTTATGCGATAGATGACGCTATTGTTTTTCGCGTGTATTGAAGTGGTTTACTGAATT
>NZ_NRIQ01000099.1:0-983 GCF_020224095.1 Enterobacter sp. CCUG 70166
AGAACTTTAGCAACAACGCCCGCGCCAACGGTACGGCCGCCTTCACGGATTGCGAAACGCAGACCGTCGTCCATCGCGATTGGGTGGATCAGAGTCACAACCATCTTGATGTTGTCGCCTGGCATTACCATCTCTACGCCTTCTGGCAGTTCGATGGTACCGGTCACGTCAGTTGTACGGAAGTAGAACTGTGGACGGTAGCCTTTGAAGAACGGAGTATGACGGCCGCCTTCGTCTTTGGACAGAATGTACACTTCAGATTCGAACTTGGTGTGTGGCTTGATTGAGCCTGGCTTCGCCAGAACCTGACCACGTTCGATTTCTTCACGTTTGATACCACGCAGCAGAACACCAACGTTCTCACCAGCACGGCCTTCGTCCAGCAGTTTGCGGAACATTTCAACGCCAGTACAGGTAGACTTCGCAGTCTCTTTGATACCAACGATTTCAACTTCTTCACCAACTTTGATGATACCGCGCTCTACACGACCGGTAACAACGGTACCACGACCGGAGATGGAGAATACGTCTTCGATTGGCAGCAGGAATGGCTTGTCAATCGCACGCTCTGGTTCTGGGATGTAAGAATCCAGGAAGCCAGCCAGTTCGATGATTTTCGCTTCCCACTCTGCGTCGCCTTCCAGCGCTTTCAGCGCGGAACCACGAACGATTGGGGTATCGTCGCCTGGGAAATCGTACTGAGACAGCAGTTCACGAACTTCCATCTCTACCAGTTCCAGCAGCTCTTCGTCATCAACCATGTCGCATTTGTTCAGGAACACGATGATGAAAGGAACGCCTACCTGACGACCCAGCAGGATGTGCTCACGAGTCTGAGGCATAGGGCCGTCAGTCGCAGCAACAACCAGGATCGCGCCGTCCATCTGCGCAGCACCGGTGATCATGTTTTTAACATAGTCGGCGTGGCCTGGGCAGTCTACGTGTGCGTAGTGGCGAGTCGGGGTGTCATACTCAACGTGAGA
>NZ_NRIQ01000100.1:0-2277 GCF_020224095.1 Enterobacter sp. CCUG 70166
GCAAGCGCACGCGGCACGTTATCCAGTGTTAGCAGGCGACTGTCGGTCTCGATCCCGTCGTGATGTGCTTCCGCCTCGCTGTAGCCCACGGTGGCGACCTGCGGGTCGGTGAACACCACGGCCGGCATTGCGGTCAGGTCCAGGGCCGCATCGCCGCCAGTCATGTTGATCGCCGCACGAGTGCCGGCCGCTGCCGCCACATAGACGAACTGCGGCTGGTCGGTGCAGTCGCCGGCCGCGTAGATGTTCGGGCTACTGGTGCGCATGCCCTTGTCGATGACGATGGCCCCCTGCGCATTGACGGCTACCCCCGCCGCTTCCAATGCCAGGCTGCGCGTGTTCGGTGTCCGGCCGGTGGCGACCAGCAGCTTGTCGGCGCGCAATTCACCGTGCGTGGTGGTCAGCACGAATTCACCGTCCATATGGGCGACCTGGCTGGCTTGCGTGTGCTCCAGCACCTCGATGCCCTCGGCACGGAAAGCGGCTGTCACCGCCTCGCCGATGGCCGGGTCTTCACGGAAGAACAAGGTATTGCGCGCCAGGGCCGTGACCTTGCTGCCCAGCCGGGCAAAGGCTTGCGCCAGCTCCAGCGCCACCACCGACGAGCCGATTACGGCAAGGCGTTCGGGAATGGTGTCGCTCGCCAGGGCCTCGGTGGAAGTCCAGTAGGGTGACTCTTTCAAGCCCGGAATCGGCGGGACCGCCGGGCTGGCACCCGTGGCGACCAGGCAGCGGTCGAACATCACGACGCGCTCGCCACCCTCGTTCAAACTAACGATAAGGCTCTGGTCGTCCTTGAAACGCGCTTCACCGTGCAGAACGGTGATGGCTGAATTGCCGTCCAGGATGCCTTCGTACTTGGCATGACGGAGTTCTTCGACACGGGCCTGCTGCTGGGCCAGCAGCCGCTCGCGCAAGATCGTCGGCGGTGTGGGTGGCATGCCGCCGTCGAATGGGCTTTCCCGGCGCAGATGGGCGATGTGGGCGGCGCGGATCATGATCTTGGACGGCACACAACCGACGTTGACGCAGGTGCCGCCGATGGTGCCGCGCTCAATCAGCGTGACCTGCGCGCCTTGCTCGACGGCCTTCAGTGCTGCCGCCATCGCGGCTCCACCGCTACCAATGACGACGACCTGCAACGGGCGTTCGTTGCCACTGGGCTTATCAGCGGCCCCTATCCAGCCGCGCATCTTGTCGAGCAGGCCGGCGCGGTTGTCCGTCGGTGGCGCATCGGCAAGCGTTGCCTCGTAGCCCAGTCCGGCCACGGCGGTAGTCAGCGCATCCGATGACGTGCCCGCCTCAATGGCGAGTTGCGCTGTGCCCTTCGGATAGGACACCAGCGCCGATTGCACGCCGGGCACTTTCTCCAAGGCTTCCTTGACGTGAGCCGCGCACGAGTCGCAGGTCATCCCGGTGATTTTCAGGGTGGTCATGTATTTTTCCTTTTCTGTGGTGGCTACGGCTGTTGCCGTCAGCCACGTTGTTCTGGCAATTCACAGCTGTCCGGCCCGCAGCGGCGATGTGCTGGCGAGATGAAATCCCAGACCGACACCCCAACCATCAAGGCCAGGCCGACATAGAGCAGTCCACCGCTCTGCCAGCCGTAAGCCCGCATTAAAAACACCGCTGCCAGCACCAAGATCGGGCCTATCGTGCCGAGCGCCGTGCGTCGCCACTGTCGATGATTGAGCCAAGCGATAGCATTGGCGAGTAACGCGATGCCGGCGAACATCGGCAGCAGGATGCCAATGAATAGCCCCTCGTACTGGCTCAAGAAGCCCAGTCCGATGGCCGCGCCAAAGCTGGCGATGGCAGGAAAACAGGCGGCGCAGCCCATCGCGGAAACGACGCTGCCGAGCGCGCCGGTTTTGCCAGCGATGCGCGTGATGAGTCCCATGTGTCGCTCCCGAGTTCGGTTAACGGATCAGCGTTTGAGGCTGGACGGATAGCCCGCGTCCTCGGTCGCCTTGGTCAACTTCTGGACGTTGGTCTTGGCATCGTCGAAGGTGACGACGGCCTGGCGCTTGTCGAAACTTACGTCGGTCTTGCTCACGCCCTCAACCTTGGAAAGCGCGTGCTTGACAGTGATCGGGCAAGAGGCGCAGGTCATGCCAGGCACGGACAGCGTGACGGTCTGGGTGGCGGCCCACACGGGGGCAACAACGGCAGCGAGGGCGAGGGCGGCAAACAGTTTTTTCATGATGAACTCCTGTGATTAATAGAAAAATGGCATGACGTAGGGAAATCCGAGCGAGACCAGGACCAGCGCGGCCA
>NZ_NRIQ01000101.1:0-881 GCF_020224095.1 Enterobacter sp. CCUG 70166
GATGAAGGCACGAACCCAGTGGACATAAGCCTGTTCGGTTCGTAAACTGTAATGCAAGTAGCGTATGCGCTCACGCAACTGGTCCAGAACCTTGACCGAACGCAGCGGTGGTAACGGCGCAGTGGCGGTTTTCATGGCTTGTTATGACTGTTTTTTTGTACAGTCTATGCCTCGGGCATCCAAGCAGCAAGCGCGTTACGCCGTGGGTCGATGTTTGATGTTATGGAGCAGCAACGATGTTACGCAGCAGGGCAGTCGCCCTAAAACAAAGTTAGGCCGCATGGACACAACGCAGGTCACATTGATACACAAAATTCTAGCTGCGGCAGATGAGCGAAATCTGCCGCTCTGGATCGGTGGGGGCTGGGCGATCGATGCACGGCTAGGGCGTGTAACACGCAAGCACGATGATATTGATCTGACGTTTCCCGGCGAGAGGCGCGGCGAGCTCGAGGCAATAGTTGAAATGCTCGGCGGGCGCGTCATGGAGGAGTTGGACTATGGATTCTTAGCGGAGATCGGGGATGAGTTACTTGACTGCGAACCTGCTTGGTGGGCAGACGAAGCGTATGAAATCGCGGAGGCTCCGCAGGGCTCGTGCCCAGAGGCGGCTGAGGGCGTCATCGCCGGGCGGCCAGTCCGTTGTAACAGCTGGGAGGCGATCATCTGGGATTACTTTTACTATGCCGATGAAGTACCACCAGTGGACTGGCCTACAAAGCACATAGAGTCCTACAGGCTCGCATGCACCTCACTCGGGGCGGAAAAGGTTGAGGTCTTGCGTGCCGCTTTCAGGTCGCGATATGCGGCCTAACAATTCGTCCAAGCCGACGCCGCTTCGCGGCGCGGCTTAACTCAGGTGTTAGATGCACTAAGCACAT
>NZ_NRIQ01000102.1:0-2773 GCF_020224095.1 Enterobacter sp. CCUG 70166
CTATGTATCCGGTCATACAGTAGCGCCACCCGGTTTTTTTTACGCCGGTATCTGGTCAATCTTGCTGCTGCGCGACCACACGCGGTGCGCGGCGAGCAGGTCAAACAGCCGGGTCATAAACGCATCGTCAATGTTATCACCTTCGACAATGCCTTCTTCCCCTTGATCCGGTACCTTCAGCAGCGATTTAAACTTCCGCGCATCGCCTGCGAGGGCGATTGGCTTCAGGTGCTTATAGGCTTCCAGCAGATAATAGGCGGCATCACCGTTACCGAGCAAACTCTCAACGTCGCCGCACGGCATAATCACCGCATCAACCGTCAGGGACGGTGCCCCGGCAAAGGTCGCGGCAATCGGCAGGACGGAGCCATCATCGGCCGTCACTTCACCCATGCGTGAGTAAAGCAGTTTGGCGTGTACGCCCTGAGTCTTGAGCGCCCTCATGATCCCCAGCACGTCGCTGGCGCGCGGTTTATCGTTCAGCAGGATAGCCACTACGCGGCCTTTGATCGTCCCGCCAGGTACCGCGTACAGGCTCAGGGACGGATCCTTCTTCAGCCCGTTCACGTCTTTAGGCGGTGCAGCATGGCATTGCTCGTCAGTCAGCGTAATGCCGAGATTATTCGCTACGCCCTGAGCAAGCTGGATATCAATATGCGCCAGATGGTCGACCACGCGCTCGCGAATGTAGGTACGCACCACTTTGCTCAGCTCGAAGCTGAAGCCGCCGATAATGTGCTGCTGTTCGATCGGGGTCTGGCTGTTCCAGAACAGGCGAGGCTGAGCGTAATATTCGCCGAATGACGGGCTGCGCTCGCGAATTTTTGTTCCGTCCACGCGCTCCTGATACGACTCGAATCCGCCACGTTTAGGCCCCGGCGGGGTTTCACGCGGCCAGTTATCGTTAATGGAGTTCGGCTCGTAGTTCGCCGGGTTGGTATCGATATCCTGGCGATGCATCCCGTCACGCTGGAAGTTATGGTACGGACAGGTCGGACGGTTGATTGGGAGCTCATGGAAGTTAGGTCCACCAAGACGGCTGATCTGCGTATCGGTGTAAGAGAACAGACGACCCTGCAGCAGCGGATCGTTGGTGAAGTCCAGCCCCGGCACAATATGGCCCGGGTGGAACGCTGCCTGCTCATTTTCCGCGAAGAAGTTATCCGGGTTGCGGTTAAGCACCATTTTACCCACCAGCTGAACCGGCACCAACTCTTCAGGAATAAGCTTGGTCGGGTCGAGCAGGTCGAAGTCGAATTTGAACTCGTCTTCTTCCGGGATCAGCTGTAACCCCAGCTCGTATTCCGGGAAATCACCGGCTTCAATGGATTCCCACAGTTCACGACGGTGGAAGTCCGGATCGCGTCCGGTCAGCTTCTGCGCTTCATCCCACACCAGGGACGCTTTCCCCGCGACCAGTTTCCAGTGGAAACGCACAAACGTCGCTTTACCTTCAGCATTAATCAGACGGAAGGTATGAATACCAAAGCCTTCCATAGTGCGATAGCTGCGTGGGATCCCCCGGTCAGACATCGCCCACATCACGTTGTGAAGGGTTTCCGGTTGCAGGGAGACGTAGTCCCAGAATGTGTCATGCGCACTTTGTCCCTGCGGTATGGCCCAGTGTGGTTCTGGTTTTACCGCATGGACAAAGTCAGGGAACTTATGCGCGTCCTGTATGAAGAAAACCGGGGTGTTATTCCCGACGAGGTCGAAAATGCCCTCTTCGGTATAGAATTTGGTGGCGAAGCCGCGGATATCACGCACCGTGTCGGCCGAACCCGCGCCGCCCTGTACGGTAGAGAAACGCACAAACACCGGTGTGATTTTGTTCGGATCGGAAAGGAAATCTGCTTTGGTGATCTCCTTCAGGCTCTTGTACGGCTGGAAATAGCCGTGCGCCGCGGAGCCGCGAGCGTGGACGATACGCTCAGGGATACGCTCATGGTCGAAATGGGTGATTTTTTCGCGCAGGATGAAATCTTCCAGCAGCGTCGGGCCGCGCGTTCCGGCGCGCAGGGAGTTCTGATCATCGGCAATGCGAACGCCCTGGTTCGTGGTCAGCGCATGGCCTTCACCGCCCTTGCGGTGAGGATCGAGCGATTTCAGCTTTTCGTTTTCCGTTTCCGGGGCTTTCATGCTGCCCGGGGCGGTAGGCTGTTCACCCGGTGCGGATGGACCCGGTGATGGTTTGTGTGAGCCGTCGGCTGGGGCAAGTGAGTCCATTCCCGGTTGAGATTCTTCAGTCCCATGAATGGGTGACTGATGTGGTTTATCATTGTTCGACATTGCACGCTTCTCCTTTGTTCATTCCTAAAAACCCTATTAAGGATAGAACAATGTTAAGAATTAGCAGGCGAACTAAGCGTTTTCAGATATTGATTAGCGAAAGGAGCCATCTGCGATACGTCAGGCGCGACGGGCGGGGGGAGAATCGGCTATGATAGAAATTTCCTGCTTTAAGAATTTGCTTTAGTGAACCCGTCGCTTATGAAACCTCTTCGTCAACAAAACCGCCAGGTTATTAGCTATGTACCCCGCGTTGAGCCCGCGCCGCCAGACCATGCCCTGAAGGTGGATGGTTTTCGCGATGTCTGGATGCTGCGGGGTAAATACGTTGCCTTCGTGCTGATTGGCGAGCACTTCCGTCGCTCCCCTGCGTTTACGGTGCCGGAATCGGCGCAGCGATGGGCAATGCAGACCCGCCAGGATGAAGAGGTTGAAGAATAACAGCCATAAAAAAACCGCCCGATTGAAGTGAACCCCGAAAGTT
>NZ_NRIQ01000103.1:0-911 GCF_020224095.1 Enterobacter sp. CCUG 70166
AATAGAAAAATGGCATGACGTAGGGAAATCCGAGCGCGACCAGGACCAGCGCGGCCACGATCCAGAAAATGAGCTTGTAAGTAGCTCGCACTTGGGGAATCGCGCAGACCTCACCCGGTTTGCAGGCTTGCGCCGGGCGGTAGATGCGCCGCCAGGCGAAAAACAGCGCGACCAGCGCTGCGCCGATGAAGATCGGGCGATAGGGTTCCAGCACCGTCAGGTTGCCGATCCATGCCCCGCTGAACCCCAAGGCGATCAAAACCAGCGGCCCCAGGCAGCAGGCCGACGCAAGAATGGCGGCCAGCCCACCGGCGAAGAGCGCGCCGCGCCCGTTTTGTGGTTCAGACATACGCTTGTCCTTTCAAATTTGGTTTGGATAGCTTAAGCTTACTTCCGTAGTTATGTACGGAGTCAAGCGATATGCAAATTAATTTTGAGAATCTGACCATTGGCGTTTTTGCCAAGGCGGCCGGGGTCAATGTGGAGACCATCCGGTTCTACCAGCGCAAGGGCCTGCTGCCGGAGCCAGACAAGCCCTATGGCAGCATTCGCCGCTATGGCGAGGCGGATGTAACACGAGTGCGGTTCGTGAAATCGGCCCAGCGGCTGGGCTTTAGCCTGGACGAAATCGCCGAGCTACTGCGGCTGGAGGATGGCACCCATTGCGAGGAAGCCAGCGGCCTGGCCGAGCACAAGCTCAAGGATGTGCGCGAGAAGATGGCCGACTTGGCACGCATGGAGGCCGTGCTGTCTGAACTGGTGTGCGCCTGCCATGCGCGGAAAGGGAACGTTTCCTGCCCGCTGATTGCGTCACTGCAAGACGGAACGAAGCTCGCTGCATCGGCGCGGGGGAGTCACGGGGTGACTACGCCTTAGCGTGCTTTATTTTCCGAATTCTGAGACGACCCCTG
>NZ_NRIQ01000104.1:0-948 GCF_020224095.1 Enterobacter sp. CCUG 70166
ACCCGTGGCGATTCAGACACAGTGCCTGTGGCGGACTCAGTCCCGAACAATTTGAAAACCAGAACCTCGCTTAGGGCCGTGTCCACATTACGTGGGTAGGATCACAAGGAGTCATTATTAGGGTGGCTTTTTTATGTTGAGGTGGCCGCGTTTCTTTCTCCTGCCATTATGGTCGCAGGACTGGCATGCCTGCAGAACATGGAATGGTACAGAAAGAAAGGGTATTCGAGTATTGGTGATTTGTTCAAACGCAACAGTACTGACAGGATTGAAGAGACTTGGCTAGTTAATAAGGAGGTCGGAGCTATTGAGCTGGCTGAAGCTCTGCAGGGATTTACCTCCAAAGAGGTCATTTCCCATGGAGATCGCTTCATCCTTATCATTGATAATCTGGACCGAATCAGTGCAGACAAAGTGAAAGAGCTCTGGAGTGATATGGAGCTTATTGCCGGAGCCACTCATGAACACTTCAGGATAGTGGTGCCCTATTCGGCAAGACAGGTTTCAGCCTCACTTTCTGTGGCGGGTTTCAGCGGGCGTGAGTTTATTGCAAAGCGGATTCCTGTAAGTTTTCAGGTTCCTCCTCTTATTTCGGCAGGATGGCAGGAAGCGTTAAGGCAGTACTGGAAAGAAACAGTAAATGAGGATGCAGGGATAGCGTGCCGGGAAGCAACGGTGTTGCTTGAGCGCTGGAAACCCTCTGAGTATCCTCGTATCACACCGCGATTAATGAAGAAGTTTGTTAATGATATTCATATTCTGAACCTTACCGTTCCTGCAACAGAAGATCATCGCCATATTCTTATTGCTCTCTACTTACTGGTGGTCAGATACGGGGAGCGAGATATTTAAGTATTACTTCGCGATCCCAAAGCTAGTCAGACCGAACCCGGTATTGCTCCGGATGATTTTGACGAGATGCTCTCGCTATGAAGTGGTCAACAAAAA